>NZ_JBMDIO010000019.1:0-92982 GCF_057808725.1 Novosphingobium sp. FG90
GCCAATTACTTCAAGTCGTGTGGATATGATCCGGACTGATCGAAAACCGCTCTAAAGACAGGAACAGGTATTCTCGTATGAGCTCCCGCTCATCAGCATCGGCGATCCGACCGAAGCAGATACAGGCTTCATGGGCCTTTGTCGGCCGCGCGATGGCACATTCGAGCAGCCACTTATCGTCCCCGACCAGAGAGATATTCTGCTGCTCACGGCCACTCACGACCATCTGGGGCGGAATCACCAATGCCGAACGGTCAATCCGCCAAGATGCTTCGGCACGTTCCAGAACCCGACGCATGTTCAGCCCCGCTGAAGATGTGGCGGCAGCGCTGGCGCCACAGCGGCATTTTCCGCCGTGGACCGAGCCTGTTCGATATCGCCAGCGTCGAACACGGGGAGTATCTGTACCATAATTCGATTATGGTCGGCGCTGTAGCGCTCGTGCCACTCCGCTTCCGTCATGACGGCGCGCCGTTCAGCTAGCCATGTCAGATAGGTCAGCAATGCAGGCAGTTTTCGTGCGGTGAACACTGCATTCGAGCAATGGAGGCAGCCGGTGAACGCGGTGGCGCAGGAGCCGTTGTCGTTCCGCCCAAGAGGGCTCGACCAAAAGCCGGAACACATGCCAAGGAACGTATCGGCATCGCCTGAGACCAACGACGCGACCGCGCCTGCGTCGAGCTTTTGGTTTCCGATCGAGAGGCCGGATGCGAGCGCGCTGACTTCCTCCTTCGGTGGCAGGACCAACGGCATCATCGCCATGTCGAACAGTTGACCTTCAGCGACCGCTACCGAGCGTGCATGCTCTTCTCGAAGCCCGTCCACCGCGGCATAATGCCGAGCGGCAACTGGCTTCGAGTGATCGCTCGCGAAGCGCCGAAGGTGGCCTGTGTGGCGCAAGTAATTGTCCCGCTTCACCGTCTTCCTTAGCCGGGCGGGAACGATCTTGGTTATCGGCTTGCCCGCTTCGTCGACGAGCCCAAGGCTCCTGATCGCGGCATAGAAGTTGTGGGTAGAAAGGCTGAACCGCCGCCAGCTCGGCAGTCCGGCTGCAACGAAGCCCACCCACAGGTAATCCGCATTCGGGTCCCCTCGATCGGCCATTCGCTCGGCGGCGGGTCGGGATAGTTCGAGGGCAAGGCGAACGAGTCCGCCGGGCGTATTAATTCCACCATCACGCACGCGTTCGCGCTTGATCTTCGCGCGGGGGCCGCCTCGTCCCTTTGTGTATTCAATGGAGACGTACCCTCTCGCGGGGTTCTTCAGGCAGTCGCGCCGCAGGGTCCGCAGGCATTCTATCGGCATTTCGACCCGGAGCGCGATGGCGATGATGAAGCAGATCGCATCAGGCAGGGTCAGAACGAGAAGATCGCTGGCCGCGGCGATGGCAACCTTGCGATATTTGAACATGTCGAACTCGCTTCGAGCGGGGCGCGTGCCGTCGGCGACCCTCAGGAACACATTCTCAAAGCGGCTCCTCTCCGGCTTGTTTCGCAAAGCTTCGATCTGCTCGCGGCCCGACAAGATCCTTTCGCGTGTAGCTACCACGCTGCGATCAGCGGCGTCTTTCAGGACGCGAGCGACGAACGGTGTCAACGGTTCGCGGGGCCGTAATGCCGTTCCGTTGTGCCGGCTCGTGAAGTTGATCCGCGCCTTCAGATCCGGACGAAGCAGATCAGGGTTTCGTTCGTCTATCGCGCGAAGGCCGTGAACAAGGCAACGGAACCGGGAGTATTGACCCCGAACGTCGCAGGCATCGATGTCAGCGGCCGTGATCACGCGAAGCCCCCCGTTGAGGCGCCCGCTGGAGGACAGATGTTTCCCGAGCGGGATCCAGCTCTGTCGATACTGTTCGACACTCGGGACGGCCAGGCCGGCGAACAGCTCGTTCATCATCGGCCCAAGGTACAAGGCAAGATCGCGACCCAGGCCTTCGTTCCCCACCTCGTGCAGCAACCAGGTCATTTCGCGCCCGACACCGTCACGATGATGATAGGCTACGATCGCGTCGGCTCGCGGCTCCTCATCCTGCTGCGGAGGTAAATCGCGGAACGAGAGGCGAGGGCGACCCACTGCTAGAAGAAGCCCATCAGACGAGAGTCCAGCGCCTCGGCCGCCTGATCTACGATTTCGAAGGCTTCATCGAGGTAGGTGAGATATTTTTCAGTGGTCAGGACGCTGGCGTGACCCAGCCATCGCTGGACCCGGCGCAAGGGGTCGCTGACAACCTTCATGTAGATTTCCTCGGTTCGATCCGGGACAGATCGATCGTCGAGCCTCATCACTTCCGCTTTGACGAGGTGTGTAAGCCAGTAGACGGCAAAGGTATGCCGGAGGGTATGGGGCGATACGTGTAGGTCCCAGCCCATGTCCTCCGACAACTTCTTGCTGGTACGCCGGAATATCGACTGCCATGCCGCGGGGGTGAGGGCTTGGCCGTCCTGCGCCAGCCACAATGCTGCCGGCTGCGCACTTTCCAATGGTGCGCCCGATCCGGGCAGCAATAGGAGGTTGCGTCGTTCGTCGATGCGCAGAGTCGCCAGTGATCGAGGGCGCCGCTCGCCCTTGATCAAAACGCGTTGCCCGCCTGCAAGCGTGCCGATGAGCGGCTGCCGCATGGTCCGGACCCCACCCGCGCGTCGCCAGCGATCGACCAACTGGCTCCGCTCCTCGCGAATATAAGCGTCGATGAAGTTACTGGCTACCCGCCTCGGGAACGGCACTGATCGAGGTTTGCGCCCTTTGGTGATTCTGGCGGGCAGGTCGATCATGGTGCTGCGACAGCCGTGAAAGACGCGGGCGTTCGTCGTCGGAAGCTCACCGATCAGAAGGCTTGCGCCTTCTTCGAGCCTAACCCCTGTCGTCACAAGCAGCTCGGCGAACGCGGCATCGCGCATCGGATTCCGCCGGTGAGTGATGCCGTTCGCGTAACCCCCACCGAGCAGGCCTTGGTCTCGGAACAGAACGTAATCCTCGAGCGGGATCATGCGGATCGTATCTTCGGCAACCGCGCCATCACGGCGGAATCTGGTTTTCGGCGCAACTGATATCAGTCCTGCGTCCTCGCTGGCGGCCCATTGATAGAACCGCGTTAGCGCCGCAGAGGTGCGCTTCCAAGACGATCCCGATAGTCGGAGCTCGCCCGGCCCTTCGAGCCGAAGGCTGCGATATTTCCCTACGTCGGCACTCGATGCGTCGAGTAACGACTTTGAACGCGCATCCCGCAGGTAACGGGCAAAGACCTGAAGATCTCGAGCATAGTGGCCTGCGCTGGCAAGGGACACGCCATCGGATCGCAGGAACGTGATGAACGAATTGACTTCTACAACGGGGCTTCCGTCGGAATGAAGGAGAGAAGGGAGATTTGTTTCGGGTAAGTATTTGATTGCGTCCTGCTTTATGGAGTCATCAAGCGCAGGCCGGATCATCGTCCCATCAAGAAGTATAGGCTCGACGCCGAGCCAAGGATCGAACGGGAAAAGATGCACTGAACCCTCGACATGACACTGGGCGTTTCCATTTTATTGCCCCGACCCGATCGATAATGGGACAATATCCTTATCCCGTCAAAGGGAATGGATCGTCTCAATGGCGACATAATTCATCTGCGGCGCCATGAAGCCGGACGAGGTTCGGGCGCTACCGGCCTGGTGCCTTCGGCTCATCGTCCTGGTCGAAGCCCGCGCGGCCCCGCGCCTGCGTACCGTCGAAGGCCTGTGGCGCCGGTCTACCTCGACCAGACCCGGCCGAATGACCGACTTCATCCGCGCCGAGGAGCTGCTCCCCGCAGCCGACATCGACGCGATCATCCGCGATGCGCCCGCCGACCTCATCCGCTTTCAGGACGTCGCCGCGCATGTCCCGCTCCCCGAACGACCGGCAATGGCGGAGTGGCTCGACACCTTCAACGCCGGCTTGCTGGAGGCCGCATGACAATTCCCGCCACCGAACGGATCGCCCGTCTCAACGATCGCTGCCGGCAGGGCCTCGATGCCCATGCCCGCATCATGGTCACCCGCAATTGCCTTGCCCGGCTGTCCGGCGAGGGCGAAGGCATCGCCGAGGTGCTCGCGCAGGCCGAACTGCTCGCGGCGGTCCGCCGCTATGCGTTCAAGCCCGGCGACGGGCCCGAGCGCGATTTCGGCGCCTTCGACCTGCAGGGGCAGAGGGTCCTCTTCAAGATCGATTATTATGACATGGCGCTCGAGTTCGGCTCCGACGACCCGGCGGACGCCTCGATCACGCGGCGCGTCCTCACCGTCATGCTCGCCGAGGACTACTGAGCGCCAGCGAGCCCTCAAGCCCCATTCCCCATGAAAATCAGCGCATCGGCTCGCCGGCCCTCCGGGCAGCGAGAGGGGAGGGGGAGGGCGAGCTTCAGGCTCGCCGACCGAGAGCGCGCGGGCTCGATGGACCCTGCCTTCCCCAATCCCCGAGGAGACCAGCCTTGACCCCTGCCGAACCGATCCGCGCCACGCTGCCGCTCTCCCTCATCACCAAGGGCGACAATCCGCGCCGCTATTTCGACCGCAAGAAGCATGACGAGCTTGTCGCCTCGATCCGCCTGCGCGGAATCCTGCAGCCCATCCTCCTGCGTCCCAAGGGCGAGGTCTATGCGATCGTCGCCGGCGAGCGCCGCTACCGCGCCGGTCTGGAAGCCTACGGCCCCGATGGCGAAGTGCCTGTCATCATCCGCGAGATGACGGACCAGGAGGCGCTGGACGCCGCGATCGCCGAGAATGACGACCGCGACGATCCGTCGGAAACCGAGCAGGCTGACGCCGCCGTCCGCTATCTCGCGGCCTGCCAGAACGATCGCGCCGAGGCCGCCCGACGGCTTGGCTGGTCCCGGGCGAAGCTCGATCGGCGCCTGGCGCTCGCCGAGCTTTCCGATGCCGTGAAGCTCGCGCTCGACGAACGCCGGATCAAGGTCGGCCATGCCGAGCTGCTGGCGGCCGTACCCGGCGACAAGCAGGACAAGGCCCTCGAGACCATTCTCGCCGCCGGGCTGGACGTCGGCAAGACTCGCGAATTGCTGATGCGGGTGACGCAGAACCTCGCCGCTGCCTGCTTCGACAAGACCGAGTGCACCACCTGTCCGTTCAACTCGGCCTCCCAGCGAACCCTGTTCGAGACCCACGTCGACGACGGACACTGCACCAATCCCGGTTGCTTCGAACTGAAGACCCAGACCGCCGAGGCGATCCGCTTCGAGGAGCAGGAGCGTGCCGAGAAGGCGGAACGGGCTGCAGCTCCGCCCTCCACTGACGATGCGCAGGATGACGAGCGCGATGACGACGAGGATGACGTCCTCGACGACACCGAAGGCGGATCTGATGCGAACCCGGGCGATCGCACTGAAGCTCCCACCCGCGCCGAACCGCGCGCCCCGGCTCCGCAGACCCCGCTCCCTTCGACGAGCGGCGGCTCCGCCGCGCACAAGCCGACTGTCACGGTCAAATCGATCGCAGGCCGTACCAGCGACCTGCGCGAGGCGAAGTGGCGCACCGCCGTCGCCCGGGCGCTCGCGGCCGATGCCGTCCAGGCCCACACCGCCATTCTCGTCGCCGCCATGTCGGGCACGCTTCCCCAGATCAAGGCCGAAACGCTGAAGGCGCGTGCCGGCATCCTGGTCGGCGCCACCTTCCCGGATCTTCCCTATGGCGACAAGATCGCGGAGATCCGCGCCCTTTCGGAGCCGCAGGCGGCCAATGTGCTGTCCGCCGTCGGCGCCGCCTATGCCAAGGACGTGCTCACCTTCGGGCATGTCGCCGACCTCGCCCGGGCCTTCGCGGTCGACCTGCGCGACGTCTGGCAGGTCGATAAGGCCTTCCTCGAGCGATACACCAAGGATGAACTCAAGTTCATCGCCCAGGAATGCGGCCTCGTCGCACACATGGGCGAAAAGGGCTTCGCCAAGCTCCTCACCGCCAAGAAGGCCGACCTCATCGCCGGCATGCTGGGCCGGCCCGGCTTCGACTGGGCCGGACGCCTCCCCAGTTCGATGACGCTCGACGGCCAATACGGACCGCCGCCGGTGAAGGCCGCGCCGCCGACCGAAGCCGCGATCACGGAACTCGCCGCCTGACCCCCCGAACACTCACATAGAAGGAAGCGCCCCCATGCTGATTACCAACCTGCTCCCGCTGCTCGCGCGCTACTCGCTCGGCTTCGATCTCGTCGCCGGCCCGGACGATACCGTCACCCTGACCGTGATCCCCCGCAGGCAGGAAGGCGCCGCGCACAAGCTCGAGACCGGCGAAACCCGCCCGATCTCGCTCACCGCCAGCGCCGCGGAAATCGACGCCGAACTAGCCAAGGGCGAAGACGGTGCGCTCGGCCAGCTCATCGCCGCTCGCAAGACGCTCGCCGACCAGCTCGAGGAGCAACGCCAGGCAGCCGAAGCGGCCCGCACCGCCGCCGCCGAAGCCGCGAAGGCCAAGGCGGCAACGCCGAAGACGCCCGCGCCCACGAGTCCCGCAAAAGCTGCGAACCCCGCCGCTCCGCCAGCCGACGCCAAGGCGGACGAACCGGCCAGCCTCTGGGACTGACCTTCATCGACTTGCCCAACATCTCAATTCGAGAGGCCCATCATGCAGATCAACCTCCTGACCCGCACTTACCGATACGACGGCATCGACCTCCCGGTCCCGCCGCATCTCGCGGAAGAACCGGCAGCGTTGCGCTCCTACCATGCGACACTCTTCCCGGCGATTCTCAACGCCGAGATCGTCGATGCCGGCGTGTCGGGCAACGCCCACCTCATCGAATATCGGCGCGCCGTCGGCACCAAGGGCTGAACATGCCGCCCGCCCAGAGCGCGGCCATTCCGGCCGCTCCGCGCAAGACGCTCCTCGAATGGATCGAGCACGACGATGGCAACACGACCGGCTTCCCCCAGCCTCCCTGCAGCGCCCAGGCCCAGGCCCTCCACGCGCGGATCCTCCTCGACCCTGCCAATCACAAAGGCGAAGCGGCGGAGCCGCTTCAGCCCCCCGCCGGCCTCAGGCTCGCCCCACTCGGTTGATCTCGCGGGGCGGTCGGTCGCGCTGTCCGTCGACATCCCCGCCACTTTCGATCAGCCGCTCAGCAATCACCACAAGCTGATGGGCCGCTGGGTGTCCGCGCGGGAAGCAACCTCCAAGCGGTACACGCGCGTCGGCGCCCGCAAGCGCATCGAGCAGGTCTTCAATGCCGCGGTTCTCGAAATCCTGGAGCCGATCGAGCTTGTCGATCTGCGGGTCGCCGTCCTCGTCGGCGAAGACGATAATCCGCCCGCGATCGCCCTTGTCTGCGAGACCCTGGGCCAACTGGATCTTGGCTGGATCGAAACCGGCGACGCTCCCATCCCCTGGCGCGCCGCCGCCTATGCGGCCCTCGGGGAGACGCTCGGCACCGCCCTTCCGGTCTTCGGCTACCAAGACCTCTTCGACGAAATCTCGATGTATTATTGGGACGGCGAGATCGACGACGAGAGCGCGCGCCGGAGCTTGGCCGCCTATCAGGGTCTCAGCGCCGAAGAGATCGAGGAACAGACGCTCCCCTCGGAAATGAACGCGCGCCGTCCCGACTGGATGATCGGCGCGAACGCAGCGAAGCCCGCATGCCTCCCGAAAGAGCTGGCGCAGGCGCTGCACCGGCTTCGCGACGCGCATAAGGCGCTCGAACACCTCGCCTCGGACCGCAATGCCTGGCACTTCGATAGCGACGCCCTCTACGAATATGTGCCGGGCATCGAGGAATGCTCGTCCCTTCCGCCCTTGACGCTCGTTCCGTTCGAAGAGTTCGCCCGCGAACTCGACGATGTCGCGCGCCACGGCATGGAAATGGGCTTCATGGATTTCTGCGGCCTCTGCCCGCTGCCCGAAGTGAGCCGGATCGACGCCTGGTTCGCGAGCCTCAGGCTCGGCGTCCAGTTCCTGCTCGCGGCTCAGGATCTCGTCCGTCTCGACCCACCCAATCCGTGAGGCCCCCATGTCCGATCACAGCAGCCACTTCGAAGCCACCGGCGGCGGTCTCGTCCTGACCAACGCCATCCTGCTCTATCAGGCCGGAACGTCCCGGACCCCAAACGCCTATGGCGCGCCCAGGAACGACGTGGCGGCGTTCGCCAGCATGCACGCCGTCGAGCTCGATGGAGACGGCCGCCCCACGATCGCTGCGGGCATTCCCTTGTCGCGTGCGCAGCTGCGCCAGTGGACCGAGGCGCTGGGCCGCACGGCTATCCCCGAGATATTGCCCGACACCGTCCTGGTCTCCCATCCCGATGTTCTCGCATGGTGGACGCCGGCACAGGTTCGCCCCGCCTATTTCGCGCTCTCATCGCCGCCCGACGGTCTTCGAGCGCTGGCGCGGCGCACCACGGTCGCGGTGCCCTATCCCGCGCATCTGTTCATTGCCACGCGCGCGGGGCTCGGGGTCTACGCGCTGCCGGCCAGCGAGCGCCCCGTGGCTGACACGCCGGTGCTGCACTCGCCCATTCTCAATGTCTTCATCGAAGGGCGGCTCTGCTGGGGCAATATCCCGAGGCCGAAAACCCTCGGCGTTGCCGCAATCCCGGAGTTCGAACGGGCCGTGTTCGACTCCTGGTCGACGCACCCCAATCCCGGACAGGAATGGACGGTGACCGGCAAGGGCGGCCTCGTCAGACTCTGGGACGATCTCGCCGCGCGCGGGGCCAGTCGTTTCCCGGTCCGACGCCTCAGGCCCTTCAATCCCGCCGCCCGTCTGCGACAGGCGCGCCCGCCGGCCGACGCGATCACGGTCGGCCGACTGATTTCAGCGGCTGCCGGGAGATGACCATGCTCGCCGATGATCCGACCGCGGCCGCGCTGCTCGCCGCCGTTCCCTGCTATCCTGTTCCGCCCATAGGCCGATCGCCTGGGCTCGATGCGCTTCGCAGCAGTCGGGCCGGACACGGGCTCGCCGTGGGGGCCGATGGGGCGATGCTCATATTGCGTCGTCCCTGGCTGGCGCTTGATGCGCCTCTGTCGCCGCCATTCGCAGCCCATCTCCCCTATGGCAGCATGGGCGACCCCCAGGCCGAATTGCGCTGCGGCCGGGTCCCGGGTGAGCATCTCGCGGCCGTCCTGGACCATTTCCGTGCCGCCCTGCCCAACGAGGCAGCCGCCTTCATCCTGTGGAACGAGGCGACGGCCGAATTCACCGTGCATTTTCCGCAGATCGATGAAGCGACGCCGACGCGCCTCGTCTACCGGCCCCCGGCCTGCGAGCCTAGTTGGCATGTCGTCTGCGACATGCACAGTCACGGGCGCGGTCCGGCCTATTTCAGCGCGACCGACGATGCTGACGATGCCCATGCCACCAAGATTTCACTCGTCGTCGGCCGGCTCGACCACCCGGCGGGTCCGGTCATGGCCGCCAGGCTCTGCGCCGGAGGGATGTTCCTGGCCGTGCCGCGCAGCCCATTTTCGGGAGATTCCCCATGCAGCCTGACAAGCTCCAGCGCCACTTCCTTCCCGCCACCTTCGACAATCGCGGGATCCGCATCCTCCTCGTGGGATGCGGTGGAAACGGCGCTCAGATGCTAATGGGCCTTGCCTCGCTCGACACGGCTCTCCGCGCGATCTCCTCGCGTTCGCTCGCGGTCACCGTGGTCGACGACGACATTGTGACCGAGGCCAATCTCGGTCGCCAGCCCTTCTATCGCTGCGATCTCGGCAACTCCAAGGCGCGCACGCTAACCGAGCGGATCAACCTTGCCCACGGCCTGGGCTGGAAAGCCGTTCATGGCCGAGCGCCCGATGCCGTCGATACGGAAGGGACCGACATCCTCATCACGTGCGTCGACACGGCTTCGGCGCGCCGGGCACTCGGCGCGGCGCTTAGCGACGGCAGGGTCGTGCCGACCTATTGGATGGACCTCGGCAATCGCGCCAGCGACGGACAATATCTGATCGGTTGCCCATGCCGTCCGAAGGGCAACGTCAAGGCGCGCCTGCCAACTGTCCTCGAGGCCTTTCCCGAGCTGGCCGACGAAACCCTGGCCGAGGACGATGCCCCGTCCTGCTCGGTCGCCGAGGCGCTCGAACGTCAGTCCCTGTTCGTCAATCGGGTGCTGGCGAGCCACGCGCTCGCACTGCTGTTCGACCTTCTCGGCCGCGGGTCGATCGGGCACGCCGGCGCTTTCATCAACCTCGCCAGTGGCCAAGCCGTCCCGATCCCTTTGCCGCGCGGTGACTGAACCCCTGCCGGCCACTCCACCACTTTCCGTGCCCATCCAACCCCGGTGGCCTGCGCCCCGGGGCATGAGGAGATTTTGTCATGACCGTCATCGGACATAACCGCATCCGCCGCGTCGATAGCTTCGATGGCTATGAGGTTCTCGCCCATCCCCTGGCGAACCGCGAGGACCGCGTCTTCCATCGCGGCGAGGGCGGGGCGTCCCAGGTCGGGGTAACCTACGGGTCGCATGACATCCAGATCGCGCGGCCGACCGGTCCCGGAAACAAGGGCCTCCTGGCCATCCTGATGCACCACGGCGGGGGCCGCCATATCCTCGAATTCTACGAGAGCGCGCTGCCGATCAGCGCGACACTGCTCAGCCTGCCGGAGCGCGCGCAATACGCGCTGGCCTACACGATGTTCAAACAGGCCGACGAGTGCGCCATCGCCGCCCGCGTGGACGAAGCCGACCGCTGGGCCAAGGCCTTCGTCGATGGCCGCATCCGCAAGCGCCGCCGGGCCGGCAAGCGCTATGTCCACATCGAGACACCGGCCGAGAAGGAGCGCCGTTGCGCCTGACAGCCGCGCCACCGCCGCCCGTGGACGCGCAGCCCCGAGCGAAAGGAGAGAAGGGCGGGGAGGGGGCCATTCGCTCTTGCCGAGGAGACCCCGATGCCCCTTCCCACCGTCGTCCACAGCCAGGTCGATCCCGCAGCGATCACCAAGGTGACGAGGCTGTTCAATAATACGCTCGGTTCCATACTGACCGAGCTCATCCAGAATGCGCGCCGCGCCGGCGCGACGACCGTCGACCTCGATGTCGCCGAAGCCGACGATCGGCAGTGGCTCGTCATCGCCGACGACGGCGCGGGGATCGCCGATCCCGCGGTCATTCTCGCGCTCGGGCGCTCGGGATGGGATGAGGATATCGCGGCCCGTGAAGATCCTGCCGGCATGGGCGTGTTCAGCCTTGCCGGGCGCCATGTCGAAATCCGGTCCCGTCCGCGCGCCGGCGGAGACGCCTGGCGGATCTCGATCGCGCCCGGCGATTGGGAAACGGGCGGTCCTATCCCGGTCTATCGCTGCGATCATCGCTTCGGCACCGAGATCCGTCTCCCACTCCAGGATGACTGGGCGAAATCCCTGGAGGCCAGCGCGAACGCGGCCGCACGCTATTGTCCGACGCCGATCCGATTCAACGGCGCGCCGCTTGCCCAATCGGACTGGCTCGCCGACGCCCTGGTCACGGTTGAGACCGGCGGCGTGCGCATCGGCCTCTATAACGGGGCGCGCTCCACTCACTACCAGCCGCGCATCAACTTCCACGGCCTCACCGTCCCCTGCGCCTTGCCCTCGATTGACGAGAAGGATCGCAGCTGGTGGGCGCGCGTCGACATCATCGATGCCCCAGCGCTACAGCTTGTGCTGCCAGCCCGGACCGAAATGGTCGAGAGCGCCGCGCTCGAAGCGCTCCGCGACTTGGTCCGCAAGACCATCTTCCGCCACATCGCATCTCTCGGCAGCCACCGCCTGTCCTTCGCCCAATGGACCGAGGCCCGGAATCTCGGCATCGATCTTCCCGAGGCGACGGCGCTCCTGCGAGGCTGGACCCCGGCGACGGCCGATCTCAACAGCGGACGCGAGGGTTCCGGCCTGATCCCGGCGGACAATCTCGTCCTCATGGAGAATTTCGGCGCGCCGCTCGAACAATGCGCGGCATTCGCGCTCGCCCGCGACGGCCGCCTCCAAGGTTCCCTCGCCGATCCGGACGACGCGATGGCGGGATATGGCTGGTACGATGCACTCCCCCGGATCACAGCGCTTCGGTTCGAGATCGAACGCGACGGCGCCCGCCATCTGTTCGACAGCGAGACCCTGTCCGGGCTCGAATGCGGGACGGTCGACCGCCTCGATCTCGTGGTCGAGATCGGGGGCGCCAGAACCGAGACGCTGACCGTCGCGGCTCCCGTCGTCATCGAGTATGACGACGCGCATCATTGGGGTTTCGAGGAAGCGAACGTCCTTCTCGCCGCGCGCGGCGCGATATCCCCGGACGAGCTGGTCGACCTGCTCGAGGCTTCATGCTTCTGCGCGAGCGACGATCGCGACGCCGATAGCTGGGAGACGCAGAACGATCACTTCCTGCTCGATGCCAGAGAAATGGCCACCCGACTGTTGCTTGGAGACGACGCGGCGCTGGTGGAGCGGCTCCGGGCGATCATCGCCTACCGCGCCCAATGGTTCGTTCCCGAAGGGCGCCAGTTCTCAGCGATCATCGGCAGGAACGCCATCGATGTCCGCATCGAAACCGTCCCGGCGTCGCCGGCATCCTGATCAATCTCGAAGGGACCAATCCCATGCGACCCATCAGAGCCGCGAAGCGGGCAGACCGCGACGCCGTGTGGGAGGCGATTGACCAGCTTCGCAGCGCGCGGCACCTTCTTGCCCAGAGCGGCGCCCCGCGCGCCGCCGCCGCGGTCCGCAAGGCGCTGCGCAGCGCCGAGGGCGCGGCCCGCCACGTCGATCATCGCATTCGTCGGAGCCAGACATGAGCCGCTACGAACTGAAACCGAGACCGGGGAATGGGGTCATCAAGGCGGTGGTTGGCTGGGACAGACCCCTTCAGACCTTCTTCGCCCAGATATTCACGCCGACCGATGAGGAACCCGAAGAAGGCGAGGCGACGATCTGGCTTGGCACCGAGCCGGGCGAGCTGCTCAGCCCCGAGATCGCCATCAGGGTGGTCGAAGCTTATGCCGATATTCCCGAGACGCTGGCTGCCGATCTCGCGGCGGACATGAACGCCACGGTCGGCGTCAAGGACGGCCTGCATCAGGCAGCGGCCAAGAGGCGTCTCTTCGGCTCGATAAACTAACACCAGCGCCCAACGCGTTTCGACCCGAGGCCGCTTTTGCGGCGCTCGGATGGGCGCTTGCGCGCCTGCTCGGCCGAACGGCCGAGGAGGGGAGTGGGGAAGGAGGAAGGTGGCTCGGACACGGTGTTCGAGACCGCTTTCAGGAGACTTTCCCATGAACATCGGTTCGATCAAGCAGAATGACGCCGGCATTTTCGTCGGCAAGATCGCGACGCTGGCGATCGCCATGACGGTTGCGCTGCGCGAGGTGCACTCGGCCAATCCCAAGGCGCCCAAGTTCGAGGTTCTGGCGCTGTCGGCGTCGCGGGCGTGGGTGCAGGTGGGTGCGCTGTTCGAGCTGTTCTCGAACGGCACGGGCGAGGCGTTCCTCAACGGCAAGATCGAGGACCCGAGCCTGGCCGCGCCGCTCTACGTGTCGGCGTTCCGCCAGGAGGACGGCAGCTACAACGTCGTCTGGTCGCGCCCGACGCGTCGCCGCGATCTCGCCGCGGAGATGGCGCCCAAGGCCGACGAGGGCCTGCCGCCGCTGCCCGGCGCCGACGAGACCGCCGGCCCCGCCACCCAGGGCGCCGAGGCCGGCCTCGGCCAGTCCTCCGCCGAACATGCCTTCGCGAGCTGACGCAAACGGCAGTTCGAACTCTCCCAGCCCCCGCTTCACCCAAGCGGGGGCTTTTTCCTTGTCCCGAAACCAAAGCTCGCGGCCGCGCCGTGCCTGCCGGCTGTCGTTGGCATCACCCTGCCAGACGGGCCTCCTGCAGGTCGAGCTCCCGCACCAGCTTGCGCGCCGCCTCGCTCCCCAATTCGCTCTGACGAACCCGGCGGAAAATTTCCCCGCGTTCCGCCTTCAGCGCGGCAAGGCGAAGATCGCGCTCGATGCGCTCATCGCGCCGCAGAAAAGCCATCGCCTCGGGCAGGCTCGAGCGATTGTCGATCCGTTCGCGATAGAGGTCCATCAACCTGGAAGCGACGTTCACATAGGCGTCGGCATCCTTTCGCCCCTCGGCAAGCTGGTGCTGAGTGCGCTCGATCTCGGCGATCGCGGCTTCGGCGGCCGCTCTCCGGGCTTCTTCGATCTCCGCATCGCGCGATGGCTCCGCCGGCATCTCCAGCCCCCGCATCATCAACGGCAGTCCGATCGATGCCGCGATCAGCGACAGGATGATGACGCCCATTGCCAGGAGAATGGCGAGATCGCGACCCGGGAACGCCGTCCCGTCGGCCATGGCGAGCGGGAGCGTGAGTACGCCCGCGAGCGTGATGGCCCCACGGACGCCCGCGAAAGACATCGCCCCCACCAACCGCCAGTTCGGCCTCGGGCTATCTTCCGCGCGGCGGAAAGACGTCAGGCGCAGCGAGAACCAGACCCAGACGAAACGCAGCGCCGCCAGTGCGACATTGATCGCGACGATATAGACGGCCAGCCACCAGGCTCCATGATGGCCGGTCAGCCTGACGCTGTCGGCAGCGCCGGCCAATATCGTGGGAAGCTGCTCGCCAAGCAGCACGAAGATGATGCCGTTGGCCGTGAACTGAATGAGATCCCAGACCGTCGTGCGTCGGATGCGGGTTACGGCCAGCGCCTTGCCCCGTGTCTCGATGAACCCCATCATCACGCCGGCCGCGACCGCCGCCAGGATGCCCGAGCAATGGAGATGCTCGGCTACGAGATAGGCGCCGAACGGAATCAGCAGGCTGATCAGGATCTGCGAGCTGCTTTCCTCGCCGAGACGCCGCGCGACCAGTTCCTTTGCCCGCCCAACGAGCCAGGTGAGGCCCGCGCCGACGACGATGCCGCCAATCGCGACCCACAGGAAATTGAGCGCCGCGGCCCCCAGCGAGAAGCTGCCCGTCAGGGCGGCCGCCACCGCAAAGCGCAGGCAGACAAGGCCCGACGCGTCGTTGAGCAGCGATTCCCCCTCCAGGATATGCATCATCCGCTTGGGGATCGGCGTGCGCTGCGCGATCGCGGACACGGCGATCGGGTCGGTGGGGGAAACCACCGCCGCGAGCGCGAAAGCCACTGCGAGCGGCATAGCCGGGATCATCCAGTGGATGAGGAAACCCATGCCGACGACGGTGAACACGACCAGGCCAAGGGCCAGCTCAAGGATCGTGACGCCATCCTTGAACATATCGTCGGGCGGTATCCGCCACCCATCGAGGAACAGCAGCGGCGGCAGGAAGAGCAGGAAGAAGATGTCCGGATCGAGCGTCACCCGCCAGTCGGCGACGAGACCGATCGCGGCACCCAGAGCGATCTGGACGAGGGGACGCGGAACCGAAAACGGCAAGAGGCGAGCCAGGATTCCACTCAGCACCACGGCGAACAGCAATGTCAGGACGAGCGTGATGGTTTCCAAAAGCGAAGCCTCTGAACAGATTTGTCGGGACGGCCACCCTGTCTAACGCCGTGCCCCTTTCCTGTCAGCTTCAATCCCGGCCGACCGGCCTGCGGCCGTAGAGAGGAGGGGGAGCGTGGCTCCTGTCCAATCGTGACGGGAGACAATCATGTCCGACATCATCGACCTCGGCGGCGCCCCCGCCAACGAGGACTGCGCGCAGCTTGGGCACACGCCCGACTTCGAGCGGCTGAACCGGCTTGAAGTCGCCGCCTACCGCGCCGCCATCATTGCCCGTTTCGGCCCGCCGCCCGATGGCTGCACGCTCGTGTCGGTCACCAACCGGCACGACTTCGGCGTCTATTATTCGCTTGGCCTCAAGGTCGATGCGCTTGCCTATCGGCGTAATCCCGCGGTTACCGCCTATACCGAGGCCGCGCAGGACGGCCTCGAAAGCTGGGTCGAGGCCGGGTTCGCGCCACCGGTCCGTTATGAAGACGGCAGCGCCCCGACAGTCGATCGCGACCGGATCGACGACATCGTCACCGGCGCGCTTCTGGCGACCCGGCCCAATGCCGACGGACGCTTCGCCATCCCGGACTTCGAAGCCCTTCACCGCAACCTCGCCGCCGCCTATCCGGCCAGCGCCGAGGCCGCGAAGATCCTGATCCAGGAGATCGACGCATGATCCAGCAACCCACTTCCGACCAGCCGGTCACCGAGGCCGCGATCGTCGCGGAGATCGAGACCGGTCTTACCGCTGTCCAAGACGTCGAGGCGCGCTGCAAGGCCGCCTTCCTTCCATTGCTGCGCGAACACGGCATCGCGCGCGTTGACATCCACTATGACGGCGGCGGCGACGAAGGCAGCGTGGGCGATGTCTTCGCCTATCGCGACGACGCCAGCGCAGAGCTACCGACCATCCTGTGCGACCATTTCGCGCTCGAATATAATGGCTCTGTCACCACGCGGACGGTCGACCTTGAAGATGCTCTGAGCGCTTTCGCCGAGAATGCGGTCTGCAGCCATCATTGCGGTTGGGAAAACGGCGAAGGGGCCCACGGCATCATCGGCATCGATGTCGCTTCCGGCTCGGTGACACTGACGCACAACACCCGCTTCATCGACTATGACACCAGCGAGACGGAGCTCTAGCGATGTCGCATTGCCATTATCATGCGCTGAGCTCGGTCCGCCGGTGGGGCGGTAATGCCGAGGACTATCTGCCGCTTCACCAGTGGTTCGACGAGTCCAAGAAGATCATCGCCGATCCGCGCCACCGCGCCTTGAGGCATCATGCCGAAGGCATTTTTCTCCTCGAGACGATCTTCGGCGTGACGATCCGCAACAGCGACGGCCGGGACATCCCGGTCCGGCTCGTCGGAGAACAGCATGTCACCGAAGATCTTGGGCGGATACCGTCGTTTGCCGACTGGGCGCGTCTCATCCAGCCGATGCCGTGGATCCTGCGCGGCAATCCGGCGGGCTCGCCGGGTGTCGATCCCGAGTTTGGCGCTCCGGTTCCCGGTTCCCGTGAGCATCTCGCTGCTATAGGCTGATCCCGTGGACAAGGGACCCTTCAGCGACGCCGCCGCGCGCCATGCCCTCGACCGGCTGATCGAGATCGCTCGATCCGACACCGGCCAGGCGCGGCGGGTCGCGAACTTCCTGCTTGCCTGGTGGAATGGCGATGATTGCGGTCATTTCCCTATCGCAGATCTGTTCGGCGTCGACGCGACGATCGCGACCCACATGACAATCATCATCGGCTTTCTCGGCCAGCATGAAGGCGCGATCTATCCCGATGCCTTCGGCCGCAAGGCCGAGATGATCGAGCTGGTTCGCCGTTGGCGCGACTTTCCAGACGAGGGCTGAGCGCTCGCCTCGACGCGCCTTCCGCGCTATGATCGAGTCCCATGACCGAGCTCGATCCCCACACGCTGCGCGTCGCCGCTTCGCTCGTTCGATCGCGGATCAAGACGCTCAAGCTCGACGGTCGTATGGACGGGCTGCAGCGGTTGGGCGCGCAGCGTACGCTCACCCAGCTCGCGGTGGACCTCGAAGTGTCCGCCGACCATGTCGGGCCTCCCCGCCGCCGCAAGCGCACGGCCTAGACTTGCCAATAGGGCGGTAACGCCGCCCGCACCTTCCGAACGTCTCTGACCAAGGCCGCGGAATCCTCCGCGCGTCTGCTGCGGTCCGCGCTCCGCGCATGCAAAGGGGAGCAGGGCAGGGGAAGGGGGCCGGGCCTGTCTCCGAGGCCGGGGACGCGGCTTGCGCCGCATCCCTCTCCCCAAGGAGTCAGCATGGCCAACCACTTCACCAAGGCGAGCTTCACGCTCGCCGTCACGCCCGCCGAGGCTGAGGTCCTCCGCCTGATCGACGATGCCATCGAGGCCCTCGACGATGCTTCGCTCGAACCGGATGGGCGCACCGCGCGGTTCTCCGCGTTGGGCCCGGCTTTCGCGGCCTGCTTTCCGCCGGCCGATGCCGACCCGTTCTCGGGCTTTCTCGAGATATTCCCCGATCCCGATTATCCCCGCCTCGGCTTCACCCTGCAGGTCGATCCTCCCGATACCGGGGACACGGTCGGCGTCTGGATCCACGGCGAGCAGGTCGACATCGAGGCGACGGCGGCGCTGATCCAGGCCACGGCACGCTCCGCGCTTCCCTTCGGCTTCGAATATGCCCTCGATTGTGATCGCATGCGTCCGGGTGAGTTCGGCGGCGGCTTCGTCGTGATCCGCGAGGACGACATCGAATTCGGCGGCTCGGCCCGAGGCCTCGAAAAGGCGCTGACCCGCCGTCCCGGCGAGGCCGAGCACGGCCTCGTCATCGCCACGCGGGATCGCGAGGAAGGCCTGCTCTTCTGGAACAGCAAGGCGGGCTTCGGCTCGCTCGAAACCGCGACCGTCTTCTCCGAGGCCGAAGCCTCGAACACCGATCTGCCGATCGCAAGCGACCAGCCGGAATGGCTGGCCCTGCCGGCGCCGCTCGCCTGAACGCGCCGGACCGCCGCCATCAAGCGCGGCGCTCACACCCTCAAGCCGGAGTATCTCGCCATGCCGACCTATGACGTCGTCTTCACGGCGCCCGTCCCCGACTGGATCCTCGCCAAAGCCGAGGCCGAGGATGCGCGCCGTGCGCGCAGCTGGCTTCTTTCCCAAAGCTGGTACGAGCGTCGGCGCATCGACTGGGCCGCCGCGCGAACGATCGTGCCGGAAGGCAGCCAGTCTCCGGTCCAGCACGAAGCTGTTTTCGCGCTCGATTGTGAGGAGAGCGCCAGCCCTGCCTCGGGAGCGCTCACCCTCCGCCTCGCCGTCACCGTCCGTCAGGGCGAGGATCCGCTCGAGAAGGCACGCCGCGTGCTCGACCTTCCTCGCACCGGCAGAACCAAGCGCCGGGTCCTCAACCGAGACGGCATATGGGACCGGGGTTCGTTCAGCGCCGTCAGGGGCAACAGCGTCATCGGTCCCATGCCGCCGGACTGGCCGGAAGGCCGCATGCTCACCGACTATTCGAGCCACCTCGGCAGCTATGGGCAAGGGGGCGTCGGCCTCTCGGGCTGGCAATGCAATCGCGGCTCATGGATCGTTCTGCCGCTCACCGGGTCTGACGGGTGGATCTGGCTGACGCGCGAGGAGATCACTCCGGCCGAGGATTTCCGGTCGCTCCGGGCTGCCATCGACCAGCGCATCCTTGGCGTGCATCCCGACCAGATCGCGGAATTCACGCCGTGGGAGCATCGCTATGCCGGCCATGAACGCATAGCCGACATCCCCGACTTCGGCGACGAGAAGGCGACCATAGAGCGCTTCAACGCGACCGAGGACGGATTCGTACTGGAGGCCGCCAACGGCCTCACCCGCTGGCGCTTTGCCATGGGCGACGATCTGCCCCGTCCGATCTGGGCCGGCTCGCGAGAGCCGCGCCTGCTCGCCCATGACTGCTATCTCGCGGTGTGAGACGCCAGGGCCGGAACCCCTGTTGTTGTCCGCCATTGAAATGGCCGACCGCAATGTATATGTCTATGTATATCCAAGGAGGACGGCATGGCACGATCCGAACCGATAGCCTCGCGGGAAGCCAAACTGTTCCGCAACAACAAGAGCCAGGCCGTGCGTATCCCGGCCGACTTCGAGCTTCCAGGAACGAGCGTCATGATCCACCGTGACGGCGAGCGGCTCATTCTCGAGCCGATCCGCCGGCGGAATATTCTCGAAGTCCTGGCGAGCCTCGACCCGCTCGGACCTGATGACGAGTTCCCGGACGTCGACGATACGCTGCTGCCGGCAAAGGCCATAGACCTTTGAGCACGCTCTACATGCTCGACACCAACATCGTGTCCGAGCTTGCGCGCAATCCGCACGGGGCCATCGCGAACCGGATCGCCGAGGTCGGCCCTGACGGCATCTGCGTCAGCATCATCGTGGCCGCCGAACTCCGCTACGGCTGCGCCAAGAAGGGATCGCCGCGCCTCCTGGCCCAGATCGAAGCGATCCTCGACAGCATCCAGGTTCTCGCCCTCGATGTTCCGGCCGACACCGAATATGGCGGAATTCGCGCCGAGCTCGAGGCCGCGGGCAAGCCGATCGGCCCGAACGACCTGTTCATCGCGGCTCATGCCTATGCCTTGGACGCGGTCCTTGTGACCGCCAACTACGGCGAGTTCTCGCGCATCCGCGCCCTTAGAATCGAGAACTGGCTCGACGAGCCCAACTGACGGCCTGTCCCTCGACCGCTACAGTCGTGGCGCTCCGCCGCAGACGATAATCGCCGGACCGCGCCACAAGCCTGCCGAGGCCGACATACCACCGGGCGCGGCGGCTGTCCCCGCTCGATCAACTCCAAACTCGAGAGGAACGACCATGACGACCATCGTCCTGAGCAACGGCCATCTGCGCTCCGAGACCGTCGAAGCCGCGATCGACGCGCTGATCGAGATGCTGAACGATCATCCGCTCAACCGCCTGTTCGAAAAATATGGCGATTTCGTCGAACGGGATGCCCGCAACCTGCGCGGCGAATGGCTCGAAGGGGTCGAGAATGCCGTCAGCTTCTTCGGCAACTTCTTCGACCGATCCCATGTCTTCATCATCGTCTCGAACGACGCGCATCACGTTGAACGCCTCTGCGCAGCGATCGCTGCGAACCGCCAGCGTCCCGACTATCTGCGCCAGCCGCCGCCTTATGATCCCGCCAAGCTGGTTATCGAGCGCAAGCGCTTCAGCACGACCCAGGGCGAGGTGCTGCTCACCTATGACGGTCAGCGGATCGAGCAATATGGTGACACGATCCGGCTCGACGGTCGCGGCAACTATGAAGGGCATGACGATCATTACTGGCACAACATCGCCAAGCGTGATCTCGCGCGCCGCCATGTCGAGGCCTTCGACCGCAGCATGACCGCGAGCGAGGCTCTCCCGCCCACTTAGCGACCGTCCGCCAGCCGGTGACGTTGCCTCTAGCGCACTGACCGCCCGCAGGCGGTCAGCGCCATCCAGCGCCCAACGCGTTTCGACCCGAGGCCGCTTTTGCGGCGCTCGGATGGGCGCTTGCGCGCCTGCTCGGCCGAACGGCCGAGGAGGGGAGTGGGGAAGGAGGAAGGTGGCTCGGACACGGTGTTCGAGACCGCTTTCAGGAGACTTTCCCATGAACATCGGTTCGATCAAGCAGAATGACGCCGGCATTTTCGTCGGCAAGATCGCGACGCTGGCGATCGCCATGACGGTTGCGCTGCGCGAGGTGCACTCGGCCAATCCCAAGGCGCCCAAGTTCGAGGTTCTGGCGCTGTCGGCGTCGCGGGCGTGGGTGCAGGTGGGTGCGCTGTTCGAGCTGTTCTCGAACGGCACGGGCGAGGCGTTCCTCAACGGCAAGATCGAGGACCCGAGCCTGGCCGCGCCGCTCTACGTGTCGGCGTTCCGCCAGGAGGACGGCAGCTACAACGTCGTCTGGTCGCGCCCGACGCGTCGCCGCGATCTCGCCGCGGAGATGGCGCCCAAGGCCGACGAGGGCCTGCCGCCGCTGCCCGGCGCCGACGAGACCGCCGGCCCCGCCACCCAGGGCGCCGAGGCCGGCCTCGGCCAGTCCTCCGCCGAACATGCCTTCGGTGGCGAGCCCCAGGAAGGCGGTCGCCGCCAGCGCAAGCCGCACGGTTCCGAGGCCGCCGAACCGGCCGAAACCGCCGACGCGACCGCCTGACGCGATCCATCTCCCCCGCCGCGCCCAGCCTCCGGGCGCGGCCCCTTGCAGGGTCCGTTTCGCACGTCGCGAAGCGGGCCCTGTCTCTTTTGACAGCGCGCACCCGCACGCCGACCAACAGCGAGGATCCCTCCATGCCTTCACTTGCCCAATCCAGTCTCCCGACCCGATCGCCCCACGACTTGTGCGGCCTCACTGCCGACTTCGTCGCGCTCACCAGCGCCGAGATCGTTTCCGCCGAGGGTAGCGTGGGCAAATTCTGGGCCGGTGACGGCAGCCGGGAATGCATGCTGGATGACGATTGTCTGGTTGCTCGCCATGTTGTGCCCTTCGCGAGCTATCCCTGGCACGTCTGGCACCACATCGCCGCCGAAATCCTCGGCGGCGCCTATGACCTGCGGGACGCCTCGCAGATCGAGCGACTGATCCAGCTCCGTGGCCTGTTTCCGCGCGACGGCGCGTCGGCCCCGCACTGGATCGCGCTCGACCAGACCGATCTCGCGACCTTGCTGGAACGCCAAGAGCATCCGAATAGCGAAACGGCCCAGCTTTCCCGTCTGCGCCTCGATGGTCTCGATGCGGGTCTCGGCCTTCCCGCACCCGAATATTATGTCGATGCGCGCGAGATTTCCCGAGAGACCTGGGAATCGATCTCGCACCTGACCTTCGATCAGGCTTTCGCCGATCCGGAAGGCCGGCCCTACGACCTGATCTTCGACAGGCCTGACCTCACCACCGGACACGCGTCCGGCCTGGCCTTCGCGGCGCTTCACGAACTGCAAATCGTGTTGACGGAGGAAAGGCCCGTGCCCCCGGAGGATGGCGACTTCCAGAGCGATGCGATGTTCGAGACCTTTACGGCGAAGCTGGCGGATATGATCGCAGCCGCGCCCGCCTGTCTCGCCCTTGCCCATGGCGATACCAACGGTCGGATCGCCGCCGCAATCGACTTCGTGGACCAGCGCTGCCCAGGATGGTCCGAGAACTTTTCCACGTCGCCCTCTGGCGGTGAGCTTCGTCCCGTTCCTCTCGCATGGAGCCGGCAGATCGCAATCGCGGGCCTGCGTGATGCGTCCGGCGAACATGCCCTCGTGCAGAACGCTGACGAAGTCCCCGCCTCCTACGCCATCTATGCTGAACGCCATGATGGCTCCCTGGAATGGCTCGGAACGGCGTCCACCATTGCCGATGCGACGCGTCTCACAAGCGCGATCGGATCGGCCTCGGCACCGCGTATGCTCTCCGCATTGACCGATTGAACCCTTTGACCGCGACGCGGTCGCTCAATGGCGCTCACGGCCCGAACCTGGTCCCACCGCTTCTTCCGCCCTCCAACATGCTCCCCGACGTGCCCGGTCCCGCGCCTCCCGGCCGCGCACGACCCTTGAGGGCCTGCCTCGCACATTCCCCGCGAGGCAGGCCCTGTTTTTGTTCTGCGGGCAAGCCACTTGCTCCGCACCGTCGCACCTTCAATCGCCCTCCTGCGGGACCCTTCGCCGGACGATCGCCAGCAATGCGGCGACGACACACCCCGCGACGATCCCGAATGTCAGGTCCTTCACCAGGGTCAGGCCGAAGGTCGCGAGCAGCACCGAGGCCGTGGGCCAGCTACGGATCAGGCGCAGGAATTCGGCCTTCTCGGCCATGTTCCAGCACACCACCAGCAGGACGCCGGCGAGCGCCGAGAGCGGTACATAGCGCGCCAGCGGCGCAGCCACGAGCATGAAGAGCAGGACGAACAGCGCATGCAGCATGCCCGACACCGGGCTGATCGCGCCAGCCCGGATGTTCGTCGCGGTTCTCGCGATCGTGCCGGTGACGCTGATCCCGCCGAACAGGGCTGAGACGATGTTGGCGAGACCCTGCGCGACCAGCTCCATGTTGGAGCGATGCTTGCGTCCGGACATGCTGTCGGCGACCTTGGCCGACAACAGGCTCTCGACGCCGCCCAGCAGGGTGAACGAGAGCGCCGACGGCAGGAGCTGCAGCACCAGCGCCCATGACATCTCCGGTGCCTGCGGCGTCGGCAAGCCGCGCGGGATATCGCCGAAGCGGCTGCCGATCGTCTCGGCCGGAAGCTGCATCCATGCGGCGGCGATGGACGCCAGCACCACCGCGATCAACATGCCGGGCCAGTTGGGCCGATACCGGCGCAGCACGAAGATCAGCGCCGCCGAGCCGAGGCCCAGCACCGCCGCCGCAGGCGTCGCCGTCGCTGCCGCCTTGCCGAGCGCCAGCAGCTTGGGGATCAGCGGGCCGGGTTCCGCGCCCGCGAGATGCAGACCGAACAGATCCCGGATTTCGCCTGAGAAGATCGTCACGGCAATGCCGCAGGTGAACCCCACGGTCACGGGATGGGGAATGTGGCGGATCAGCGAGCCGAGGCGCGAAAGCCCGATCAGCGTCAGCATCGCGCCCGACAGCATCACGGTCACGAGCAGCCCGTTCAGACCGAACTTCGTCGTCGTGGCAGCCACCAGAACGATGAAGGCCCCCGCGGGTCCCCCGATCTGGTAGCGGCTCCCACCCAGCGCCGAGACGAGGAACCCGCCGATGATCGCTGTATATAGCCCTCGCTCGGGCGACACGCCGGAGGCTACGGCGATCGCCATCGACAGAGGCAGCGCCACGATCGCCACCGTCACCGCAGCGAGCACGTCCTTGCGCAACGACGAGAGGGAATAGCCTTCGCTCAGGGCCGTGACGAGCTTCGGCCGGAAGAGATGGGCTGTCGCCGTACCGTCAGGCATGCCTACGCCGCCGATGCATTGTCCTGCGTGCGCCGCACGGGCTCGCGCAAGGTCGGGCTGGTGGGATCGCGCAGCCGGACACCCCGCCCGCCGCTCGCGCTGATGCTATTCTCCCGGATCAGCTCGATCCCCTCGCGCTCAAGCGCATCGACCACCTTGGTCAGCGTATCCACCACGCCCCGGACATAGCCATCGCTGGTCGCTTCCATGCGCTGGATCGTTGGCAGCGAGACGCCGGCGCGCTCGGCGAGCGTGCGCTGGTCGATTCCGAGGAGCGCGCGCGCCGCGCGAAGCTGAGCTGGGGTGAGCATCGCCATGATGTAAAATACATCAGGAATGACGTCAAGGATTGCTCAGAAGCGAGGCTGACTATCTGAATAGCGATCCTAAACTTGCATCTGGCGTCCTCAAACTGCTAACGAACCGGGCATCAACCCCCTCGCAAACCGCGCGCGCTTGCCGCGACGCCCCAGTTATTCGGAGAGTTTCGATGTCGGACGCCCTTATCGCTGAAACGCTGGCGGCTCCGACTCGCCATCGCCGCCTCGCTGCCTGGGTCGACGAGATCGCCGCCCTCACCAAACCCGACCATATCCACTGGTGCGATGGCTCCGAGGCCGAATGGCATGCCCTGACCGAGCAGCTGGTCGCGGCCGGAACCCTGCGCCGCCTCGATCCCGCGAAGCGCCCCAACTCCTTCTGGGCCGCCTCGGACCCGCGCGATGTCGCGCGCGTCGAAAGCCGCACCTTCATCTGCGCCGAAAACGAGGCCGACGCCGGACCGACCAACAACTGGCGCGCGCCGGACGAGATGCGCGGCACGCTCAAGGACCTGTTCGACGGCTGCATGCGCGGGCGCACCATGTATGTCGTGCCCTTCTCCATGGGCCCGATCGGCTCGCCGATCAGCGCGCTCGGAGTGGAGATCACCGACAGCCCCTATGTCGTCCTCTCCATGCGCGTGATGACGCGGATGGGCACGCCCGCGCTCGACGCCTTGGGCGAGGACGGCGAATTCGTGCCCGCGGTCCATTCGGTCGGCGCGCCGCTCGCGCCCGGCGAGGCCGACGCCGCCTGGCCCTGCAACGAGACCAAATATATCGTCCACTTCCCCGAGACGCGCGAAATCTGGTCCTATGGATCGGGCTATGGCGGGAACGCCCTGCTCGGCAAGAAATGCTACGCCCTGCGCATCGCCTCGGTCATGGCCCGCGACGATGGCTGGCTTGCCGAGCATATGCTCATCCTCAAGCTGACCTCACCCGAGGGCCGCGTGCATTATGTCGCCGCCGCCTTCCCTTCGGCCTGCGGCAAGACCAACCTCGCCATGCTGCAGCCGACCATTCCGGGCTGGAAGGCCGAGACCATCGGCGACGACATCACCTGGATGCGCTTCGGTGACGACGGCCGGCTCTACGCGATCAATCCCGAGGCCGGATTCTTCGGCGTCGCGCCGGGCACGAGCGCGACCACCAACGCCAATGCGCTCGCCAGCCTCGACGCGAACACCATCTTCACCAACACAGCGCTCACCGCCGATGGCGATGTCTGGTGGGAGGGCCTCACCAAGGAGCCGCCCGCCGGGCTGACCGACTGGCGCGGCCAGGCCTGGTCTCCCGATCTCGGCACGCCGGCTGCCCATCCCAATGCGCGCTTCGCCTGCCCCGCGGGGCAATGCCCGGCAATCGCGCCCGAATGGGAGGACCCCAGGGGCGTTCCGATCTCGGCCATTCTCTTCGGCGGCCGCCGAGCGACGACCGCTCCGCTCGTCACCGAGGCCTTCGACTGGCAGCACGGCGTGTTCCTGGCCTCCAACGTCGCGTCCGAGGGCACGGTCGCGGCCGAGACCAAGATCGGCGACGTGCGCCGCGATCCCTTCGCGATGCTGCCCTTCTGCGGCTATAATATGGGCGACTATTTCGCCCACTGGCTAAAGCTGGGCGCGGAGGCGTCGGACGCGGCCAAGCTGCCGCGCATCTTCTACGTCAACTGGTTCCGCAAGGATGTCGACGGCCGTTTCCTCTGGCCCGGCTTCGGCGACAATGCCCGCGTCCTCAAATGGATCGCCGATCGCCTGGACGGGCGCGTCGAGGCCGAGGACAAGGCCATCGGCCGCCTTCCCAGGATGGACGACCTCGATCTGGCGGGACTCGATCTCTCCGACGCAGCCGTGGCAGCCCTCCTCGCCGTCGATCACGACGAATGGCGCGCCGAGGCCGAGCGCATCCGCCGCGACTATGCACGCTTCGGCGACCGCCTGCCCGCGGCGCTGACCGCCGAACTCGGCGCGCTCGAAGCGCGTCTGGCCTGAAGGGCGCGACCGACCATGACCGATACCAGCGACGACTATGTCTATGACGAAGCCTCCGGCGAATGGATCAGTCCGGCCGAGGCCGCCGCGAATGCCCACGCCGCCGAGGCGATCGAAGTGCGCGATTCCGTCGGCAACCTTCTCGCCGATGGTGATAGCGTCATCACGATCAAGGATCTCAAAGTGAAGGGCGCAGGCCAGACCCTGCGCAAGGGCACCGTGATCAAATCGATCCGACTCACCGGCGACGCCCAGGAGATCGACTGTCGATACGATGGAATCAAGGGGCTGGTCTTGCGCGCAGAATTCGTCCGCAAGCATTGAACGGACGAGTACCGTTTGCCTTGGACAATTTGCCCCGCAATGCGGGACATTCTGTCGTTCGCCTGCGTTGAGCATCGCCGCATGTCGCTGACTATGCACGTGCATCGCTGGATCATGCCGGTGGCATGAGAGTTGCTTCGCGACCTCCGCCAATCAAGGAGAAACTAGCGATGGCTCACGACATCAAGGAAGGCATGGAAATCATCGGCGCCGATGGCGTCCATGTCGGCACCGTCGATCGTCTCGAGGGCGACCGGATCTAGCTCGGGAAACATGACAGCCACGGCGCCCACAGCGGCCACCACCACTATATCAGCATCGGCCTGGTCGCCGGTGTCGAAGGCGACCGCGTCCGCCTCTCCGCCAACGCCGACGTCGCGCTCTCCTTCGAAGAAGAAAAGTCCGGAAAGCCCGTCCAGGACTAGACCCGTTGTTGCACGCCCGCACGGGCGCTAGTCTTCAAGAAGCCCGCCCGGGTAGACGCACGACCTTTCCGTGCGTCCTCCTGTCATGGCGAGGCCGATCACAGGGGGATGCTCATGAACGACCGAGGGCTATTTCTCGCACGATTGTTCCTTGGCATCCCCTTCATCGTATGGGGTGCGATGAAGCTCATGGGCGGCGCGGCCGCCCTCGTTCCCGGACTTGCAGCCATCGGCCTGCCCGACCCCCTGATCTTCGCCTATCTGATCGGCCTTTGCGAGCTTGTCGGCGGGATCGCGATCGTCCTGGGTTATCCCGTCCGCACGGTTGGCATCCTGCTCGGGCTCTGGTGTCTCGCCACGGCCAAGCAGGCGCACATGGGCAATCTCACCGAAATCCTGAAGAACGCGACCATGGCGGGCGGCTTCTTCCTGATCGCCGCGACCGGCGCGGGCTCCCTCTCCCTGTTCCGCGGGATACCGCCAGGCCGGCTCGCCCGTCTGCGGTAGATAGCCTCGCCGTCCTTCCCGGCTTTCCTCGCCGATAGGCCGCATCGAGCCACCATCTTGGCGACAGGCGGGCCGGCCCGACCGCAGGAAGCGTCGCCGAGGTCTCTGCCTGCCGACCGCTGATATCGCTCGAGCCGGAGCACCCGTCGCCGTGCCGCGGTGCGCTGTCCTCTTGCCGGACGATCCAGCGCCATGCCCTTCCTCGTGCATGGCACTCGCCGACCGCTGGCCGGCATGACCTGATGGCATCTCGCCGTCCCGGACGCCGCGCCCTGTCGATCCCGCACACGAGGCCGTCCCCAGACCGCTCGGGCGAGGCCGACAATCCGACGCGCCGCCGCCGTGCAGGGCAGGTGTCTCGCTTTGGCTGACCCCGAGTGAAGACCGTCCATGGCGAGGGCCTTCGCGATATCGCCGGTGGGCCATCCGCTTGAGTGGATGAACGCTACGCCCGTGCGGGGCCTCCGCAACCCGCCATTTTCCGACCGTGTTGAGGCCTGGCGGCCTCTGCCCGCACCACTCGAAAAATGGGGGTTTCCCCTCGCTGGCGCTCGGGTGCGGTGTCCCCTCGATCACGGGCCTTCGGACAAGTTCATCCCAGCGGGATCGGCCCGCTGGCGTGAGACGCGAAAGGCATCAGGCCATGAACAAGGTTTTTCTCTCGGGCCGCATCACCTCGGACATCAGCCGCTTCGGCACGGACAGCAAGGGCGGCGTCAGCTTCAGCCTCGTCACCTCCAAGCCGGTCATCAAGGACGGCCAGGTCCAGAAGGACGACAACGGCTACACCGAGACCTACGACGAGTTCCACACGGTCAAGGCCTTCAACGGCCTCGGCAAGTCGGTCGCCAACCACAAGAAGAAGGGCGACAAGCTCCTGGTGGTCGGCGAGATCCGCTACAGCCGCAACGAGCGCGACGGTCGCACCTACTACAACACCGACATCGTCGCCGAGGAAATCGAATTCCTCTGACCGTCCTTCCGGGCGGTCGCGCGCGGCCGCCCTCCACCTTTCGATGGAGAGCACAAATGTTCACCCTCACCAGCTTCGACGACATCGCCGGCATCGCCCACGGCATCGAGACCACCAACCCCTGCATGGTCGAGCGCATCCGCCGCGCGGCCGACAGCATGGGCCGCCACGAGATCGCCGCCCGCCTTGGCCAGGCGATCACCGAGGCGACCGACGCCGCCCACGCCCGCGACTTCGAGCAGGCGCAGTTCGGCGAAGCCAGCGCCGACGCGATCGTCGACTGCGAATATTATGACGATCTTGCCGCGGCCTGGTCGCTGGTCGCCAGCGAGCACCAACTGATCGTCCCCCATTCCATCTTCGCGCACGACGGGTCGGTCCATTGACCCGTCGGCCTTCCAACAGGACAACGCTCATGCACGCACAATCCACGCCCGCCCGGTCCGCCGACCATTGCTTCGGCATCATCATGCACCACCGCCTCGCCTGGTGGCTGGTCGAATTTCCCGATCTCGATGCGACCCCGCTGCGCGCCCGCAAGCTTTCAGGCCGGCTCACGCCGGCCCTTGCCGACTGGCTACGCTGCGAGACCGGCGATCCGCGCCTCGGCGACGATATCGCCGCGCTCAATCCGGACAGCCGCTGCTGGTCCGGCGAATTCTCCTATGTGCCCGCGGCCGGCGCCGCCGATCTGTTCGACATCGATGCCCATCCCTGGGGCAGCGAGGCCAGCGAACTGGAGACCCGGCTCGCGCGCGCGATGATCGATGCGACACTGCACCCGATCCCCTCGGGCTTCATCTCGATCTTCGGTGCTTTGCCGCCCGAGAACCAGCCGGTGCTTGCGATCCGGTTGAGCGGCTATACCTGCTCCACATTCGAGCTGATGACGGTACGGTATATGCCGACCTACCGGCCGCGTTCGCCCTGGCGCGACATCTCCGGCGATGCCGTCGGTGACAGCGGCAGCGATATCCTTGGATGGCAGCTCGCCGCCGACTGGATCAGGCCGACCTGATGCCGGCGGCGAGGTCGGCACACGCCGGCCTCGCCCCGTGCCTAGGGCGAGCTTGCCACCCGCCCAGCATCCCCTGAAACTCGCGGCGCGGCGCCCTCGATGGCGGCGCGGGCATTTGCCGTGCTCACCCGCCTCTGACCGGACCGGGTTCAAAGCGAATGTCGCCTCGCGTCACGTCTGCGTGCCGCGCGGTGCTGCGTGCTGGCTGCGGCGTAAGTTGCTCGTGCTGCGGGATCTCACCGATCGATCAGACTTCGTCTGAAAACCGGGCTGTGTGGGGCCGGCGAGGTCCAGGTCATCGGTCCTGCGATAGGGCTGGCCAAGAAGGGTTGGCGCATCCCGCCCTTCGCTCGGGCGAAGGACGGGACCGGGGCTCTATTCGCTAAGCCGCCGCCCGCGCGTGCCGCGCGAGCCCCGGCTAAGCTCACGGAGCCGAAGCGGAGCTTCGTCTCCGCCCTGCCGGGTCACGATCCCACTTGCGGTTGACGAGCGGGGAAGGATTTTCATTCCTATTCCTCTCTTGTGTCTGCCTAGTGTGGCATGCGGGGTTGGCGGTCCGTCGAGCATGAGCGGTCCCCCCAATTTTTGCGTGCGCCCGCTGGCGCGGCCCCCCGAAAAAATCGGCTCCCCCGCTCCCCGCGCGGCGGCGTTAACCCGGGTCCGGCCGCGAGCGGCCGGCTTCCCGGTTAACGTGCCCGACCTCCCTGACCACCGCATGCCCTGAGCCAGGCCTCATCCCGAGGATGAGACATCCAGAACCCATGGAGGCTCACATGACCAAGTCTTTCTCGAACTTCGCAGATCTCGCCAGCTTCATCGCCAGCGAGACGGACAGCCACGACCGCGCCGCCACTTACGAACACGCTTTCATCGAGCATGACGAACGCGCGAAGCTCTCGCCGGTCGACGAGGCCGAGCAGCTCGACATGCCCGACCCGGAGCAGGCCCGTGTGGCCGTTGAGATGGTGATGGCGACGCTGTTCGATGTGTTCCGCGACACGCGCCTCGAACCCTATGCAGCCGATCTCGCCTGGGGCTTCGTGAACAGCTTCCACGTCGTCGCGAAGCGCATCAACGACCGAGAAGACGATGCCGCGAAGGAGCTTGGCGAACTCGCCCGCAACTTTGACCCGAGCGAGATCTACGCCGCGCAGCTCGAAGACGCCCAGCTTCTCTGCCAGACGCTGCAAGGGTGCCGCGATGCGATGGAGTGCATGCGCGACCACGCCTCCGAAGTCTATCGCGTCGAGACCGGACGGCCCTATTCGCCGACCCGCGGCAGCCGGGTGTCCCGAGGCGTCACCGCGTCGATGATCGATGCCCGCGACTATCTCGCTTCCCGAATTCGAGAGCGCCGCGAGCAGTTCGCGCCCGAAGGTCCGGTTGTCGCATTCTCCGGCGGGCAGGTCTGGGAAGACCATGAGGGTCTCTGGCGCGGGCTCGACTCGATCAAGGCGCGCATCCCGGAAATGATCCTCGCAACGACCGCCCAGACCAAGGGCTGCGATGCGATTGCGCAGGCATGGGCGGCAGCGCGCGGCGTGAAGGTCATTCTGTTCAAGCTCGACCGCCGGTTGGGCGCCAAGGCCGCCTTCGTCCGCAACGACCGGCTGCTGGCCCTGAGGCCGGTGGAAGCCGTCGTCTGCGAAGGCTCGGGCATCCAGATGAACCTCGCCCAGAAGCTGCGGCAGGCAGGCGTGCCTCTCCATGTCGTGAAGCTCGATGAGACCGTGAAGGCGCGGCTCGCCCAGCCCAAGACCGATCTCCCGAAGTCCCGCGACGAGTTCGATCCCTGGACGCAGGATGACTACTACCGCGACATGGTGAACGGCGGTCGCCAGCGTCGTCGCTGACGCACCCTCGAGAGGCTCCGGCATCCGCCGGAGCCTCTCTTCTTTCTTGCTGCGAGGAAGCGGCGCACGCGGGCATCGAACCCCCGTGCGCCGCGACTGCAGCGTCCCGCCAAGACGGGCCCGACAAGCTGACCGTGGGCGGCCGCCAGAAAGAGGAGAGGGGAGGGGCAAAGCGCCTTCAGTCGAGGAGACCAAGCCCGTGTCCATCCTGTTTCGCATCACCGAACCGGCCGACGATGCTCTCTCGCCCAGCGCTATCATCACGGCGCGGAAACTCGCGGCGCTCCGGCGGTTCCTCCGCTCCGAGGAAGACCGCATCGGCGTCGCGCTGCTTGAACCCGACGAGTATCTCGGCGACAGCTTCGAGGCGCGCGTCTGTCCGCTCGCGCTCGCCGCCATCACCAGCATCTTCGACCATGACGCCGCCGTGATCGCGGTCATCGAGGAAGCCCAGTTCAGAGGACGGCGCATCGCCATCCATCACTGCCCCGCCAGCGCCGAGATCACGCTGTGCGTCGCCCTCACATCGGATCAGGGCCTCGAACTCGATCTCGCCTATGGCAATGCCTATGCGCTGCTCGAAGCCCTCGCAATCGAGGCGGAAAGCGTCGGCGACATTCCCGTCGAGCTCCTCCGCGCCCGGCTGTCCGATCCGGCCACGCCGAGCCGGGCGGCACTGCGCGGCGTCGATCATTATCTGCCCCGGCTCGAGCGTCTCGTCGCGAGCGCGCCGGCGCATGATGACGCTCGGTTTGCGTGGGCCTGAACGGTCAGTTCGTCGCCGACGGAACGCCATCGACATAACGCTCGAGAAGGCTGTCGATCGCGGCCTGCAGATGACAACAGGCCCTGTCTTCTTCGGCCTCTTCGAGCGCCTTCATCGCCTGCCGCATCAGGACCAGAGCCAGCGCGCGCCGGATCTCCGGATCGTTTCTCAGATGGTCGATCGCGTCCGACGCTTCAGCCGCTCGCGATGCCATCTCCGGCGGACGAGACTCCACCTTCTGCCCTGACTTGCTCATCCCACGCTCCCCGGATGCGCAAGGGCCAAACCCTTGCCGAAACTCCCGCGCTCTGGGCGCGGGAGCCGGGGCTGGTAACACGTCGAGACATGCGCCTACGCTTTTAGCACCGAGGCACCTGGACATATGCGCAGGCACCCCGGCGTGAAACCACACCGAGCTGCCTTTCTCGACGGGATTACCAGTCCCGGCGCCACGGCCTTGGTGGCGCAAGCGCTCGCCTATCACAGAGATGGAACGACACCAAGTTGCCTCTGTGCGAGCCGCTCCTAGACGTGCGATGCGGTCCATCCGGACGCCCGCACGACGCTCGGGGGCAAAGCCAAACCACTCTCACATCTCGGCATCAGACGGAGCTTCATCGCCACAGTTTGACGCTGGGTGTCTCTCGGCCGTCAAGGATCAGCGGTCCCCCCAATTTTGCCGCCGATCCGCTCCGCTACCCGGCAACAAAATCGGCTCCCCCGCTGCCCGCTTCGCGGCGGCCATGCCGTCCCTGACCGCCTCAACACCGCGTCCCGATGAGCCCATCCTCATCGATGAGAGATGGGGAGCACGGCATCATCCTGATGGAGGCTCTTATGGACAACCTTTCCGACGATCTCCGGGCGCTGTTCAACGCTCCGATCTGCCCGTACTGCGCGACGCTCTACGATCCTGAGCATTATGACGAAGTCGATGAATGCGCCCGCTGTTCGAACTGCGGCAGGACATACCAGGTCGCAGCCGAACACCGCCCACAACAGGCGCACACTCCGCAGGACGATCCGCTATCCGCAGCCGCCCAATCGGATAGTCTGGCGCAGTTTCGGGAGGAGGCGGACCGCGTCTCGAAAGCGATGATGCACCAGACCGCCGGCGGCAGCTACGAGATGTATGAGCGGTGGTTCACGGAGGCGCTGGAGCCGACCATCGACAAGCTCGATCCGGCGCTCCGGTCACAGGCAATCGCGATCGCCACCGAGCTTGGCTATATCGACGATCCCGAGATCATGGCCGCCGGTTTCGGACCAGGCCTCTGCTCGATCAGCGGCATCGACGAGAACTACTGCCACTGCGGTCGTCATCCCTGACGCCATCCGGGACCGGGCCTCGCGCTCGGTCCCTTTTCTTTTGCCGCTGGCATCAAGTCCCGGCTCGCTCGCGTGCCGCGCGGACCCGTCGGTCCGCACGCCGCTACGCCTTGCCGGGGTCTCCCGACGAGAGGAAACATCTCTCACAGACTTCCCATTCTGTCGGACGCCCGAGACCGCCTCAAGGACGGCGGGGCCCCACCATTTTCTCCGGCGGATCAGGCGCGGCGCTTCTCCTTCGGCGTCCTGGCCGCCGAAGAAAATCGTGACCCCCACCGCCGCTTCGCGGTCGCTTCGCGATCCTTGACCCGGCCTCGGCCGCCCGACGCGCCGCTCCTGTCATTCAAGACAGACAGGAGCCTATCATGCAGATGATCTCGACCAGCGCCGCCGCCGACAACGCCGCCTTCTTCGCCGCCATCGCGAACGCCGAACGTCGCGCGCTTCACAGCTACTTCGACCAGCATGTCGTGGCGGACGAGGAGGCCGGCTACATCACCATCGACGAGGGGGATTACGGCGCGCTGCCGATGACGATCATCGACCGGATCGTCCATAGCGTGCCGGGCGGGCGGCTTGACGAATTCTGAGACAGACGGGGAGGGGCGCGGGCGCCTCTCCCCTTTTTTTGTGTGGCGATGTTACGGGCATGAGGGGCATCGAGCCCCCCATGCCCGTGCCGCGACAAGGGTCGCGGCGGGGGCTGTTCAGGCCGTCAGGCGCTTTTCCACTTCCTCGATTCCCAGCGACTTTATGCGGGCGACCAGCCCACTCAATCGCTTGCCGTCGAGCTTGAGAAGACCGGTCTTCTCGATCGCCTGTATCGCGGCCTCGCGTTCCTTCTCTTCCAGTCGTTGCCGCCGCTCTTCCAGCTTGCGGCCTTCTTCTTCAAGCGCGGCTCTTTCCTGTTCCAATGTGCGTGCCATGATGGGCCTCTTGGTTCACGCTGATCGGGCTATGAACGGTCCGACTATAGGCGCTCATCGAGCCTGCCGAAAGCGCTGAAACGCACCCGCGATCGCGTGGTCCGTCAATCGCCAGCCGGCATTTCCTTCCGACCGCAGGCCGGCACGGAGCCCCGCCGGAGGCGCTATCCCAACCATTCCGAACGCGTCCTGGACGCTCCGAGGGTCTGGACTCAGCCCTGGTGCAGAGAAGCACACCGAACGCACCTTCGGTGCATAGGTTCTGGAACAATTCCAACCGGTTATGGCGTTTCCGCTCGGTGGGACACTGTGGGACATGGTTTCGCCGTTCCCGAAACCCACGGAAATCCGCCATTTTCGCGTGTTACAGGCGCACACGCTTGCTGCGGGGAAGCCGATTTCCTTGCTCCACCACAGCGATTGCGCTATAACCCGGACCGGTTTCTGAGACCCCACCAGCCTCCCTGCTAGGAGGCTCGGTTTGACCATCCCCTACAAGCACTGCTCGGTCCGGCTCGACCGCGGCAAATATGATCGCCTCGTCGCGCTCGCGGCGGAACGCGGATGCACGCCATCGGACCTGCTGCGCGCGGCCGTCGATGCCTTCCTGGGATCGGGCCAGTTGCTGAGCTCCAGCCATCGCCGGATCGCCCGCATCAGCGAGTTCCAGCAGCTCGCGCTCGACATCATCATCCGCGAGCAATTCCCCGAATATCGCGATCGCATCATCGCCGAAACCGACAAGCGATTGGAGCAATATCATGGCGCGTGAGGACATCCGCACGGACGGGCGTCCCGTCCCGCTCACCCATCATTCCGCGCGCGGCCGCGTCCAGCGCAATGCCGGTAATTTCACCCGCGGCAGCCAGCTTCTTACCCACGAAATGCTGATGTGGTTCTCGGGCACGAAACTCCCCTTCATCCTGTGGTTCTTCGCCTTCCTCGCAGCCTGGTTCATCATCATGTCGATCAAGCTCGATGAGCATGGCTTCCAGCTCGTTTGCATGAAGATCTACGCGACGCTCTGGAACTGGGTCGATCTCAATCCGAGCAAGCGCGTCAACGTCACGCTTCCCAATGGCGAGATCCTGCGCACCGTGATGAAAGCGGTGCCCTATGTGCCCGAGGTCATCACCGCCTGGGCCGTCGCGATGCGCGGCCTCATCGGCGCCTTCCTCGTCTCGATCTTCATCACCATTCCGGCGGCCATCTGGTTCGTCGACATCTCGCACCGGCGGGGGCGTTCGATCCTTCAGGAACGCCATGAACGCGGGGCCATGCTGGTCGACCGCACCGTCCTCCTTGCAGAGATCAATGAGCACAACCGGATCAAGTTCGAAGAGGAAGCCGCCGACCTCTTCCCCAGCCTGTCCCCGCGGCAGGTTCTGGCGCTCCCGTTCCGCGCGCGCAAGGAAGCCGGCATCCATCATCCCTACACGCTCGCCGGCATCCCCTTTCCGCACCGCACCGAGCAGTCGCATGCCATGCTCATCGGCACCACCGGCTCGGGCAAGACGACGGAGCTGAGGAGCCTCGTCACCCAGATGCGGGAGCGTCAGGACACGGCGGTGATCTTCGACCTGACAGGGGCCTATGTCGAAGCCTTCTACGATCCCACGCGCGACACGATCCTCAATCCGATGGACGCGCGCTGCCCGGCCTGGTCGATCTTCAACGACTGCCGCACGCACAGCGAGTTCACCGCCGCCGCGGCGGCGCTGATCCCGTCTGACGGCGGCTCCTCCGAACCCTTCTGGGCGCTCGCCGCGCGCACGCTCTTCATCGAGATGTGCATCCGCCTCATGGAGCGGGGACAGACCAGCAACCTCGCGCTGTCCGAGAACCTGATGACGGCCGACCTGAAGCGCGTTCACCGCTTCCTCGCCAACACCATCGCCGATCCGCTGACCGCCCCAGAAGCGGCCCGCATGGCGGAATCGATCCGCGCCGTCTTCAACACCAACGCGCAGGTCCTGCGCTTCCTGCCGGACGAAGGTGAGCCCTTCTCGATCCGCGACTGGATCACCCGCGACAAGAAGCCCGGCTCGATCCTGTTCGTGACCTCGAACTATGTCGATCTGCCGATGAACCGGGCGCTGCTGACGCTCTGGATGGACCTCGCCATCAACCGGCTGATGACGCTGCCGCGCACGCGCAGCCTGCGCACATGGTTCATGTTCGACGAGCTCGGCGCTCTCCACCGCCTGCCCGCCATCGAGAATGGTCTTCAGACCGCCCGCGCGTTCGGCGGTGCTATGATCCTCGGCATCCATAGCTTCGAGAAACTGGTCGAAGTCTATGGCGAGCAAGGAGCGCGCAATCTCGCCTCGCTTGCCCGCTCCAAGCTTATCCTCGCGACCGCCGATCTCGACACGGCCGAGCAGTGCGCCCGCTACATCGGCAACCGCGAGGTTCGGCAGATGGATGAGGCCTATAGCTATGGCTACAACAACACCCGCGACGCCTCGACCCTGACCCCGCGCAAACAGGTCGAGCCGCTCGTCATCGCCGACGACATCACCAACCTGCCCTCGATGCACGGCTTCGTGAAGTTCCCCGACGGCTTTCCCGCGGCGCGGATCCTGCTCGAGTGGAAAGACTATCCCCAGGTCGCCCAGGGCTTCGTCCAACGGCCCGATGTCGGGCCGGTGCGGTCAAAGCGCGGAGAGGAAGCGTTCGACGAGGATGGGGCAGGGGAGGCAGGCGGGCGCGACGGCTCGTTGCAGGTGGTGGAAGAGGTGGCCGAGACCACCAATCTCGCCCGCGATCTGGCCGCGCGCATCCTGTCGGCCGAGGTCGAGGAGGAGGACGATGCCGCCCGGCGCGCGGCCCAGCGCGCCGACGATCGTGACGAACAGGCGACGCCCGGCACCCATGCGGCGGACAAGGCGGCAGCGGCGCGCACCGGCGGCGAAGAACAGCCGGTCTCCGCGCGCGACAGGGATGACCGCCGCGATGGTCATCGGCACGGCGAGACCAGCCCGCAGGTCGAGGATCTGACGCTGGTTGAGCTGCGCCAGGCTTTCGCCAGCGGCCGCGACGATGACGGCATGGATATGGGCATCTGATGCTCTCGGTCGCCGGCGTCCGCTCCGCTTCCGGTGCCGCGAACTATTTCGCGAAGGACGACTATTATACGGTCGAGGGATCCTCAGAGATCAGCCTGTGGGCGGGGGAGGGGTCGGAAGACCTCGGTCTGTCCGGCGAGGTGTCCAAGGACGCGTTCGAGGGCGTGCTCAATGGCATCCTTCCGAGCGGGGAAGCGGTCGCCCAGGTCGAGAACCGGCGCGCGGGCTACGACCTCACCTTCTCGATGCCGAAGTCGGCCTCGATCATGGCCTATGTCGCCGGCGACAAGCGCGTGCTTGAGGCCAATATGGCGGCCGTCAAGCAGACCATGGCGTGGGTCGAGAAGAACCTCGCCGAGGGGCGGCGCGACATCGAAGGCCGCAAGGTGCCGGTCCAGACCGGCAATCTCGTCTATGCGCTGTTCCAGCACGACACCAGCCGGGCGCTCGATCCCCAGGCGCATATCCATGCGGTGATCGCCAATCTCACGCGCATGCCCGACGGCAAATGGCAGGCGCTCCATGCCGACAAGCTCTGGAGCCACAACAGCATAATCGGCTCGATCTACCACGCCTTCCTGCGCGCCGGGCTCGAGCGGATCGGCTATCAGGTTGAGCTCAAGGGCAAGCATGGCACGTTCGAGATATCGGGTGTCCCCAAGGCTGTCATCGGCGAGTTCAGTCAGCGCCGCGAAGAGATCCTCGATCACGCGACGCGGTTGGGCATCAAGTCGCCCGAGGGCCTGCGCGAAATCACCAAGCGCTCGCGCGATCCCAAACTCGATGTCGAGGATCGCGCGGCGCTCAAGCAGGGCTGGATCGACCAGGCTGCGGCCCACGGCTTCGACGGCAAGGACCTGCGGGCGGCGGCCGAGGCGCGCGCAGGGCTAGCGGCTCCGGAAAGCGCCCTGGAGCGCGGCTACCGCGCCATCGTCGATGCCGTGGATGGCGCCCGCCAGACCCTGGGTGCGCTGCTTCGTCCCCAGGATCCTCTGGTGGACAACGCGCTCGCCCGGGCGGTCAAGTCGCCGGGAGAAGCACGCGCGCAGCTTGCGGTCGCGTCTGCCGTGCGCATGCTCTCCGAACGCGAAGCCGCCTGGCCCGTCAATCTGCTGAGCAAGACCGCGCTCGATCTCGGCCTCAAAGGCGTCACCGTCGACATGATCGAGAAGCGGATCGATCGGCTGGTGCAGAACCGTCAGCTCATCCCCGGCGTTGCGACCGCCGCGGATCGGACGGGCCGCATGGGCACCACGCAGGAGGCTCTGCGGACCGAAGAAAAGATCCTCGGTGCTGTCGAAGAAGGCAAAGGGAAAGCGGAGCCGATCGTGGCGGCAGCAGACGCGCCGCAGCGCTTGCAGGAAGCGGTGGCTCTGCCCCTCAATCCGGGTCAGCTTGCAGCGGCGACAATGATCCTGTCGTCGACAGATCGGACCGTGTCGGTCCAGGGCGTTGCGGGCGCGGGCAAGTCGACCATGCTCCAGGCGGTCGCCCGGGTCGCCGAAGCCGAAGGCCGATCGATCACCGGCCTCGCATTTCAGAACAAAATGGTGGCGGACCTCGGTGAAGGGGCGGGCATCAAGGCGCAGACGATCGCCTCCTTCGTCCTCGCCAATGAGCGTTTCATCACCGAGCGTGACACGCCCCGATATGACGCCGCGCGCGAGAAGCTCGCCGGCACCATGTTGCTGGTCGACGAGACGTCGATGGTCTCGAGCAACGACATGCTCAAGCTCCACCAGATCACGGCGGCCCTGGGTGTCGACAAGCTGGTGCTGGTCGGCGATCGCCAGCAGCTCTCCTCGATCGATGCCGGCAAGGCCTTCGCCATGATCCAGGTCGGCGGTGGCACCGTGGCGCGCATGGACCAGAATATCCGTCAGCGCACCGACCAGCTGCGCACGGTCGCCGCGCTCGCCAATATCGGCAAGGCCGGCGCGGCGATGAAGGTGCTGGGGGAGCGTGTCGTCGAGGCAGCCGACCCGGCGGCCGCTGCCGCCGACATGTGGCTCGGACTTGACCCGCAAGAGCGCGAGGCAACCGCCGTGTTCGCGTCGGGCCGCGATGCGCGCGCCATCATCAATCAGCGCATTCAGGACGGACTGATCGCCGAAGGCAGCGTCAAGGGCGAGGCGATCCACCTCACCGTATACGAGCGCGTCAATACGACCCGCGAGGAGCTGCGCTATGCGTCGACCTACTGGCCGGGCCAGACGCTGGAGGTCGGCCGCGGCGGTGCGCAGGACGTCGGCATCAAGGCGGGCCGCTACGACGTCCTGAAAGTCCATGCCAACGGAAAGGTTGAACTGTCGGACGGTCGCCGCAGGATCCGGTTCGATCCCCAGAAGCTTTCCCCGACCGAGCAGCGCGACCGGCTGCAGCTCTCCGAGAAGAAGGACCTTCAACTCCGCGAAGGCGACCGCATCCGCTGGACCGCCAACGACAAGGAACGCGGTATGCTCAACGCCGCTCTCGCCCGTGTCGTCGGCGTCGATGCCGATGGCGTGAAAGTAGAGACTGCAGACAAGGCGCTCGTGACGCTCGGCCTCGGTGACCCGATGCTGTCTCGGCTCGACCTTGCCTACAGCCTTAACATGCACATGGCGCAGGGGATCACCACCGACAAGGCGATCGGTGTGATGTCGTCATTCGAGCGTTTCCTGTCCAATCAGCGTCTGTTCAACGTCCTCGTCACCCGCGTGCGCGATGCCCTCACGATGGTGGTCGACGACAAGGAGAAGCTTGGCCGCCAGCTCGACATGAACCCCGGTGACAAGACCTCCTCCCTCGAGACGCTCGGTCGCCTCGACATCGACGGGAAGAAGGGACCGGGCGCTCAGACCCTCGAGAAATTCGACCCGGGCCCGATCGATGGTATCGACCTTTCGGACCTTCCACCGATTCCGACCGACCTCCCGCCGCTGCCCGATGGCGCCGCGCCCATGCCGGCCGCGAAGGCCCCGCCAGCGCCGTCCGATCTGAAGCCGGATCGCGGCGATCCATTGCCGCCGCTGCCCGAACGCAGCCTCGGCCTCGACTTGTGAATGGAGAAGCCGCCGGCGCGGTGCCGGCGGCCAAGAGAAGGAGATGAACAATGGGTTGGGAATTCGAGGAAGCCGGCAAGTTCGGCAGCGAGAAGGCGGCAAACGACTATGCCCGGCGAAACGGCCTCGATCCGCGCGACGTCCAGATCACCCGCAAGGGCGAAGAGGTCGAGCTCAACATCCGCCGCTCGGCGCTCGATGGCCGGAATCTGCGGGACAACGGGGAAGGTCGGCGCGACGGCTGGGGCTGAAGGAGAGAGCTGTGAACATGTTTCAACTTCTGGCCTCGCTCCTGCTGGTGAGCGGGCTCGTGGCGCTCGGCTGGTCGCGGCTGTCGGGCAATATTACCCCTCAGCAGCCTCTGGCGCCTGTCGCCAGGCCGTTCATGACGCAACGAGAACAGGCCATGCTGGCGGCGCTCGAACATGTGCTGCCCATGTACCGCATCCATGCACAGGTCGCGATGGGTGCGCTCCTCAAGGTGCCTTCCGTGCCTGGCCGGCGGGTCATCCCGGCAGACTGGAATCCCTTCGCGCGCAAGATCGTCGATTTCGTGGTGGAGGATCCCACCACAGGCAGGGTCATCGCTTTGATCGAGATCGACGACCGCTCGCATGATGCCGAAAAGGATCGGGAGCGCGACGCCATGACAGCCCGGGCCGGCTACCGGACCTTTCGGATTCCCGCCGGTACGGGACCGACCGTCCAGGCCGTTTCGGGGTGATCGGGCATCTTCGCGACGCGGCGCCGACCGCCGCGATCAACGGGTAGCCCGGCCATGGGACTCGATGATCGCGACTATATGCGCGAGCGCTATCGCGACCGTGCGAAGAAAACCCCGACCGGGCGGATGGAAGGCGCCTGGTTCGATTCCGTCAACCGCGGCTTCGACTATCAGCGTAGCCGGTACTGGAGCCTGCGCGGTAATGCCGGCGGGACACTGCGCTGGTTGCCCTTCGCGTTGAGCCTGCTCCTCATTGCCATTCCCTTTTTAGGGGAAGCCCAAAGGGCGGGATGGCTGCCTGACGGCGCGGCGGCAATGCCTTTCCCGGAATCGGGTTCGGTCACCGTCGAAAACGGGGTCACGCGCAAGCGCATTTCCAGCTTCCTCACCATCGAAACCGCGGATGCGAACGCGGTCGTGCAGCTCTTCGATCCGGCATCAGGCCGGCACATCATCTCGGTCTATGTCTCAAAAAACGACCGCATTCGCGTTCCGGTCCCGCAAGGCACCTTCAGGATGCGGCTGATCGAGGGCCAGAAATGGCATGGCCCGGCGCACTTTTTCGGATCGAACACATCCTATGAGACGGTTGCGGAGCTCATGAGCTTCGAGCCGCGGACCGGGCATATCATCGACCTGCATCGCCGGCCCGATGGCAATCTCAAGACGCGCATCATGCTTACCCGGCCTGAGAGCCTCTGATGGAGGCAGCAGAAGCCATACCCGTGTGTCGGGCATCCTTGTTCCGCTCCTGCCGCAGGCGCGACGAGATGGCCGGACTCCGCGAGGCGGGCCTTGCCCGAGGCATTCAAAAATTGTCGGCGCCCTTCAGGAGAAACAGAAATGACCAGACAACCACGCGCCTATGACGCACTGGCCGCCCATCTGGCTCCGGACGATCCGGGCGAGGGGGAGCGCCAGATCGACACGGCGATCCTCACCCTGCAACGCGCGCGCTATGGCCCGCTGAATCGCAGCCGCGCGCTATTCTGGCTTGGCCAGCTCCTGCTTGGGCTCAGCACGGTCATTCTGGGAGCGCGTTTTCTCTGCTGGTTCGAACCACAACTTTGGCAGACCTTCTTTGGGGTTCTTGCCGGCGCCGTTCCGACCGTGGTCGCCAAGGTCGTGTTCGTCGGCGCCTTCCTCCACTTCGTTTATCATTGCACCTTTGGGGCAGTGACGGATTACGGTCCGGCACCCACGCCGCCAGAACCGATTTACGAGTGGCTGGCCGCTCAAGGCAAATCGAACCTGACCTACTGGCACGAAATCTACTGGCCGTACCGCAAGCGTCAGGCGAACCGGAAAGAGATTCTGGGCTTTGTCATCTGGCGAAAGACGCCGTGTCCGCCGGACCGGTATCCGCCAACGCCGGTGCCGGTCGGGGCCGCGCCGGAGCCGGAGAACCCCCACATGGTGTATCTTGACAGCCCGCAGGGGCGTGCGGATCGGGAGGCCTTTCTGGTGACGTTCGAGCATCGGATGGATGACTGGTGGCGGCTCTCATTCAGGCTGACCCTCGCCGTGCTGATCATGCTGTTGGTCGTCATCTACCTCCCCGTCTATCCGGCGACACAGGCGGGCGATCTGATCCGCACCGGCGTGATGACGGCTTTCATTGCGGGGTGCATATTGGCGTTCTTCGGTTTCGGCAGAGTGCCGATGCGCTGGCTCCCTTACCCCGTCCGGCGCTACTGGTTTCGGGGGCTTCCACCCGAGGCAGCGCAATTTCGGGATCATATGATCGCGCGTTCGAACTGATTGCGTGGGCCGCGGCAGGAACAAGGTGCTGGCCACGAACAATGCCAGCCTGTTGAAACGCGCCATCGACGCCAAGTCGCGCGCGAAATTACTGTCTATCATTCATCCAATGAGGAGGGTCTACGACCGCCACGCAGGTACGGTGGCCCAGGAGCCGCAACTGGCATTTAGCCGGCTGTGCTGATGCTGTCCACGAAGTGCTGCTGTATGCTGGTTTCCCAAGGATCATCTTCTCTCGGGACAACGGCCTCAGACCATCCTTTGGGAAGCCGGTTCAGGGCTTTCAGCGCCCCAAGCGCGCGGGCCACGCGCTTGGGGCCGCCGGCACCGGTCATGTTTTTGATGGCCGTGCTCACGCGCTGGCTGCGCGCATGATGGCTCTGCTCTTTCGGATCGATGTCAGCCAGCACGCTACAGAAATCTCCCTCTTCGATTTTCAGTTGCGATAGTGCCCAGGACAGGATGCCCTCAAAGAAGTTCGCCTCCAGCTCGTGCCGCATTCGGACCTCGAGCGCGGCAATGTGTCTCTGCCCAGGGAGAAGATAGGCTGGAAGTCCCTTATTGCCGCTATCTTCCGGACGGGGCTTCCATCGACAGACAATCGTGTCTTCCCAGATCGGCCTGACGAACCAGGACAAGGTTCCGATGAGATTCTTGAGCAATGCCACGAGAGCTTCGCACTCAATGTCCAGAAGGAGCCGCTCCCTTGGCGACAGTTCCTCTGCTCGGTCCACGCGGTGCATCAGGCCGGCGAAATCCTCGATGAAATAGAGTTCATTGTCCGGCCGTTGCATAACCTGCGGGCCCAGGATCGGTGAACGGATCCAGTCCGTATCATCGTCCCCCTCGAAATCGAATCTGGCGATATTGCTATCGAAATCGCAACCGAATGGCTGCCATCGAACCGACAGATTCCCCGAGCGCAGGACGAGCGCATATACGCCGACGCGAGCCCTATCACGGTGAAGTTTCCGCAAATTCCAGTAAGGCATGCTGTGGGCCAGTGCCAAAGCCTGGGCAGAGGGTCCCGTCAGACATGCCTCGATCACCGGCGGTATATTCCAATCCCCCTTCACTCCAAGTTGGACGCGTTTCGCACAATAGAGGGCTGCGCAAGTACCGGCGGATTGTGCGTGGACCAAACCGTCATCGAGCGTGAACATTCCTTCCTCTATCCTTCGTCCGTTCGCTTCAGGCTGGGTTCGACACCGGGACCGTCTCAATCGCCGCCGCAAGACAGGCCCAGACCCGTTCTAGGTCATGTGATGGTCCTGTCAGGTATCCACTTGCCGCAACATGTGGCGCTGCGCTTCGGACGAGCCGTTCATTCGCTCTCGAGATCTTCGCCCCGCTTTTGGCGGGCGCGCTACACCTCATACCCGTGACCCGCGAGAAGTCGAGCCATGCCGGCACCTTCCCAGCTTCCGGGCCGGCGAATGACCATCGCCGCATCCTGCGCCAGCATCGTTAGAAGGTCCGCGGCACTCTCAAGTGGTCCATGAGTCGTTGCGCCATTTCGTGCTTGATCTGCATCGACACAACGCCGCGTAAGTTCGGCCAGGTTCGCCGAATCCTCTTTGCTCAATTCGATCGTGATGGTCGGCAAACTCATTCTCCTCGATTTCTTCGGAAACCGTCCTCGTCGGAGTCTCCAACAATATGAGAGTCTTTGCAAATCCGGCCTGGAAAGGCAGGGCTGGCAGCTCATTTACGGACCCGCGACAAGACGCGTGCGGCAACATTGCTGCGCACGGCGAGCTTGCGGCCATAGCGCAATGCGGTTGTTGGCGAACTCCAGCGCAGGGCCTGCGCGATGCCAGCGCCATCCTCTCCCGCCGCGAAGAGATCCTGGGTAAGGCCGACGCGCAGCGAATGTGTGGACAAGGCCTGGATCGCGTCGTCCAGCTTGCCAACAGCCAGCGTAACCAGTCCCTTGTCATAGGCCGTGAGCGCCACACGGCGGTAGATGCCGTTGACGCCCTGCCGGGTTAGAGATGTCGTTCCGATGGAATAGGTCGTTCGTGCGAGCGCAGTTTCCGGTACGGTTTCCCGTGCGCGACGTCGATCGACCCCGACCCTGCGGAACAGCGGGCCTTCTTCGATGCCGCTTGCAACCAGCCATGCGCCGACGCGCCGCATCGTCTCCGCGGAAAGCCATGCCCAGGCGCCTTCCTGTTCCTGGTCGGTCTTGGAGTAAGGGATGAAAAGCGTCGCCGAGCCATCCTCCTGTGGATCGATTTGTCTTGCCTCCACCATGGTGAGTTCGCTGACCCGCAGGCCGGCATCATAGCCGAGCGAAAGCAGGGCGGCATCCCGCAGCCCTTGCAAATCGCCGCCACAGGCATCGAGCAGCGCGGCAAGGGTAAAACCTTTGGCGGCATGAGGATCGAGTGCCTTGCCCAGCCGCAAGGGCGCTGCCTGGCGCTGGAGGGCACCTTTGCGCCTGCGGACGGCCTTGAGCGCTGCCCGCACCATCGGCGCGTCGGTGGGCGCGGCATCGCCCGTCAGTCCCATCATGCGGTGGACCGAACCGAGACTCGCGATACGTCGCGCGAGGGTCGCGGGCTTTTTCCCCCTGGCATCGAGCGCATTCACATAGCGCACCACATCTTCGGGATCGGCGGGCAGTGGTTTTCGGCTTTCCTCGCCGCACCAGTCACGCCAGCAATCGAGATCGGCGGCAATCGCCGCCTTGGTCGCGTCGGCCATGGCCGAAAGCGTCGTCTCGAGCCCGAGCTGGCTGATCGGCGGCAGATCTGTGGGAACGATGCCGCCGATCGTGCGGAGCAACCGCATATCGACCGTTTCGGCGTCCGCGTTCCGCGACCGCATCGGCAGTGCGGCGTCCTCGGTTCTGACGACGATGATTTCCATATCGGAGGATCTTGTGGAACTCTCAGCCATTGCTCGCTATATGTCATTCTGGAGGACATGATGCAGCTTAACTCGGCACAAGCCTTGAAACTGGGCCGCGAGGTCCATGAAACCTTCGGGAGCTGGAGGAAAGCGCGTGAGGCGGCCGTCCAGCGCAACGGCGTCTATGTCATCGACCGCGAGAAGATTCGCGCCGCCAGGGCCGAGAAGACCGCCGAAACGGCCTAAGCTGGCATGACCTTCGGATATGCGCTGCTCGGCGCGCTCGTTCTGCTGCTTCCGGGCTTCGCTGGTTATTTCGGACTTCGGATCGGGGAAGCGCGCGATTTTGTCTCGCCGCGACCGGATCGGCCGAACTCCAATCTCACTATCTTCCTGGTTGTGGCGCTGGCGCTGGGCGCGCATGTCTTCGGCGCTGGCATCTTCGCGCTCAACGAACTGATCGCGGCCTGGAAGCCACTCATCAGGCTGTCCTACGAACCCAACCCTTATAAGGCGCTGCTCAGCGGCCATGCGCCACAGGGGCTGTCCTCGCTTGCGATCGAACTGGAACTGCTGTTTTTCCTCGGACTGGCGGTGCTGATGGGCTGGATCTGTGAAACGATTGCCCGGACATCGCCGATTACGGCGAGGGCCGATCCGTTGCGCTTCGGATGGCTGTTGCCGATCGTCCAGAAGGTCGAGGCTGGCGGCCATGTCGCCGTCGGTTATGTGCGGACGACCAGCGGCCATGACGGAGCCTGGATCGCCTATGAAGGAAGCGTGCGTCGGCTGACGCTCGACGAGGATGACGGGATTCGCATGGTCGTGCTCGAGCAATGCGACCGCTTCCTGGTCCAGATGAAGGACGGGAAGATCGAGCGCGTTGATATGGAGAGCGCGCCGATCGCCATGATGCACCTGGCCGCCGACCAGATCGCGGATTTCGCGGTCGAACTGTTCGAGGTTCCTGAGTCCGACGCCGAGTGACGCCAGCCGCTCGGTCGCCTGCGGCACAATGCGCGGCACATTTGTGCCGCGTGATTGCTGCAATTTCTTCATCTGCGGAACTTGCCCCTTCCCTGCCGGTTTCGCGCTCCTATACTTACCATAATCTCCCATTATGGTAAGTGGGAAAATCGCGCGGGGAGGGCGGATTCAAGCCGGAAATCTGACGCCTACATTCACCCAGCTACTCGTCAGATTGCCCCGTTCTTGTTTTGATAACGCCCCAGAGCTATATAGACGGAGTGATCGATGGGATCATGGTACAGGTTGTGAGATGGCAAAGGCTGCAAGCTTGGTGTTGGCGACGGTGAACGCTCCTTATGGGGCGAACCTCTCCGCGCATCAACTCGCCGCGCTGATCACCGACCCCAAGAGCGCGAGCGACTTCAACGCGCCCGTGTTCTCCTTTTTCTCGGAAGTGAGCCCGGCTCTGCAGTTGCAGTTCGTCCAGGAAATGGGTGTCGATGCCGATAAGGTCTGCGCGGTCGCAGACCAGTTTTCCAACCTGTCGGGCTACGCGCTCCCGCTGGCAGCGTAACGTATGGTCGAGCGGGGCCCGAGCCAGTGGCCAGTCCTGTTCGACCTCGCGATGGAAATCTTCGGCCATTTAGAGAAAACCGTAGGCTTTGCGCCTTCGTGGAGCTTTGGCGGCGGGACCGCTCTCATGCTCCAGATCGACCATCGCGAAAGCCACGACATCGACATCTTTCTCGATGATCCGCAAATCCTACCCTTCCTCAATCCGCAGATCCAAGATTTCGCCATGACCCGCCGACCGGACGAATATAAGACCGACGGGACGCAGGCGCTCAAACTGGCCTTTGACGAACTCGGCGAGATCGACTTCATCTGCTCTTCCGCCATCCTCGATATCGCCAGCGAGCGTCACGATGTGCGAGGGCAGATCGTCGACCTGGAGACACCGGCCGAAATCGCAGCCAAGAAGGTCTATTTCCGGGGCTGGAACTTGCAGCCACGCGACATGTTCGACTTGGCAGCAATCGCCGAGCATCATGGAGACGACTATCTCGTCTCAGCGTTGCGCGAATGCGGCCGCGAGCGATGCCAAAAGGCGCTAGACGTCGTAGAAAAGGTCAACCCGAAGGCCGTCGAAACAGTCATCGGTCAACTCCTGTACCGCGACAGATACAGCCATCTGGTCACGGCAGCCCAAGCAATTACGCATCGAATTCTGACGGAATCACTCTCGGACAAGGCTGAGCATGTGGGTAGTGAAGATTGAAGGCTGCCCGAAGCTCGCGTCCTTCTCTCTCGCGGCAGACAAGCCATGAGCGGCAAATTCTCTGCCTTTGTCATCAAGGCGCTGGTCGACACGATCACGGGCGGCGCCGGCAATGATAACAGCCCGGCGATCGGAATCTATCGGTCGGGCCCGAAGATCGAACAATTCTTCCTCGATTGCGGCCTCGACATGCGTATCGGCGCGAGCTCTCGCGTACCCGCGACGACGGATTTCCTGCGCCAGGCAGCCAATCACTATGACGGCCAGGGCGATGTCTACATCACGCGGATCATTGAGAAGGTCTGCGATCCGCGCGAATATCTGACGGAGCCCGATAAGGCGACCGCGGTTCGCGAGCATCTCAACAAGGCGCTCGCAGCGGACGAGCTGGCGGTGGTCATCGTCGGCGGCAAGGCCGTGCTGACCAGACGCCAGAGCTCCGGGACGATCGTCGAACCCTTCATCCAGAAAGTCGAAACACTGGACTTCGACACGGTGCAGATGGAGATAGCGCGCGCCCTCCCCAATCTTCAGGATGACCCCGAAGATGCGGTAACCGCCGCGTGCTCGCTCATCGAGGCTGTCTGCAGATCCATCCTCATCGAGCTCGGGTTGCCGCTGCCGCCCCGCAAGGATATCGACGGCCTTATCCGCGCCGTCCAGGAGCCGCTGAACCTGTCGCCGGGGCGCAGCGACCTGCCCGCCGAAGTGGAAGCAGACGTCCGCCAGATCCTGAGCGGCCTGACATCGGTTGCAAAAGGCATCGGTGCGCTGCGAACGCATGGTGGTGACGCTCACGGGCGTGAAAAGGGCTTCCGGAGGATCGACCCGCGCATCGCACGTCTCGCGATCAACGCCGCCAGTTCGCTGGCCCTGTTCCTGATCGAGACCTGGGAGCGCCAAGAAAAGCGCGCTCTGCCGCAGCACGCACCGGGGATTTAGCCTGAGGCGCGCGCTGCCTCTGCCCGGGGCTGCCCATGCGCGCCGCGGACATAGGGTTGCCGCCGGTGCTCGCTAATGGCGATGCTTGGGTGAAGCGCGGCTCGGACCGCGTCGGTCACGGTGTAGACCGCATGACGCTGGGCGCCGCGGTTTTCATGATCGACGAAGAACCCCTGGTAGTGCCGCGTGATCAGCCCGGCCCTCACCAGCTCCGACACCGCCCGGCTGATTGCCGTCATGCCGGTTTCGCGGACACGCTCACTGACTTCCGCCTCGACCAGGCGGTCGGCCTCGGCCGGATCACCTGGAAACTCTCCCCGGCCGACGAGCGCAGCTCGAACCTTGTCGGCGGTCGCGCGGCGCTGATGATGACGCGCGCCGCTGGGTGCGATCGTCGCGGCCAGCCATTCGCGGATCGGCACAAGCGCTTCGCCTTCGCGAACGAGCGGTCCCGCCTGCCCGTTGGCCCGCGCAACCCGCGCGATCAGATCAAGCACCATGAAGGTATAGCGCGGCCGCGCGGAGTGCTCGGCGATGATGCGTACGATATCGGGCATGCCCGTCGTTCGCTGGGGCGTCGCCGCGAAGAGGTCCTGCTGGATCATGGAACGAATCAAGCACAAAGCTGGACTCTTGTGAATCCCCCAAAATGCTCATGGAGACGCGAGACGGCACTTTTGCCATCCGTGTCACTTCACCCCTCCTCATCATTTTTCTCGTCTTCACACCATGCTAGACCCGCCCCATGAGCAAAGATGAATCAGACCCCGATCTTATCGGAGAGGATCCCCGATTGGATGGCCTGAAGGATCGCCTCGAGGCGGCGCATTCGGCCGAAGAGGAACGAACCCGCCCTGCCTCTACAGGTGCCGATGCCAGCTATAGCCTCGGCAATCGCGTGCTGGCGGAACTACTCGGCGGCGTTGCCGGCGGTGCCTTGCTTGGCTGGATCATCGACAGGTTTGCCGGCACCGGTCCCTGGGGCCTGCTCATCGTGATGGCCCTCGGCATCGTCGTGGCCTTCGTCAACATCATCCGCATATCCAACCGCAAGCCAGACGGATCGTAACGTTTGCCATCTACGTCACTTTACCCGGCGTGAGGTAAAGTGACACAGTTGGCACTAAGGCAATGGCAAACTGTCGGAGACCAGCGTGGCTGATTTCAGTCTCAAACATTACGAGCTGCGCACGACGGATGAATATCGTGCGGCTAGCCGGGCGACCTGCATCGATCGCATTCTCGCGCACCGGCAGATGGCGCGCCGCTATGCCGAAAAGGCTCGAAAGGTGCGCGAGGCAGGCGGAGCCGCGCGGTTTCGCGCACGCGCCATTTCAGGCCTCAGGATCGCGAAACGCTGACATTGCGGATGACGGAGAGCAAACAGGGAATTGATATCGAAGATCTGCGCGGGCTCGACATTCACCTTCACGGGCTGGATCGCGCCGACGCGCCTTATACGCTCTATTATGACGAGACGAACAACATCCGCCGTTTGCACGTCACGGCCGATGGGTTGAACGTCGATAATCCGGGATGCTTTGTCCTCGCCGGCGTTGCCCATAGCGGTCCTCGCAAACCCATCGACATCGCCCCTCTACGCGCGGCTCTCAAACTACAGCCCACCACCAAGGAGATGAAGCTCGCGCACATCGGCAAGGGCGACTTTCTCGACCTGCTGGGCTCACGGCGTCTGGGGGACCTCCTCGACTGGATCGCGGCCAACGGGCTATTCCTCCACTACCAGTGCCTGGACGTAATCTACTGGTCGCTCGTCGACATTGTAGACGCCGCACTTATCGCGGGCGATCGTGAAGAACTGATGCTGGTCGCACCGGCTCTCAAGGATATGCTCAACCTTGCCCTGCGCCGGGACCTCGAGGCGACCACGGACCTGTTCCGGCTCTTCAACTATCCCGCGCTCGATCCTCGCGATGGCCCGCAATTCTATCATGTCGTGCTGCAGATGGTCGAAGAGGAAGCAGATCACCTTCATCCCTTCTATGGGAGGCTTCTTGCCCAGGCTCTCGAGGACGCCATTCAGGGTGAGAGCTTTCCGTTCATCGAAGGTGACGATGAAGATCGGCATATCCTGATCGAGGGGTTCGACATCTTCTTCCGCCACAGGATCGCACTGCTGCGCAACTCGACGCATGTTCTCGACCTCGAGGAAGTCGTCCGCCGCCAGTTGCTGGCCGATCCCCTCATGCGTGACGGCGTGCCAGTCGACAGCTTCAGGTTCGTGGACTCGCAGGACGAACCGCTGATCCAGGTCAGCGACGTCGTCGCGGGTCTGTTGGGCAAGTTCTTCTCCTATGTCGTCAGCACCGAAATCGACGTCGTTCGAGCTGATCGCGCGGCGCTCAGCGACCTTCAGACTGAAAATCTGGCAAAGCTCGCACGTCTGTTTGATCAGGCGACCGATGAAAACGAAGCATTCGCCCATCGTGTGATGAGCCTGTCGGACACCCACAAGGCAGACATTTTCATGCAGACGTAGCACACCGATGGCGCAGGTCGGTCCAGGCGGCTATGCAGTGAGCAATTTCAACTGAAATGAGGACTATCCGAATGAACAATAGTGAGCTTGCTGAAACCCTCGCCGGCCAGACGGGCACGACCAAGGCGGATGCCCGCAAGGCGGTCGATCTCGTTTTCGCGGCGATCGCGGATGCGGCGGCCAAGGGCGAGGAAGTAAGCCTCAACGGCTTCGGAAAATTCAAGGTGAAAGACGTGCCTGCCCGCGAAGGCCGCAACCCGGCCAATGGCGAGACCATCAAGATCGCCGCTTCCCGGAAACTTACCTTCACTGTGGCGAAAGCCGTCAAGGACAAGCTCAACGGCTAGTCGAGATTGACGCCTCGAGCCCCCTGAGGACCGAGGCGTCGCCCCCTTCCCTGCCTTGATGGTCGCCCCGGCACGAAATGAGCGATAACGACGAACTGACTGCGCTCATTCGCGAAACATTCTCGCGCATCTGGCCAAGTAGCGATCCCGACATCGCGAACTATCTGACGCCAATGGTCGCGAGGTTCGCGCGGTCGGATTGCCGCGACCGCCATTTCCTTGTCGAGTTCCAGCGCGGCGATCTCGGCAAGCTGGCGAGCCGGATCTGGGAAGCGATGCTCTATGGCCGCTTTCAGGACCTCGGCTGGAACATGGCCAGCGAGGACAAGGGGCCAGACTTCCTGATCGATGATCAGGTCTATATCGAAGCGGTCGCCGCGCAGCCGGGCGACGCCGCCAAGGGCGGCTTGCCGCAGGAGTGGCAGGATGGCGGCGCCAACGGCGCCGGTATGGTTCCCACCGATCAGATGCTCCTGCGCTGGACGTCTGTCATCAAAGCCAAGCGTGATGGTTATCTCAAATGTCTGGAGCAGGAGGCAGTCGATCCGAAACTCCCGTTCGTGATCGCGGTGAACACCTGCCGGCTTGGCGGCGATACCCTCGGCATTGGCGGCGTCCCGCTCGCGGCTATGGCTGTACTTCCCTTCGGCAGCCCGCAGGCCCATGTCGACGTGCAGACAGGTCAGCCGCTCGGTGGCTGGCAGCTCTCATGGCAAGACACCGTGCTCAAGGCCAACGGCGAAGAGATTCCCACCGACAACTTCCTCCAGGAGGACTATCGCTGCGTCAGCGCAATCGTCGGCTGCTCCGGTTTCTATGCCTTTCCCGATGACCGCGACAAATTCTGTGGCCAACCGCCATATTACGTCATTCACAATCCACTCGCCGCCAATCCCCTCCCCCGGCCTTGGCTCCCCGGCGCGATTGAATACGCCGTCACTGCCCATGACACGCACCGCCTTCAATTGGACCAACTGCCGGCCTAGCTGCGCCCTGTTCACGACCGAGATGGATTGGTTACGAAAGCGCCGCTTCCAGCGCTGCCAGACCGGCCTGATGCCTCTTGGGCTGCGCGTCTCTGAACCTAAGGATATTCATCAATTTGAACTGCGGCGCTGGAAGCTCACGGACAGCGGGCAGCGGGAAGCTTTCCCACTCCGGATCCCCAGCTTCGAAGCTCCTGAGAAACTGTCGATCGTCGGCATCGAGCGAGGCATGAATCGTCTGCACAAGGCGATCGAGCGTTTCGACATGATCCTCATAGGTGAATGGCTCGAAGGGCATTCCTTCGAACTGAGCCTTGAACGTAGCGCTTTGATCCTTTCGGCTCGGGCTGACCAGCTCAGCGACCGGGCGCCCGTGGCTTACCAGCGCTCCGACGAAGCCGTGACGAACCTCGTCGACCAGCCCTTCTGCGTCCAGCAGGCGCTTCACGTCGAACAGATCGCGCGGATGCTGCCGGTCCAGCGCGGCACAAATCTTTCCGCCGAAAAGCTCACCGTGCGAGAGGCATCGCGCCTCGACGAACGCCTCAAACCTCTCCTGCACCTGGTCCGAACATGGCAAGTCGCGGAGGGGAAGGAGATGGCCGCGCAGGGTGGGATTAACCTCCACCTTGATCTGGGTCTTGCCGCGCTGGCAGTTGAGCTTGACCTCCATCCCTTCCTGGCCCTGGCGTGTCTGGGTCACGCGGGTCGGTGGCAGGCGGCGTTCGATGTCCGCCTTGATCCGGGCGAGAGCCTCACTGATCGCGCGCAAGGATTGGGCCCGGTCGTGGATCGGTAGGTAGGTCAGATCGATGTCGACCGAGAGGCGTGGAAGATCCCATTCGAACAGGTTGATCGCGGTGCCGCCCTTCAGCGCGAAGACGGGCTCGGCCATGACCAGCGGCAGGACGTCCAGCAGGAGCCGGACCTGATCGCGATATTGCTCAGTTGCCACCCGAAACGAGCTCCTTGGGCAAGAGCAGTCGGTATTTCGGGACATAGCGCCCCATTTTCGCAAGGCTGCGATCACCCGAACCCAGGTCTATCTGCTCCACCTTCAGATGGCGCATGACGGCGAGTTCCGCTCGCTCCGCAAGATAGAGGAACAGCCGCCGGACCTTCACCGACGCGCAGGCCTCGAGCAGCGATTGCATGAGCTTGGGGCGAAGCGACGTCATGCCTTCGACGATCTGGCCGGCCTCGACGAGATCGAATTCCTTGGGCGCAAGGTGCAGCAGCTCCAGGATGGCCCGTTCGGGCGTCGCCGTGGTCAGTGGATAGCCTTCCGGACTTCGCTGCTCGGTGAGGCCGAGGTCATTCGGCAGGAGCTTGCTTTGCATGTGCCGAACTTCTTCCCCCCAATGCGTCTGGAACCAGGCCGGCAGGACGACATGCAGCGGAGAGAAGAGATAGGCCTTGCTCTCTCCGAAGCGCAGATAGTGGCTGTTCCCCGTTATCTCGAGGCCCGTCAGGGCGCCTACATGAACCGGCAGCTTGAGCTGCGATTGAACGCTGTATAGCGCGCCTTGCCAGGTCACGGTTTCCATGGGGCGCTTGAAAGCTCCGCGGCCAAGCGAGACCAGCCATTGTGAGGCGGTATAGTTCTGCAGATCCTGCGCCGTCAGCCCAAGCGCCTTGAGATGCGGGCTGGTCGCCACGGTGTGCGGCTCCCAAGCGTCGAGCAACGACTTCAATTTATCGGTTCGACCTACCTTCATGGTCTATCTTTGGCATAAATTCCAAGGTTCCTCAATCCCTCGGAATTTCATGAACTAATATGTCAGAGATATATTTGGGACATATAATTCAAGATATCGGACGCCCTCTGTCCCGAGACGATGGCCTCACAGCGAAGCCCACGGTCATGGATCTATAGCGAGGTTACGGCAGTCTATGGCTTTTTCATAAACTCGCCAATCTCCCAATAATCCCCTGCAATCCGTTGCGAACAAAGCTCGAACCGGCTATTCTCCGCTGCCAGGAGATGGCCATGCGCATCCTCAAATTTGATCTCAACACATACAACCAGACTAAAGACCTCCCGGGAGGCCCCGTCTTTGGTGTCGTTGAAGAGGAACTGGCTGACATCGAGATGTTCACCGATCAGCACGGCAATCCTACTCGCGGAGGAATGATCGGCTACGCGCTTGCGTATCTTCTGATGGCCGGCTTCGTTGGAGCGATTTTCTACCTCCTCTAAGCTTTATTCGCGAAGCTTAGGGTCTTGGAAGAACCCACGATCGTGGTCGCGGTTCACTTCCTGCTGGAGATCGGTGGAGCCCTGAACGCGCTGTCCTCGCATTGTCTGCGCAGCAGCCCGATCGCCGCTGAGTTCGGTCTTGCCCGCCTCGATGATCGCGGCGGCGCCCACGTCGCCGCCCCCGCCGGGGCCCGCGGGCAGACGCCCAGGTCCATGTGGCCGGTAAGACCCTCTCACGTCTGCCGCACTTGAGATGCTCGGCCGGCTTACGTCGACGAGGTCCGGATCGTGCAGACGGCCTTCGATCTCGGCCCGAATGCCGTCCTGCTTGTCGTGCATCCAGCGCGTGATCATCTCCTGGCGCACGACCCGCTGCTGGTCGGTCAAGTCGGTCGCCCAAAGCTCCGGCGCATCAAGCCCAGGATTCTCGACCTGCTGGCGTCGATACCATTGAGCGAGATCCTGGCTCAGATTTTCGCTGAGTTGCATGCCATGCGTCTCGGCATAGCTGGCATCACGCGACAACTGCTGGGAAAGCTCCTCAAGGCGGCGGGCCGTTTCCGAATAGGACTTCGCAAGCGCCAGGGAATCTTCAGTGCTAGCCGACGCCGAAGATGTGGCCGATGCCCGGCTGAAGCTGCCGCTGCGCGAATATGTCCCGTCGGACATCGACGCACCGGTTCCGCTTGAATGTTCGTCCCGCACGCCACTTGAGGATGTATTGGCGCTGTCGCTGCCGCGGGTTTCCTCCGTCCCGTAACGGAGCCCATCGATCTGGCTGCCGGATTTGGATACGCTGCCGCCAATCCCCGGCAGTCTTCCCAACGCTCCGCCGCGACCACCTGCCCGCCCCCCATTTTGGTTCCCGCCGACATTTGCAGTGACCGATCCCATGATCTGATCGTTAGTCTGCGCCTGGCGATCATGGCCCTGAGATATTCGCTGGCCTTGCGAGATCGTGTCCCGTTCCTCCTGACCCTGTGTGCTGCTTCCGGTCCGCCGATCGAATTGATCGACGGAGGTGTTCGCCTGCCGTCCGCTGCTGGAATCCCAACCGGAAGACCGTTCAGTCGATGTGCCAAAGGCGCTGCGATTGGCGTGGGTTGCGGTGAGTACCTCGGCCGCAGCATTCTCATAGGCTTGCGCCTGACGGTGCGCTTCGCTGGCCATCTCGCGCCATTCGGCGACCGATCCCGTCGTCATCGTCGGCGTGAAGCCGAGGCGCGAGATCGCACTGGAGGTGTCGAACACCTCCTGACCATTGCCGAACCCGTTGATCATGGCGCCATTGTCCTGGCGCCATCCCACGCTGGGCGCGCCGCCCATATAGCTCGGTGCTGTGGTCCACTGATCGGCTTGGCGCATATTCGACGTCGAGTTCGCCCAGCTCACATTGCCATAGGCATAGTTGCCGGTAGTCTGCTCGAGCGCCGCCGCCTCGGCTGCGTTCTGCGCGGGCGCCAGCATCGACATGGACTGGCCGGCGATCGACATCGCCCCCCGCGCAAGACCGGCCGCCAGGAACGGCACGCTCATGAGCATGAAACCGGCGATCGTCGCTGTCTCGCCGTTGACCGCGCCGATACCGGCATAACTGCCGAGCGTCACCCCTCCCCCGGCCACGCCGTTGGCCGCTGACTCAGCCCTCGTCATGCAGATCATGTGCAGGATCACGTAGAGCGGACCCCATGCCGCCAGATAGAAGAACCCCATGGCATAGCCCTTGAGCGTGCCGACGCCTGTCTGCGGCATGAGGAACAGCGGGAAAATCACAGGAAACATCGCGAAGAAGACGACGGTCAGCACGATGTTCAGGATCGGCACCCAGGCCATCGCCTGCTGCGCGATCGAGTTGTAGGTGTTGCGGGCCTGAATGTCGGCCCTCGTTTGCGCAAAGGTGTCGATTGCCGCGGCGCCGGCCCCGCCGGCCATGCTGTTGCGCGCCTGCATGAAGGCGTTGATGGCCGTGTTCTGGCGCATCGTTTCGGTGAAATTGCTCCCCGATCCGGTAAAGGCCGTGTTCGCGATCGGCACGTCGTGCTTGAGCTTGTCGGCAGCCAGGGCGTTGCTCAGCTTGGGGTAGACCTCCTTGCCCCACAGCGGGGCGTTTGCCTCGATCATCGGCGCCCATTGGGCGTCGAGTGCCTGATAGGCCTGCCGACAGGTGACGATGAAGTTCTGGACGGTGCCATCGCCCTGCCGCTCGAGCCATTCCTGCGAGCGCGCCTCGGACCCCGGCCCGATTGCCGCCCAAAGATCAGGCGCTTTGGCGAGATTGGTGAGCGACTTCTGGTAGAGCATCACATCCCCGAAGACGCAGTTCTTGAAGTGGCTTTCGAGATTGGTCGAGAATTCGGCGTCCCTCACCACGAAATTGCGCGTCGCGTCGAACAGACGCGCACCATAGACCATGCCGTTCGTCGAGTAGTTGAGCTCGCTCGGCATCACGAACACGGTCTCGGCCGTGCGGGTGAGCCAGTCGCCGACCTGGGTGGTGAAGCTCGCCAACACGCCCAGACCCATCGGCACATTGTCGATCGTCGCCGGCGCGAGACTCGGGTTGATACGATCGGTCACCTTGATGCTGACCGTTGGCACCATCAGGCAAAGGTAAATGGCCGTCGCCTGCAAGAACCAATTCATCCACGCCTTGTAGTTGAGCGTGAAGGCGACAACGAGCAGCGAGTAGATCAGGCCCATCACCATCACCACCCGTAGGAGCGAGCGATAGCCCCCTCCCCCGGACCAGGCCGCGACGGCATTGAACACGTTTACGAGATATTCGCCGCCCCCGACCGTGAAGACCTCCAGCATCGCCGCGCTCCCGCCCTAGTTCAGCCCCTGCGCATTCAGCCCGCGCGAGAAATTGAGCGCGGAGGCCATGCCCGGCGTCATCGAGTTCTGCAGGGTGGACTCGAGCATGATGCTGCGGTTGATGATCTGCATCGTCACCTGCAGCTTGTTGTTCAGCCGCACATCGCGCTGGCTGAACTTCGCGCGCGTGGCCGCGATCTGCTGTTTCCACTGCGTCGCGGTTTCCTGGTCGAAGGTCTGGTAGTGGACCTTCGCCTGCTCGACCCGGTCCAGCATATTGTCGAGCATGGCGGACAGGAGATCGACCGCGACGATCTCGGACAGCGTCTGGATCTCGCCGTCGGTCAGCGCATAATGCGCATAGGCCTGCACGGCGAGGATTTTGTAGATCGGCACCGTCGCCAGATTCAGCAGCTGCTTTTCGGCCGCGTTGAGCGGCGTGTCGGAGCGGATCTTGTCGCTCATCGACTTGATCATCGTCGCAATGCGCGGGCGCAACGCCGAGGACGCAGGGACCGACAGCGTCTGCTCGCCGACGTCGTAGCAATTCTCGTCGTTGCATTTGAGCATCTTGACCGGCGGCGCGTCCGCCGTCCCGTCGAGCAGCGCCGTCACCACCGCCTCTTCGGCCGGACCGAACATCACGACCTTGCCGCCGACGCTCGGATCGGTCGAAGGCGTGGTCACGACCGTGCCCACCAGTGTCATCACATATTCGGAGAAGGACTGATCGAACGCCCCAAACTTGGCCGATTTTCTGAGCGCCTCCCAGGTGTAGTTGTGCGGCTCACCGACCAGCTGATCCTTCATCGATGCGTCGGTATTGCCCGCGATGGTGGAATCGCGCCGGTTGCCGTTATTGCAGCCTTGGCGGGAGGCGGCCCAGTCGGAGAACACGCCCTGGCTGTTGCCCACGGCCTCGCAGATCGTCGCCCGCGTCGAATCCATCTGCGGCCAGATTCCGCCGACCAGAGCCTGCGCGGTCTCGCAGCTAGAGATATTCATCTGGTTCAGAAGCTGCGCCTTCTGGCTGAACTCATCCATCACCTTCCCGATCTCCGGCGAAACGGAATCGATCGCGAGCTTGAACGCGAACCCGAGAGCATTGTTGGCCGTCGCTTTGAGCATAGCCACGATTTCGGAGGCGTTGATGAACGAGAAGCTGCCCGAGAAGAGGTCGATGCCCCCGCAGCCGGCCCGGGCGCTGGGAAGCTGGAGATTGAACGGTTGCACGCTCTTCTGCGGGAAACGCGTCCAGACATTGCCGAGCGAATAGTAGCCTGCCGACTGCCCCTGATAGGCCGACGGACCCGTGACATTGGCAGCGCCGCCCGCGTCCGAGAAGAAATTGTTCATCTCGGAGGCGACATCGGCGCGCGCCACGCCAACAATCGCGAAATTGAGCGCGGCGACCATCGCCATGGAGGCGCCCGCTGAGCGGAAGAAGCGGCGCGCACGCCCTTTGCCACGATGCTGTGCCATCAGTAATCGCTCCCAACCTTGGTGTTCGTGAGCGTGAAGATCCGGTCCATGATCTCATCCGCACTGAGAATGCCGTAGCCGATCGGAATCGTGCGCTTCGTCACGGTATCGAACAGGACGAGCGCCGGCGTTTCGTTGCCCGGCACACCCATCCGGGCGCGCTGCCCAGAGTCGACGACATAATTCGGGAATTCCCGGCTCGGCCCGCCGTCCATCGACACCGCCATCACCGCCATGCGATGGCTGTCGGTCACCGAGCGCAGGATCGGCGCGAACAGCTCGCAGGCGCCGCAGCTCTGAGCGTAGAAATAGAACAGCCCGTAACGCTGACCCAGATTGGTGAGGACCGCGTCACGATCGGCCTTCCGGTTATCGAGCCAGGCGCGCTTGCCGACCGTCGAGACCGGCCTTTGCAGCGTGTAGTCGATGTCGGGATTCTGCCACAGCGCGCGCTGCCAGACGTCGGAGAAGGTCGACGCCCGGTCGAGCTGCTCGCGCTGGAAGCGGACATAAGCGATGACATTCTCCTCCGACGGTTCAAGGATCGCCTTCGCCTTCAGTTCGTCGAGATGCTTGGTGATCGCCGCCATGCGGTCGACGGCGCTCTGCTGTGGCGGTGCAGCCGGCGCTTCCCGCGGCACGGCTTTCGGCTTGTCGCAATAGAACCATTGGCCGAGTTTTCGCTCGCCGCAGTAGAAGTCGTCAGGCCGGCTCTGCTCGATCGTATCGGACGGCGGCGACGCGTCCTGCGCCATGAGCGGCGACGCCAGGCCAACGCCCAGGGCGACCAGCATCGAGAGTCTAGCGATCATCGACATCGCTCATCGTCCTTTCAGCGGCTGAGGCAGAATGCGCGGAAGAATGGGTAGGTGGTGTGGAGGCTGGCCCGCCGTCCCAGGCCGAGAAGTGGACGCAGCAATCGGCCACGCTGGCTATAGGGGTGCCGCAGCGATGGGGTTGCGCCGCTGCCGGGGTCGGCACCGTGAGCGATGCAAGAAGGGCGGGCAGCTCGATGATGAAGAACGGCATGGTCCTATGTCCTTGGGCAGGTGCTGCGGCTCGGCGGCAAGGAGATGGTTTCGCCCATCTCACTTGCCGTGAAGGTCGTAGTAATTCTGAATTTTCTGCTGGATTTCGGTCATGGTCTGGACTTCATCAGGCAGCTTGGCCGCATCCATGAAGTCCGCGTAGACCTCGGTGAAATCCATCACCGACAGGTCGAGACGGGAAAACTCATCGATCGTGAAGCCGAGGCATTGCTCCTTCTTGGCGGAGCCCCATGACTTGCCCAGTTGAGGGCGGCCCTGCTCCTGAAGAACCCGGCTGAGCTTGCTTTCGAAACAGCAATAGGCCGTTCGCCTCGTGCTGCAGATGCCGAGGAAGCTCGACGAGCAATAGGTGCCGAGATTGTGGCAGAGGCCCATGCGGTCCTTGATGTCGAGCTTCATCTCGTCCTGTGAGCAGGCGAACAAGGTCAGGAAGGGCGTCGCCAGCGCGGCGATCGCGGCCGGTCCTCCCGCCAGCGCCGCGGCACCGGCACCGACGGTGAGAAGACCCGACGTCTTGCCCGCGCAGCAGTTGATCAGACCGAAGACCGGCTTGTGGCAGGTCTCGCGGCTGCCCTTGAAGACCGTGAAATTGGTCTCATCGAACTCCTTGCCGGCCTGGTCGATCGAATGGAGAGCAACCAGCGCATCCTTGAACTCGGTGGACGCCTCTCGAACGATCGGTTCACAGTCACCGTTGATGCAGTAGACGTCGTCGCCACAGATATATTGGGGCGCATCGCTCGGGCCGCCTGACGGCGTCGGGCATTTGTAGACCCGGTTCTCGACCTTGCAGGGACCCCCGTCGGGTTCCTCGTCCAGGCATTCGGTCCGAAGGTACGTGCAGCTGCCGTTTGCCTCGAGGTCGCCGCAGTCGTTGGCCGATGAAATGCGATGACACTGATAGGTGCGCTCCCATGCCCAGCAGGGCTGGGTGACGGGAACGCCATTGACGATCCTGGTCACCGGATCGCTGGAAGTGCAGACCTCGGTCTCGAGCGTGCAGTTCGCGTCGGCAGCATTCGCGGCACACAGACCTTCGTTGCGCGTCACCACCGGCACCGCCGGCTCGTCCTGCTTGGTCAGCCAATAATTGCCGGTCGAGAGCACATAGCCTGGATGGTATTCGCCCGGCGTGATCCCCTGGGCCTCCGCCGTACATTTGACCTCGACGGCGGTATGGCCAAGGCTCTTGCAGTTGGGCGCCGCAGTGTACCCATAGGCGCTCATATTGTCGCAATAGTCGATGACCCGGCTTTCCCAGCAAACGCCCGATGCAATCTCGTCGTCGAACGCGGCGCGCGCGGGATAAGGGCCACCATCGGTCGGCAGGAAGCTCAACCGGCCCGTATAATAGGTGTAGACTGTCCGCGGCTCGGCACGAACATCGAGGGTGACGTTGCAGGTTCGCGCCTCCGTCGTGACCTTGCTGCCGGCGTTGCAGCTCGCCTCGTAATATCCCGCGCTGCCGGTCGCGGGCGGCAAGGGCACGCAGGTGCCTTTGGTTCCTCCCATCGACTCGCCGGCGAGATAGGTCGATGGGTCATTCTCCACCGAAGTCGCGCGGGCCGTCGTCGAGAGGATCTCGGAATTGCTGAAGGTCGCTCGGGTGCGATCGGCGTCGGTGGTGATGCGATATTGCTCGTTCGACGACTTGGCCGACTGGGCCGCCGCTTCCAGCCTCTCCGGATCGTCGAAATAGGAGCCCTCCGGCAGGTTCGTGCCCGAATAGCCCGGCACGGCGGCCGCCTGTGCATCGTTCGAAGGCACCAGCGTGGAGTCGTTCCGCTTCTCGGTGCCGAGCGCCTTGCCTTGCTGCCGTGCCTCATCGAGTGTCATCTGCCCCAATGCCGGCGATCCCATCGCCAGCGCCATGAACAGCACAGAAGAGGCAAGAGCGCGCCTCACGGGGCAGTCTTGCGCATGTTGGAAAGGCCGACAGCCGCGATCCGCGCACCGGGACCATTGCCGTCGGCGAACTGCTCGAGCGCATATTCGACCGAGACGTTGCCGACGAGCCGGTCATAAGGCGGCACCTTCGTCTGGCAGGAAAATCCGGCGCACAGGTCGAAATCGGACGAGACCGCGACATAGGTCGGCACGGCCTGTACGTCGAACGCGCGGAAGAGGCGCGGATCGATGCCGACATTGGCGAAATCGTCCTGCCGGTCGACGATCTTGCCGAGGCTCGTGGCGAACTCCTTCATCGAATTGTTCGGGAATCCGCGGAAGACAACCACGCCGCCGGCCTTGGCGGTATCGGCGATCAGCTTCTTCAAAGACTGGGGCGGCATCGAGAGGCTGGCAAAGACGATGAGCTGGGGCGCCTCGCCCTTGCCCGCTGTCGCGTTCGAGGCAGCGCCGGCGACGATCTCATCGAAGTCGACGGGCCCGGCCGGACCCTTGGGCAGTTCGCTCTTCGCGACCCGCTGCATGTTCGCCATTCCGCCGTCGCGAGACTGCGCCGCATCCTCGCGGAAGGCATCGCCCCGGTCCTTCACCTGGTTGACGAAGGCCTCGGCATCGGCCTGGAGATCGGCCGAGCGCTGCTTGATCGCCTGAATGTCGATCCCGTCGACGTTCTGCGCCAACAGCGCCGACATGCCGGCTATGGTGAGAATGGCGGCCGGAACCCAGAGATAGGTGCGCATCGTTCCTCCTAAAGGACGCAGCAGTTGCGCTTGCGCCAGACAAGGTAGCCCATGTCCTCGCCGCCGGCGGGATAGGCGCGGCCTGCGTCAGGCGGCATGGTGGATGCCCCGATCGCGGAGCAGGCGAAGCGGCCACTCACCGTCGGGATCGGGTTGACCATCTGGAAGCGGTACTGCTGCTTCCGCATGATCGGCATCAGGTACTTCTTGCAGAGCCCGGCCGAGCCCATCGTGCCCCAGGCCAGCGCCTCGCGGTGCATCTTGTAGGCGAAGCGCGACAGCGCGAGCCGCGAGGACTGCACATGACCGATCGAAGACGGGACGTTGCCGTTCAGCGGATACATGCTGCCCTGGCAGCCCGCGCACCAGAACAGCGGGTCGAGTGGGAGATGGACGGTGCCGGCGATGCAGTCGCCGGCGCAGGCGACCTGCGCGATCGGATTGGCGAAGACGATCGCCTCCGGGTTGATCAGCGCCGTCAGCGAGTCGTCCTGCCAGAGCGGATCGATCTCGGTCATATAGGCGATGTCGAAGCTCGCCTGCTCGAAGCAGACGAAGTCGGTGAGTATCTCCATCCAGTAGAGCAGCGGGTAGACATACCAGTGGACGTGCCACTTCGCGGTACTCTGGGATCGGCCGCCGACCATGGAGGGGCCCGTCAAATAGCCCTGTCCGATGTCGAAACCCGGCGCGATGCGCATGCCGCCCAGGTTCGGGAAACACCAGGGCTTCATCGTGACGTCGGCGAGGCGCGCGGGCTCCCAGAAGCCGACCGCAATCCCGATCCGCGGAATGGGACTGCCGCACAGGCAGATGGGCGACGCCGGATTGGAGGTATCGGGCCGGCTGCTCGGCCAGATCTTGAGGCCGCCCACCGACAGCGGAAACAGGCAGGACCAGCACACATCGGTGATCGGATTAACGAATTTCCCGTGACAGGTCGGTCCGGCCGCCTCGGCGCTCGGCGCGAGGACGAAGGCCGCGATCATCATCACGAAGAGCCGCACAGCGGATCGAACGGCGCGCATCACTGATCCTCCCCGGCAGCGTCGAGAAAAGCGGAGTCGGCGCGGTGCTTGCGCGCGAGGTAGAGCGCGGTGGTCAACACCGCCGCGATGAGCAGCGCGGCGATCGCGCAGGGCGCCGCCCGGCCGATCAGGCGCAGCAAGGGCTGCAGGGCAAGGACGCTGACGCCCAACAGGAGGCAGAGAAGCTGCCAGATCCGTCGCAGCCGCCGAAGATCGGCCGTCTCAGGCGCCGCCATCGGCGTGCGGAGCATGTCGAGCCACAGCGGCATCAGCTGGGGCCTCCCGTCCTGAGGACGACCTCTGTGACCTTCATCACCTTGCCAGCTTGGGCAACGACCGCAGGCGTGTGCTCGATGCCGAAGCGCGAGGTGAGCTTGCCTTCCTGGTCGAAGTAGAAGCGCCGTTTCTTCGCGGTCATCTGCTCGATCGGCGAGCCATTCACAAAGATGATCTTGGCCTTGATGTCGGAATAGCGGGCCGTGGCCCAGGAAAGCTGGTCGGCGTCGTCGCCGTCGATGAAGACCAGGTCCTGCCGGATCGTGACGAGATCGAGCGGGTTGATCCGCTGGCCCTTGGCGGCGATCAGATTGCCCTTCTGGTCGCGAATGTCGCGTTCCATCGTGATCGAGGGATCGAAGTCCCAGCTTCGGGCGGTGCGCGCGGGCGTGATGCCCGACACGGGATCGGGCCGCCGGACCTTGGCCTCGACGCGCTTGGCAAACATCTCGTTCGTGCGCGCGAGCTCGCCGCTCGCCTCCGCGCGCTTCAGGCGGTTCTCGATCGTCGAGAGCAGATCAGGCTCGATCACCGGGAAGGTCTGCGCCGCCTGGCCGTAATCCTTCGCTTCCGATCGCATCGGGCCTATGACGACGAGCGCTCCGACCGTCGCGGCGACGGCGAGGCCGCCTGTAACGAGCATCCTCATAGGATGGGCTCCCCGGTTCCGATGACCTGGCGCGCGCAGACGAAGCCGATCTCGGCATAGCGGCTGTCAAAGCCATCCTTGTGCGGCGTCGCCGCGAAATAGCATCCCGGTGGCACGACCCCGGTCGCGCCCGGGGTCAGCGGCTCGCCGAACCGCGTGAGCGGCTTCATCCGCGCAACCGTGCGGCCGTTCACGGCGACCTCGCTACCGGCATGGCTGATAGTGTCGCCCGGCATGCCGTAGACGATCTTGCCGAACATCCGGGGCTTCGCGCCGAAATGGCGGCGCAGAAGCGCGCTCTGCGGCGGGTCGAAGAACAGATAGTCGCCGCGCGCCGGCAGCTTGTGGCGCTGAATCAGGAAGGCCCAGTTCGGCAGCGAGTCCGTCGTATTGATCAGCAGGAGATGGTCGCTGCGCCACTCGGCGATCGCGCTCAGGACGATGCTGCCCGCGACGAAAAGGCCGAAGAGCTGCCACAGCCGCATCCGCGGCCGCCAGGCTGGAGCCGGCGCGGCAGCGGGTTTACTGGCCGCCGCTGCCATCGGGACCTCCGAAGGTGGACACCTGCGCCGCCGGCGGGGCATATTGCGGCGCAGCCTGCTGTTGCATGGGCCCGGTTTGCATGCCCTGCGCCGCCAGCATCGGATCGATCGGCACAGAAGCCCCCGGCAACTGCCCGGCGATCTGTGCCTGGGGAACGACTTGCGGCTGAGCGGCCGCCATTGCCTGCTGTTCGAGCTGCTGGAGCTCCTCGGCCGACGCCTGACGAGGCCGTGGCACGCCCGAAGCATAGACCGCATTCTTCAGGCTGTCGGTGATGTCCGGCACGTTCTTCGTCAGCACGGCCTCCCCGACGAGGACGATCTGGCCGCCGGCGCTGCGCCTTTGCAGTTCCTTGTCGAGCGACGCCATGAAGGTGCGCATCTCGGCTTCGACCTGCGCCGGTGGCGATGCCGAGCGCGCCAGGGCCTGCACATATTCGCCGACAATCGATGACAGACGGGCCGAGACGATATGATCCTGCTTCGGCGTGACGAGCGTCTTCGTCACCCACATGCCCCAGATGGCTGCAGCCAGGAGGATCAGTCCGCCAAGGATTTGCATCCGGCTATAGCCGGCGAAGTAAGTCCGTCGTGGCGCCCTTGCCGGCTCGAGAGGGGCCGCCGGCGGCGCGGGAAGATCGAGTTCGGGTTGCTCAGCCATGGCGGGGATCTCCCTGCGTCCGGGCCGGGGGCATGATCCTGCCGCGCCGCAGGACGATGAGCCCTGCAGAGAGGATGACATGGGCCACGGCGAAGACTGTCTTGAAGGACGCGACGCGGGGCGGCGTCGCGATGACGTAGCGGGTGGTCAGGTTGTTGAGCTGGTTCATCAGCCCGTCGAGCGAGAAGCCGCCGAGCGCGAGAAAGAACAGAGCGAAGAGACCCCAGGTCATCAGCAGGGTCGAGGCCAGGAATCCCGCAAAATGTAGTCCAAAGTAAAGCAGGGCGCGCGTGTCGACCCAGGGATGGCTGCGCGTCCTGACCTTAGTCTGTGGGCTCTTGGTGGCCATTGCTCACTCCGCCGCCTGCGCGAGCTCGGCATCGCCGTGCGAGGCCCATTTCTCGGGATTGTCGGGGAAGGCGATCCGCTCGATCGCCTCGTCCATGCTGAGGCCCTGCGCGACCAGATCCTCGATCGCGGCGTAGACGGCGGGACTGGACGAATAGACCGTGGCCGAGAAGGGATCGAGCACCAGACGCCCGACGGCCAGCGTCTCGGGGCCCTTGATCAGGATATCCGAATATTCGCGGCCGTTGATCTTGAGCGAGCGCAGCAGCGCGTCGGTGTAATCGTCCATCTCGAAGCGGTCGTGCTTCTTGAAATCCGCGATCGTCTCCGGCTTTTGCTGGAGGATCACGAACCAATCGGAATTCTCGAGCGCGGCAACGGAGCCGGCCGATTTGTAATAGTCGTTGAGCGACTGGGTCGCCGTCACCAGCGAGGCGCCATATTTGCGGCAGGTGCGCGCATAGGTTTCGATGAAGTCGGCCATCGCGCCGCCGCGCAGCATCTGCCACGCTTCGTCGAGCAGCAGCGCCTTGGGGATCGAACGATCGATCTTGCGCATCATCTGCTGCGACATGAACATGATCGCGGTTAGGACCACGCTCCTCAGTTCCTCGCGCGACGACAGGTCCGAAAGCTCGAAGACGGTGAGCTGCGCCGACAGTTCGAACGACACCTCGCCCTGGAAGAAGCGGCCATAGGTGCCTCCGCTTGAGAACGGCCGCATGGCGATGCCGAGGTCGCTCGCCTGGTGGTTGCCGGTCGCATCGAGCGCGGCGATCACATCGTCGATCGAACCGGCCCTTCCCTTCTCTTCCCAGACCGCATTGACCGCGCCGTCGATCAGGCCCCGCTCGGTGTCGTTCAGCCGGTCGATGTGACGTGCCATCTGGTTCACGATGGCCTTCAGCATCGCCATGCAGTCGAGCAGATAGTCCTCGTCTTGCCTTGCCAGCTCCTCGTCGATCATGCTGAAGGGGTTGAGACAGAAGCCCGACGACATGGTGAACTCGACGAAGGCGCCGCCCTGCAGCTTGGCCGAGTGCTCGAACGAGCGGCCATCGTCGATCACGACGACACGCGCGCCGGCGCCGCACAGCGACGCGCACAGTTCCTGGAGCGTCACCGACTTGCCCGACCCGGACTTGCCGACGACGGCGACATTATGGTTGCCCGCCTTGTTCTCGAAGGGACTCCAGAAATAGGGCTGGCCGCGCCGCCCGATCAGCATCAGATGCGGAACCTGGCTCCCCAGAAACTCACCCTGGATCGGCGCGAGATTGGCGGCCGTCGTGGTCAGCAACGTGCGCATCCTTTTCATGCGCTCGAGGTCGCGCGAAAGCCCATTCGCCATCGTCATGGGCATCGCGCAGAGCAGCCCCATGATCTGCAGATATCGATCGTCGAGAAGGTCCCAGCCCGCAGCCCCGTAGACCGACTTCAGCACCCGCTCGTTGGCATCGCCCCTGCCCTTGGGCGAGAAGGAAGTGACGCTGAAGAATACGCGGACGAGCTTGCGGCCCTGGCGGATTTCGTCATTCACATAGCGCCATTCCTGGCTCTGGTCCTTGAGCTGCGGGAGGAAACGCGAGGACTTGGAATCGGCGAGGCTCGTCGTTCGCATGAACTTGAAGCTCGCCTTGTTGCTCGCGGCCATCGGGTCGGGAAATTCGACGCAGAGGTTGGTCGCGATCGGACAGGGCATCCGCAGCTTATCGGTGAACATGTCGCCGATCAGGCGCGCGACGTCCCAAGGCGCCCAGCGCGCCGGCAGGTTGCGGACCGAAAAGGAGCGGACGTCGAAAACGTCGGGCAGGATCTCGCCGATCTCCGGTGCTTCGTCGATCGTCTTGCCGGTGGGGCGGAAGCGCTCGGTCCGCAGCAGCATGCGGTCGGGCTCGACATGCAGCTCGACGTCGCGGCGGATGGCCTGGTCGGCGATGGGATCAAGCGGATTGTAGCTGACGACATCCTCGCCGGCCGCGGTCGTGGGCGAGGTGATGTCGTCGATCCAGGCGATCAGCGCCGGCGGGTCCATCTTACGGGCCGAGACGTTGATCGACGCCAGCGCCGAGATGAGGCCGTCCATGACCGCCACGATCTCCTCGGTCGTGACGCTCGAGGTTTCGGGCGTCGAATAGGAGATCGCGACCCGGTGGTTGCGCAACGAAAAGGGCGCATCGGCCGACAACGATTTCCAGACCCCGTCGGTCAGGAAATCGACCCGGTGCTTGGCCATCCGCTCGTAGACGCCGCGTGCCGAATAGCGCGGCAGATACCATTTCGAGAGACGCTCGCCGATCCGCGGGCTCATCCATTGGTGGAACTGCAGGCAGCCGGGCGCGGGGATCGCTTCCGACAGGAATTGCGTGAGGATCTCACCCGTCCGCTCATCAGCACCAACGAGCGGCGCCGCCTCGATCACGAAACCCCGAGAGGCGCTGTTGTAAAAGATCCCGGTTTTGGGATCATAGCTTCGATAGGGCAGCCAGTGCGCGAGCATCGGGACACCGAGTTCCGGCCGTTCGGCGTCAGGCCGCTTGGCGTCGCCAAGTATCCCGGCAAGCAGGCTTTCGAAGACGCCCCCCGCCATCTCACTTATCCTCCTGGACGGCAGCGGGGAAGTTCGCGGCCTTCACGGTCGGAGCGATCGCGGCGGGTGCGGCCTGCACTCCCGACTGCGCGGCGGCGGCATCCCGCGCGCCCTTCGCGGCCCCGGTCGCGACCTCCTGGTAACGGGGATCGGCCTTGACGTGGGCAACGGCGGCGGCGCCGGTTCCGCTCGCCGGGACTGGCGCTGGGGTCGGAGATGCCTTCGCCTGGGGACTGCCGCCCGTCGATGCTCCGGAGGGGGGTTGGAGCACCGGCGAGGCGGCAGCCGACGGTGTGTGGCTCAAAGCCGCCGCCGTTCCCGGGCGGGATGCCGCTTGCGCCTTGGGAGCGAGACGCGCGCGGACATCCGCCTTGATCGCACTGACCGGATCTGGGACCGCATCGGGCTTGCGCGCCCGCGCGGCTGCCACCGCCGCCGGACCCGGGGCGTCGGGATCGGAAAGCGCAAAACTGTCCAGCGGCGGGTCGACGCGGTCGACCGCGTCAGCCAGCGATTCCGTCAAGCCCTGTGCGGCGGCAGATCGCCGCGGCGGCACGGCCACCTCCGTCAGCGCCTGCTGCTGCCATTCGCCGCGCGCGACCACCGCATGGACCGCACTCGCTTCATGAAGCCGCCCGCGCTCGTCGATATAGGGCTGGAAGACGATCCTCAGGACCTTCTCCTGGGTGCGTCCGGCGTCCGCCGATGCCAGGCGCGCCGGATGGCCGACCTGCGCCCGGTTGGTCCGGCCGCGCATCGGCTGCCGTATATTGCCGGTGGGCATGGCATCACCGTCCGAAGGGTCTGCCGAAATGAGTGCAAGCGCCCGATCGTCGATCGTCGAGCTCGGCGCGCAAATGCCGTCCGGCGCCGCGCAGGAGAAACTCCCGCGCACATTACCTCCGAAACTGGCGCAGCTGCTCAGCGCGAGAAGGCTGGTGAAGCCAAGCCCAGCGGTGAGACAAAGGCGCTGCCGCCTGTGCCTGGACTGCATGGCAGGCCGCCGGCTCACGACTGCCCTCCCTTGAGCCAGTTCTCGAGGAAGGCCCGCGGCCGGAACCCCTCGATGACCGCGCCGTCGCCGCGAACGATGACGGGCGTGCCACTCAGACCATGGCGGTGGGCGAAGGCCTCGTTGGCGTCGAGACCCGACGTGTCGCAGGACGGACCCGCCTTCAGATCCTCGCCAGCATAGGCCGCATGGAGCGCGGCCTCGCGGTTCTTCGCGCAGTAGACGCGATCGGCGACGTCGCGGCTTCCGAGCACCGAGATCGGCCGCTCGACGACCCGGACGTTCATGTCCTTGAGCACGCTCGTGAGCGCCCGGCAGTAGCCGCAGCGAAAGTCCGTGAAGATCGTGACGGTCTGGCCCGAAGGGTTGCCCCAAACGATCGCACCCTCGCGCGGCAGTTCAGCCAGCGAAAGCTTCTGCGGCACCTCTGGCCGCGCAAGCTTCTCGGTGCGGCCCGGTGTCGCCGCCGCAAGCTGGGCGGACTCGTCGTCCCCGCCGGCATTTGCGGTGGCATTCGCCTTGGCGGCTGCCCCAACCAGCATGTCGGGGTTCATTTCGAGCAGCCGGGCGGCGGTGATGTCCTGCCGGGTCTGCATGTCATAGACACGCCCGATGACGAGGAAGCGCGCCCCGGTGTCCACGTAGAACAGATTGGCCCCTGCGGTGACTTCGCACAGGCCACTGATCTTCCCGCAATCGATCGCGGTGACCGGCGTCTTGGGCAACCGCGTCTTCAGCAGCAGCCGGACCCGATCTTCCGGGCTGTTGGTGTCGGCCGCAAGCGCGATACCGGCAACGCTGAGCCCAAGAAGCGTGGTGAGGACCAGGCGCGATGGACGCGCCAGCGTGCGTATGCGGTCAATTGCGGACATAGACACCCTCCAGGAAAACGATTTCGACGTCGATGCCGGTCGGCATCTCGATCACCGGCTGGTACTGCTCGGCGCGCTCGATCAGATATTTGGAGACCATGTCGCCGGTCTGGGCGACGCCTTCGCCAAAACCGCCTTCCAGGATGTCGCCGGTCGAGAGCTTCTGGCGCTGGCCGTTGGTGGTGATATTGGTGCCCTGGAAGACGGAGTTGGCGTTGGCGGAGAAGCCGCGACCGAACCCGCCGGCCAGACCTGCCAGGAAGGCCTGCGTCACGAGCGATCCTTCGCGCGAGACCACTCGGCCGCGCACGCCCGTCTTGCCGCCGAAGGCGATGAAGCCCTTGACCTCGGACACGGCATAGCGGCCCCCGGGTTGCGGGCACGTCATCTTCTGGAGCTTGACGTAGACCTTCTCGCTCGAGAGATCGCCACGGGCTGCGCCGTTGATGAGGCACCCCTCGATCTTCGTCGTGAGCAGGCGGCCATTCTGGTAGACCGAGCGCGCCGGGCCCGTGACGCGCAGCACCACTGGCAAGGGATCGCTCTGGCTATTGACCCCGGCGCTGGCATCGACGCCGACGATGACCTTCGCGCGCGCGAAGCTGTTGGGCGGCAGATAGTTGACGCTGTCGGCGGAGACAGTGTTGCCCTTGGCGACCCGCGAAGCGTTTCCGCTGTCGGCCGTGGTGAAATTGACGAGCTTCACCTCGGCGGGCGAGGCAACCGGAGCGGCCCCCTGTGCGCTGCCCTGTCCGTCGGGACGCTGATAGGCCTGCGGTCCATTGGGGCCGTACATCGCTGAGGGCCCTGGCGTCGGCGCCTGCGCCGCGCGCCGGTCCGCAACTTGCCGACGCAGCTGTTCGTTCTCGGCCTGATAGGCTGACAGCACGCGCTGACCATCGGCCTGCATCGCCTGGTTCTGGCCTTTCAGGGCCTCGACCTGCGCCGTCAGCATCTCGAGCCGGTGGTTCTGACCGTCGATCGACTTGAGCTGGTTCTCGGTGGACTGGAAGCGATTCTCGGAAAGCGCCATCCACTCCTGCTGGGAGAGATTGCGGTTGACGAGATCCTTGGTCGAGACGTTGACCTCGCTGACGCTATCATCGGCGAGCTTGGACTTGTTGTCGTCACCGCCGAAAATCCAGAAAGAGGAGATGACGAGACCCACGCCCGCAGCGCCGGCCAGGAGCAGGCGTTGACGGCGGCGAACCGCGTCATTGCCGCCAAGGTCTCCGGCGACCGGGGAGACGCCCTCTTCGGAGCCATCATCGAGCGGGCGGCGCTTGCGGTTCAGGATGTCGGAAAGAGCCATGTCCTCACCTTCCCGTGAGAGTGTTTTGGCCAGCCAGCGGGCTGGGGCCATTCTGCGAGACGAGATAGGCCGTGGTGACCGTGCCCGGCGCCAGCTTGCTGTCGGCGATCGACACGGCGAGCGCGCTCGATGGAGCGATCATGCTCTCGGTGAGCTCGACGCTCTGGTCGCCCTTGTTCTCGATCCGGAGAACCCTGCCGGTCAGCTCTGACCCCCGATACTCGGCGATCATCTGGACCTTGAGAGTCCCGACATAGACCGGGCGAAGAGTGCGCTGGCGCATCTCATATCCGTCCGCGACGGCGTTGGAGTACATCGCCTGGACAAGTTCGACCGCCGCATCCTGCGGACCAAGCTGGTTCGTGGGACCGTTCTCCGCGGCCCGCTCGTTTGCGATCGCCGGGTTCGACACGAACACCTGGGCGGCCTGGTCGCCGCTGATGCGGCAGACGAACTTGTAGACATAGCCGCGCTTGCTTGTCGCGAAGAAGGAGAGCGCGGGACGCCCGAAGCCATCGGGTACCGAGAGATAGATGTCGCCGCGCACCGGCTCGTTGACGACCGAGAAGTCGTCCTGCGGATTGCCGGTCGAGATCTTCGACACGCTCGCGAATTCGTCCTCGACGAGGCTGATGCGGGTGAGATCCTTGGCCGACGCGGTGCAATCGACCTGGGCGCTGTCGCTCGCCATGATCGTCTGATCGGCGAAGGCCGGCTCGGCGATCAGGAAGATCGCCAGCGCGACGAGACCGGCGCCGATGAAGCGGCTCGCATGGCAATAGACGCGCGTGAGGAAGGCAGTGCCGAGGGCGGCACTCCCGATGGCATAGACCGGCATCATTGGTCGCTCCCCTGTTGGTCTTTGGCGGCGCCGGTCTTCACCATTCCAAACCCGACCAGCTTCAGCGACAGGCCGGAATATTCCCAGTCGTAGCGGAAGGTGCGGTTCTCGTTGGAGATGACCTTGTCCCCGACGATCGTGTGAAGCTCGCCGGTCACCTCCGAACGGAGGTTCTTGGTGTCGATCTCCATCTTCTGGATCGTGAAAAACTGCGAAATCGACGAGCCCCGCTGCTCACTGACGATCTTGAGCAGATCGGCCTTGATCTTGCCCTGCGTTCGCGGGCTCGCAATATCGAGTACCGCATTCATCCAATATTCGAGATTCTGCGGGCTGCGGTCGAGCGTCAGCACGACCGTGTCGCGTGTGATCATCTCGAGATATTCGTGGCTGACGCCAGCGGAGCTGATTGTCAGCGAAGATCGCAGCACCGGCTGCAGCACGACCTCCCGATCGCGTGACAGGCTGACTGTGAACAGCAGCAGGGTGAGCACGCCAAGCGCGGCCGCAGCGACGGCCAGGATGTTACGCTGGCGCAGGATACGCTGGCTGTTCGTATGGCTGTAGGAAAGTTCCATATCACCCCGCCATCAGTCGAAGATATGAGGGTGGCGTGGCTCTGAGACCGGTGAAACCGGCCGGCAGATGCCAATAGGCCAGGTGAAGCAGCCAAGATGTCGCCCGGCCCGCCTTAGCTTTTCTGAGACCCCACCAGCCCGCACCCGAAAGAAGCATGCCGATGAGGATGTGCTGAGACAGGATCCCCCAGACGAACGGAATAACCATCGCCAGGAACTCATCGAGGGTCCACAGCCCGATCAGCTCGGGATCATCGAGATGAGTTGGAATGACGTACTTGTCTGCGGCCATTGCACCACCCCCTCCTTGCGCCCCGGCGGAGCTGCTACTCCGCGCGGGGCCTAGGATCGGTTCAGATCGTTGCGGTCACGGTGGAGGTGACGATCGGAATGCCGGTACCGGCGCCCACACCGACACCGACCGGAATGGCGATCTGGCCCATCGAGAACCGGCCCGATGCGAGCGCCACGATGCCGCCGGCCAGGCTGAGCACGGTGATGATCTTGCCGCCGGACCCTTCGAGGAAGTCGGTGAACTTGGTCAGCGCGGTGTTGAACGTCGTGTCGGCACCGGCGAATGCGGGGCCTGCGAAGAAGAGGAATGCGAACAGAAGCACGGCGAGGGCGAGGATCGCCAGCTCCGCGTGTCCGCTCTTTTTGAGGACAGACTGCATGTGGATTTCCTTCGGTTGGAGACGCGACGGAACCGCGCCCAAGCAAAGGGTGACCAATCGGCTCGCGGCTGTGCAACCGAACGTCGATCCGACCGTTTGCGAATCGTAAAATTTTGTATGCTTAGCTGACGAGCGATCGCCTTAGCGGGACACCGCGCCCCGGTTTCAGGCCATACTGCCCCAGATTTGGGACGCCTCGCCCGCGCTCTAGGGCACACTGCCTCAGAATTGCGAAAGCGACGTAACGGCGATAGATTCGCAGGGCGGACTCGTAAAATGTTAACCATTATCGTTTCATTAACCCTCCGCAGCGCCCGACGATCAACGGGCCCTTTCGATACGAGGCTAATCAAGACGTGGGCACGATCGGCGCTGACATTCCAGGCTGCACGCTCGACATTTCCGAGCATCTTTTTCGCCTGACCACGGAAAGTCTCCGGCTCAGATCCAACGAGACAAAGTCCTACCAAACCCTTGAGCGCCTCCTGGAGGCTCGGATCGGAAGCCTTTCGCGAATCCGAGATCGCGACATGACCACCCTGAAAGAGCATCTGGTCGCAATTCCAACCCAAGGCGAGATCCGCATCGAACTTCAAATTTCACAGACCAGCGCTGACTGCCTGGATGACGTTAAAGACCTTCTCAGCAGGGAACTCGACGCCGATCTCACCGTCGGCGATGCCCTCTCCGTGTTGCTCTTCGACTATGTCGTCGAACAGAAAGCGGCGCGGGTGCTGGCAAAAATGGACCTGGAACGGGTGATACCGGCCAGAATTGCCATTCCGCCGAGCAGCCCGCGTCACTAGGCGAGATGTGACCGGCTCTCAGTGATTTGAATGCCGCTCATTTTGGCCCCAAGCAGGCTTGCAAATGAAGAATCTGTCATGTTCTCTTCATCCACCGGAAAGGTGTGGTGGGGATCTGCATGTCGGAAACCTCGGAATCGCTGTCTGTCGGTTCGTTTGAGCCAGACTATATTCGTCTGATCCGCGACCTGATGGCCGCGAACGATACACGGCATCGTTCCCTGGCCGAGAAAACCGGCATCAGCAAATCAAGGCTGGGCCGCATTCTTCATCAGACCCCGCAGAAGCGCCTCTCCATGACAGTCGATGAACTGGAGGCGATCCTGCTGGCGCTGGGAACGAATATCCTCAAGGCGTTCATGCGCACCGAAGCGTTACGCGACCTCGATCCCTCGGATAAGGCGCGTTACGACAGCGTCATCAATCTCGTTGGCGATATCGTCAAAGACCTAGGCAAGGAATTGGTGCAGACACTCGAGACCATGAACGGCCTCGATGGCACCGAAGCGCGGCCCGAATGGGCAGCCATCCTCCGCAACGGATGGATCGAGGATATCGCCAAGGCGGTCGCGTTCGTCATGGGCCGCCGCACCGTAATCACCCAGCGCGATGAGCTCTGGCGCTGAGCCATCTCGCGCAAGCGGCCTGAATGCCGGCCGCGCGCGTCAACCCCTCGTCTCCTTAGAAAGTGGAAACTGCCGCGGTCCGGCCGAATGCGCGTTGATCGGCGCTCGCTGGCGCTCCCCGGACCCGTGGAACGACCGTCACCGGCCGGTTGATGCCGCTCAGACGAGACCAGTTCAGCAGCACATTATCCACATAGGCCTGCGTTTCGGTGATCCGAGGCACCAGTCCATTCCGAACCCGTCCCGGACCAGCATTGTAGGCGGCGAGCGCGAGATGGTAGTGGCCGAAGCGGTCGAGCTGCTGACGCAGATATTTTGCGCCACCGCGCAGATTCTCTTCCACGCTGTAACGGTTGACGCCAAGCGCGACCGCCGTACCCGGCATCAGCTGCGTCAGTCCAAAGGCACTTTTGGGAGAGAAGGCATCAGGCCGATAGCGGCTTTCCCGGATGATCATCGCGTCGAACAGTCCCACGGGAATGCCGTATTGGCAGGCGATATTGCTCATCATGCCGTAGTAGTTCGCCCGCCGGATCTCGGCATCGGAGGCGAGAAAGCCTGTGGGTCTGTAGCCGGGCGCGTAGCAGCCCGGCACGTAGCTGGAGGCGGCCGAGGCGAACACCGGTCCTCCGCGCATCCAGATCGGCACTGGGATCGAGGACATTGGATAAGGTGGCATCTCTGCTGGATGCACGGCCGGCTGCGCAACTCCGACATGCGCGAACGGGTCCTCGTCCTGCAACGGCGGATGAGCGGTATTCTCGCCAGCGAAACTGTTGGCCATCTCGAATTCGACCCAACGGCGGCTGAGGTCATGCACCTTGAAATCAGCCGGCGGGGCGCCGCCGACGGCTTGATCGTCTGGCGGAGCCGGTGGGCCGGGATCTGGCTTTGCTGTCGCCCCCATCGCAATGAGCTGCACGCTCCGCGCGGTCTGTGCAGTTCTCGGCGCGGCCTGCGTTTGTGCGGAGCAGACGAGGTTCGCCGCAACCAAGCCCAGGAGAAACACACGCATAAAGACCTCCCTTTTTGCGAACTGAGGAAAGGGAAGATCAGCAGATGCCAGCTTGTCAATCCACCGTTGGGCGCTTCAGACAGGCTTCCCTGTTCGCGGGGGGCAGGTAAATGTGGTTGATCGCACGCCACAGCGATGGCCGAGGCGCTGGTCGTATTCCACTTCCCGCCCCCGTTCGTGACGCGCTTGTGAGGTGGTACGTCGGCAAGGGCTCCCGGCATGATGAGGAAGCCGGGATAATGCTCGTCCAGCAAGCTCGGCTCGGCGAAAAATGGATCGCCTGCGATTGCCTGGCTCCAGAGGCAGCCCCGCCGATCCTCACTCCAGCCTTCCTATCAGAGGCGGAAACCTACTACCTCCGTCGCCTCACCAGCCCCAACCGGCCGGAGCACCTGCCGGATTGCCCCTTCTTTCGCGACCAGGCGACAAACCGGGTCACCGAGGTTCGCACGCCCGAGAGCCCCGCCGATCCCCCCGCGGGTTATTTTGAAGTGCTGAGGCCCGCGCCGGAGAAGCTGGCACAACGACCAGAAGAAGAGAGCAGCGACGATCGAACCCGCCAAGCCTCCGTGCCGCGTCTGGCCCGCCTTCTCTGGCGCCTCATCCATATCGCGGGCCTCAATCGCACGATGCCCCTCTCGCACGAGGCGCCTGACCACTCTATCGGCGATGAGTTTCGATGTCTGACCAAGGCGGCCAAGCGGGTCGAGATCGCGCCGGGAATGGAGCTTGGTCGCGCCTTCTGGACCCACGCACAGGCGCTCCACAGCAAACGGGTCTATGCGAGCCTGCGCGAACTTGCGCGGCGCTGGCCGCGCGCGCATGCTCCGCAGGCTTTTCTCGCGCTCTTCGCCCAGGAATTTCGTGGATCGACAATCCAGGTGGCGGGCTGCGACCCGGTTGTGCTCGCTAACCGTGTGCAATCGCCATCCGTGCGGGGCAACACGATCAAAGGCCCCTATCTGGTCCTCATCGTGGCCGGCGAATATCCCGAAGCGCACGGATATGCCCCGCTTCGAGGCTATGCCCAGCCAATCTTCTCGGGAAGGCGTTTCATTCCGGTTGACTCAGAGTTTGAGCGCACCGTCCTGCGCGACCTGCTCCAGCTCCGGCGCGACTTCGATCGACGACAGATCGATCTTGTGCTCGAAAAGCCTGTTTTCGACACGCTCACCGACATTGGCTCATGTCGTCCCGACTTCCTGCTTGAAGCGCGCTCCCGCAGCACCGGGGAAATCCGGCAGCTCGTGGTCGAAGCGATGGGGTCGACGGACGATGCCTATCTTGCAGCAAAGGCCACCACCCATCCGCGTATGGAGCAGATAGCACCCCTACTTTGCATTTCCCAGAAAGACGCGAATGAGGATCGGATAGGACCGATGGTGTCGCGCGCGTTCGGGCTTTGATCAGAGGAGAGCTCGTTCGACGCACTGCCGCTCGAACTATCATCCTATTCCAGACAGCACGGCCAGACTGCCGCGATCAGCCCCACCTCATCGACGCAGCGAATAAGCTTACGATACCGAGAGTCACCGGGGTCGAGGTCAAATAGAGCTTCTGCCAGCGCCACCATGTCCGAGGTATGAAAAGCACCGCGGATCTGACGGATTTGATCGTCGACCATGAACGGTCCCGGTAAATCTCGATAGCGGCAGTGGCACAGGCGAGCGCGAAGGCGAGCGCGCAGCACAAGCCTGCGGCGAGATAAAGCGCTAGCCAGTTGGACAGTTCGATCTGGGTAAGCTGATGCATGGCAGCCCTGTATATATTCGATATATACGAATAAATCCTATCCATGGTTTCCCGACATTCCGCCGCACGACAAGTCAAGTGACCATGCGCGCATCACCGCAATGGGCGCGGGCCTGAATTTCAGACGCTCCGAACAAATTCTTGGCCGGTTAGGACGCCTATGTTGCGCGCTGCGCGAAGCTGCGAAGTGGCAGCGCCCGAGCGGGAGTCCCGCCATTCCCGATGAGAGGCCAAGCTGAGCATGGCATCGGATCGCGACACACAGTGCATCCGTTGGATTCATCCGGCGGCTGGACGAGGGACTGGATCTGCTCGACGACATAGACTGCGGCGTCGACGACGGAGTAGCCTTCAGCGGGCCGTCAATCGCGCCAAACCAAGAGGCACGCCCTGCGGCCATTTAGCCGTTCATCCCACGGCCTGGTCGCTCGAGCGATAAGGACAGCCTAATCTAGCGATGCAACAGGGTGGCATGCCTTTACCTGCCAGGCGGTCCATGAAGACTTCCATGATCTCCCGTCCCTTCGCACTGAGCCCGAGATAGGTGAAGCGCTGATCCGGCTGCCCTTTCGCGCGCTCAATGAGGCCAAGATCAATGAGCTTGCTCACCCAGCGGCGGCCCGTGCTTGGGGGCACGCCAGCAATCAGCGAGACGCTGCTGGCTTTCACGCATACACCGCGTCCAAGCGCGGCATAAAGATCCAGCAGGATGTCCCATGCGGGGTCGGAGAAGAGATCACTGCCGATCACCTCTTCCCGTAAGCGCCGGGCCATCAGCGCCCAATGTGCCAGCCGGGCACCGGGCAGAGCGCACTCCGGATCTGCCGACACGTCTCGCGCGAGACCGCCTGCGCAACCGCATGCGACGCCCGGGTCCTCTATGTCGGGAACTGGCGCCCAGCGGTCCCGCTGCCTCTCCGACCCTGACATTATGCACCCGCCGTGGAGGAGGATGTAAGGTTCTGCGCCATGCGCTCGACAGACGGTCCGCGATTGCGCCTGCGCGACCCGATGGATGCGGGCCGCGATGACGATCGGTCCAGCGGACCAGGCCGATCCCAATCTCCCTCCGGACGGATCAGTATGTAGGGGTCGGCACCAATGGCGAGCCGATCCTCCGTCGCCGCGAGGCTCGCCTCGAGCTCGACATATTCGACCTCGGAGAAGGTGAAGCGCGGTCGGTCCGCAATTGCCCTGAAACCGAATATACCCCAGAAGCGGACCAGGTCGCTGCGAGAATGACCGTAGGCGCGGCGATATCCTTTGCGACGGCAATAGCTAATCGCCTCCCTGACGAGGCGAAAAGACAACCTCGAGTTCCGGAATTCATGCCGCACAGCGAGACGTTCCAGTTTTACGAAGTCCGCGAAATAGCGCACCCTAATACAGCCCGCCGGTTCACCATCGATCTCGCCGAGGAAATGTGTCGCGCAAAAATCATTTCCGTCGAACTCCTCGTCGAACGGGCAATCCTGTTCCGCCATGTAAGTCGCCGACCGGACCGTAAAGCATTTCAGAATGTCTTCCATCGTGCGCGCTACGCGCACCGTGATCGCGCCGGCAGGTCGTGCAACCAGTTCGTTCTCAAAGAGCGGAAACCCCGAACGGGGGGACAAGGCCAGCAGATCCGCTGCAGCATTTGGGTAGACGTGGCGCGCTTCAATGAAACCCAAGGCAGGGAATAGACGAGACATATGTCCAGTCACTCCTCGCGTAAAAAGCGGACAACCTTCCGGCGCGAGGCGCCCGAGAAGGGGAGCCAGCGCACGGAGCGTCGGCGTCAGCGTGCCGGGGGCGAACATCAGCCAGATGTAGATTGCGTGGGGCCGTTCATCAGCTCGGCAGACCATCGTCAGGTCCGGCTCCATTCCGCTGAACTGTCGGTTTACAAGCGCCGAAGCTCCCTGCCGATTTAGAGGGAGATACGCGAGGAACGCCGGTCGATCTGATCGTTCGTCCTGCTCCCCCACGATATGAAAAATCTCCCGGTTATGCGCGATAGCGGCCGCAGCGACATCGTTGGGTACCAAGCCCCTGAGTTGGCGCCTCGCAAAAGCCAATGCGGCAAGTGCTTCATCCAAACTCGCCGCCCGCGTCACGGGAATTGTCCTATCACCAGCAGCACATAGCCTCTGGACACGCTCGGAAAATGCCATCGTGTGGAAGCCGTCGATCGCCGCGGTTTGTATGTTCGCCCGGTACATGCATCCCCCTTCGTGACTGAAAGGGTTACCCAAATACCTACATCTGCTTACCTTGAGGCGAGGTCATCTTTCGCTATGGCGGGTTCACTTTTGACGCACCCCGCCATCGATGTGCCTAAATGTCACGGCGCCAGGGAATGACTGACACATCCGGGTTCCGGATCTCCTCGCAAACGTTGACCCAAACAGAAACATCCGGATTGACCGAACTTATTATTGATTTTGAAAGATCGCATGAACTCTCTTGCAGCGGATTCTGCTGTGATCCGAAATAGAGGAGAGAGCGGTTTGCCCACGTCCAAGAAAGCGCGAAACGCTAGAAAGATACCCATCCCATCGGCCAAAGTTGGCAATCGCCGATCCGAGACACGCTCCTCTTCCGGTAACAAGTCCTTTCAGGAAAAGCTCAAGCTCGTCGACTGGACCGATCTGGAGCTTTTTCTCGACGTGGTCGAGGCGGGCAGCCTGCGGGCTGGTGCGTCGAAGACCGGCCGCGCCGTCGGGACGATCCGCCGCCGGCTGCAGCGAATCGAGGACAAGCTGAGCGAAGTCATCGCCCAGCGCGGCCCCTCCGGATTGCGATTGACGCGGGTCGGCGAGAAGCTGCTCCTCACCGCCCGAGAGATGCGGCTGACACGGCAGAGCGCGGAGGCAGTTCGTCCTTCCGCCGGCGAACGCGAGCGAATCCGTATGGCCGTTACGGAGGGCCTGGGTACGTACTGGCTCATGCCTCGCCTCGTGGAGTTCCAGCGCGCAAATCCTGGCCTCGACGTGGATCTCCACTGCGACATGAGTCGCAGCGATGTTGCCGGCGGCGAATGTGACCTGGCCGTACAACTCGAGCCCCCCGCAGAAGGGACGGCCATCGTCCGCCATATCGGCTGCTTGCATCTCATGCCCTTCGCCGCAGAGAGCTATCTGAAGGTTGCGGGCACCCCGACATCTGTTGACGAATGGCCGAACCATAAGCTCGTATGGCAGGAGGCAGACCAGGTCGCCTCGTACCTCTTGCCCTTCATCCTGGGACGCTCGGAAGTGCCGGGGCTGATAAGCATAAGGACCAACAGCAGTTCCGCTCATTTTCGAGCGATTGCGACCGGCGGAGGCATTGGCATCCTCCCAACCTACGCCCGTGCGATCAGCAGGCGGGTGCGTCCACTGGACCTGGACGTTCGATTGCGGCGCGAGATATTTTGCGTGGCCAATCCGGCCAAGGCCTCCTCGTCCGGCGTGCAATCGGTGATAACATGGCTGACCAGCTGCTTCGCCGGGGACATATATCCGTGGTTTCGCGACGAGTTCGTGCATCCGCGAGATTTCGAACAGGCCATCTCGTCACGCCACGTCATAGGGCTCTTCGAGGGCTTCATCGACAACATAGCTGCCGATGAACCCGATTGAATGCCTTAAAAGTGCCGCGCTTGAAAAGGTGCTGGCGAACGCGTGAAAAAAAGCGGCTAGCCGAGCGCGATCAGCAACTCCACGTGACATAACCAATGTCGCCGATAGTCTCGAAAGTGCCATCTGCAGCATTCTTCAGGGCGCCATTGGCAGCCTTGGCGCCCTGAGGGACACTGGTTGAGGAGGTTGGCCTGATGTTCGAATGCCTCTTTTTAGGCGACAGCCTCGCAGTCGGCACCGCTCAATTCACCAATGCCCGCCTCGCGCGGCCATGCACAGTCGTCGCGGCTGAAGGCGCGACAGCCAAGCAGATTTTGGCTTGGCGGAAACCCGCAAGACGTTTCGGTGTCACCGTAATAGCGATCGGCTCGAACGATATGCCGGATGGCCTTCTGTCGGAACGACTCATACGCATTCGATCATCGATCAGCTCACGCCGCGTTATCTGGATTCTGCCCTATTCGCGTCCTCGCTCCTATGTCGTGAGCTCGGTAGCCGTTAGTTTTCGCGACGAAACCCTCGATATGCTCCGGTTCCCGTCACATGATGGGCTTCACCCGAAGCGATATCAAGATGTTGCAACCAGCCTATTGCGCTGACCGAGCCCCGGCGTGGCCACTGTTGAAAAGAATTCGACATAATCTGTAGCATCGAAGAGGCGGACTAAGACTAACGAACTTGCCAATTGACACTCGATGTAAAATCACCGTGTGAGACCCATTGTGTCGTATTTATACAATATCATATCGTCTCGCAATGGTAACGATTCATCGCGACCCGAGGGGCAGAATGAAAATTCGAAGCCCTTTTGAACTCGAAAGGGCGGCATCCAAGTGGTGTCGCCTTTTTTCGGTCGCTTTCTAGCTTCTTGATAGAGCCCACACAATTGACGCGACTATCGCGTTGGGTTCGGGCCAGGGTACCCTCAGCAGAGTTCAAACCCATTCTTGTAGCCTCAGGCCGAGTCATCCAAGGGTTCTCCCTCTGGATCCCTTCCGGTCATCAGATACCATTGCTCGATTGTGCTTGGTGCTCCGATCAACCGTTCAATGCCATCGCAGACGCAATATGCCGCAGCGTGTTCGTCGTGCGCATCGAGGATGGCCAACGCACGCTGAAGAAGGCACTTGGCTTCGGCTAACTCGTCCGTCAGCACGCGCTCGGTAAAATGCATCATGTTGCACCTCCATTTCCCTTCCCGCTTTTATGTCGGCGCCGAGACGGAGAAGCCGGTAACAAGGACATACTCGACATCTCAGCGATGAACGTCCGTTTGGATTCTGTTGAGCGGGAACCCGACCCACCCCGGGTTCCCGCTCTCCTCGTCGGCAGCTACCCGGGCGCCGGACGAAGATGCCGCATATCTACCGCCCCTCTAGCCTTTTTCTCCAACTTCGGCTGCTTCGCGCAGAATGCCCGCCCAGCATGCGATCAGGAGCCCTTGCGAATTGTCGGTCTCCGATGTCGTCGTCGCATAGATGGCGAGAATTTCCGCGAGTTCACGCATCGGAATGACGTTGGCACGGCCAAGAACGGCGGCAATGACGGCAAAGGTGCCCCCAAGGGCAAGGATCGCGGTCCGATCAAGCGGGAGGCGGTCCGCAGATCCTGCCTCGTCGGCCTGCCCCTCCAACGGCGCCAAAACCGCCTGCGCAGCGACATCATGCGCGCGCTCGAGATGAGCCGCCGCGACATTGAGCCCCCATCGATCCAGGATCCGGCGCACTTCCGTCATCAGGTTGATGGCCCGCTCGAGATCAGAACGCTGCCCTGTCACGCGATCTGCTCACGGGTGCTGAGTGGCATTTCCCGGGTTTTAATCTCCTGCGCGCGCTCGGCCCATCCAATCTCGACCGCATTCTTGCCGCCACGCTTGGCCCGGTACATGATCTGGTCGACCGCGTTCATCAGCGATGCCGCGTTCTGCCCATTGTCAGGCTGGATGATCAGTGCACCCATACTGCAGGTGACAGGATATTCTCCCGTTGCAAGGACGACCGACACTCTTCCGTGCAGAGTGCGTGCGAAGCTCTCCCCGGCATCGGATGGGCGGACGCGAAGGAGGAGAACAAACTCATCGCCGCCTATTCGGCCGAACGCATCATCCCGCCGCACGAGTTCTCTCGCGCCGCGTGCGAAGGTGCGAAGGACCGTATCGCCGGCGGCATGCCCGTGCTGGTTGTTGATCGCCTTGAAATCGTCGAGGTCGAGAATGGCGAGCAGCAGGATCCCTTGGTCCTCGCGCGCAGCGTCGAGAGTCTCCTCGAGGTAGGAGTGGAATGTTTCCCCATTGAGCGCGCCGGTCATTCGATCTCGCAGGGCAAGATGACGCTGACGATCAAACGAGCGCCGGAAACTCGCAATCGTGGCGGCCACGAAAAGGTAGGTTCCAACCCGAACCGTCGTCCTGACTGCCAATGCCAATGGCGAAGAATCCGACATCGGAAGATGAGGCATGATGGCCGAGACTGCGCAGACGAGCGCGACAAAATAGCCGGCGCGCTCGCCCAAGGACCAGCATGCTGCGCAGATTGCGGGTATGTATAGCGGTGCGAGCCCCGCGTCCGGGAACCTCGAATTCGCCCAGGTGAGCAGAGCGGTCGTCGCCACAATTGCAACCCAGGCGCTCTCTCGCGACATGGATTCCAGTGCTTGAGCAAGTCGTCCAACCGGCAGATGGCTGTCCACACCTTGTCCCTACTCGTTTCTCATCGTCCCGGCTCGAGAGTTGATTGGGAAGTGCCCAGCCGGCGGCACGCCCCCTATTCGGAGACGTGCCGGCCCCCGAAACCGGGTGTTGGAAACCTGAGAGTTAGTTCAGGCGCGGACGCCTTTGGGCCGGGTGGCCTTGGACATACGCGTCCGCCACCCGGTCAAGAAGCTTGACCGGCTCTAACTCTAAGAAGGTTTCCACGCCTCCGGCCATGTCTCCACGGCTGCCTTCAAACTAGGCCAAATTTCTTAAGAAATGCAAGAAAGCCTCGGCCGGAGGCCATTAAAATCGATCCGTAACGGACTGGCCATCGGATTTCCGTGCGGTTTTCACAGGAACCAGCCCCGCCGCTCTGCGCGCACCGCTGCGAATTGCGATCAGAACACACCAAGAGGGGCAACGTCTGCCGAGGCTCTTCCGAACTCTGAAGCTGATCATATCGATTGGGACTGCCGTCAGACCAGATGCGACAGTCAATCCCACTAGGATTGGCTCGATATCCCCGCTGTGGGGAGGCGGGGGAGGCTAGCGGCAAGTCATGATCGCACACCTCGCTAATCTGGCGCATGCGGCGTTAATCAGTTTTCTTCACCTCAAAACAAGCGTGTCATGGCTATTCTTCGCCAACGGAGGCGCGACCTCCAAGCCGATCTGCGATGACAGGTGTAAGATGATCGAGAACCAGAAATTCCGGCCCGCGCAGGTCATTGGCCCCCTTGGTGAGCCCCTTACGCTGGAAACACTCCCTCCGCCCACAACGACCCGTTGGGTCATCCGTCGCAAAGGTGAGGTTGTGGCAGCCGTGAATGGCGGGCTCTTGACGATCGATGAGGCATGCGATCGCTATCAACTCACGCTCGAAGAATTCGCGTCCTGGCAACGGGCCGTTGACAGGTCGGGCCTTCCGGGCCTGCGCGTCACCCGGGTTCAGCATTACCGCAGCCTCTACGAACGTCAGCAGCGCTACTGATCGATCCATCGGCTGGCTGCTCCCAGCCGAGCGGGCAACGCATCATCTAACGACGAGAGCAACGGCCAACATGGCGGCGCCGATCACGAGTGCTGCGGCGATCCACCTGGAGGCACTGACGAGATTGGCGGCGGTGATCGGCATCGGAGTTTCGGCCTCCAGCCTGCGCACGGCAGCGCGCAATAGTCGTGGCGCATCATCGCCCAGTTTCATCAACTCCCAGCTGAACGCCTGAAGAATCGGCGCCCAATGATCCGGTGATAGTCGCGCCGCGATTATCCGACGCGATGCCGACCGCATCGCGGCCGAGAGGTCGAAATTGGGTTCGATCGCCGTAAGAACGCCGTCGATCGTCACCAGCGCTTTAAAGATCAGCAGCAGATCAGGCGGCATGGTCAGTCCCTCCTCGCGCATCAACGCCAGGAAATCGACGACGACTGCGCTCAACACGAGTCGTCCTCCGCCATGGCGCGCAACAAGGCGCTCGGCTGCAACGCGAAGCGGCTCGCGTGATGCCGCGCCCGACCAGCTGAGCAGCACATCGGCAAGTTGTCCCGGATCACTGCTGGCGAGCGATTGGAGGAAGCTTAGGAATTCCTGGCGCCGACGCGGGGATACATGACCAATCATGCCAAGGTCGAGTAAGGCAATGCGGTTACCAGGTAAGCAGAGCAGATTGCCGGGATGCGGGTCGGCGTGGAAGCGACCGTTGATCATCACCATGTCCAGCACGATGTCAGCACCGACTGCGGCGATGGCCGCGGGATCGATGCCTGCGGCGCGGAGATCAGCGGCGCTGCGAGGCGAAACGCCAGCAACATAGTCCATCACGAGTAATGTGACGGATGACCATTGCCAGTGAATTGCCGGCACGACGACACGGGAATCTTCGGCGAAGTCGGCACGGAGGCTGTCAGCGTTGCGCCCTTCGTTCGTGAAGTCCAGTTCCTCGAGTACGGCCGCGGCAAGTTGGCGCAGCATGGCCGACGGCGCGAAACGCCGCGCTTCCGCACTAGCGGCTTCCACGATTGTCGCCAGCTGCGCGATAAGGCGAAGGTCGGCTTCCATCCGCGGCCGAATGCCCGGTCGCTGAATCTTGAGCACGACTTCGCGACCGTCATGCAGCGTCGCGCGGTGGACCTGAGCCATGGATGCGGCGGCGAAAGCTTTGTAGTCGAAACTGGCGAAGGCGTCCTCAGGCGGCTGACCTAGTGCCTGCTCGACGAAGGGACGGAGATCCTCGAAGTTTAGAACAGGTGCCTGGCCGTGCAGTGTCTCAAGCTCGGCGATCCACTGAGGCGGCAACAGGTCGGCTCGCGTCGCCAATATCTGTCCCAGCTTCACGAACGTGGGGCCAAGCTCCTCCAACGCCAGCCTGGTGCGGCGCTGAAGGCTTAGGCCATCCCCATCACGCTCATCGCCCGCGTCGGTCGACGACAAGCCGAGCCGGGACAGGAGGACCCCCAATCCAAAGCGGGACGCGACCCGCATTATCTCCGCCAATCGGTTGCGATCGCGCGCGGCCACGGTCAACGTCTTCAACATGGCGACAGCTATGCCATGGCCTTTTAAAGCGCTCCACTATTCTCGTTTTCTCGGCAATGACATGTTTGATTCTCGGGTTGCCCCGTTTGCTCGAGGCATTCTTTCACCGGCTCTTTTTTGACGTTCATGTTGCCCAAGCTATGCGATACGACTTCCGCTAAGATCCTACCCAAGAAACCCACCTGCGACGAGACAAGGTCTCACGACCGCTTCCACAATTCATTCCGCTCCTTCGCCCGCCACCTGCAGATCAGCGGTGGAAGTCTCGTCGAGCGGTCCGCCTGCCTCTTAAATAGGCACTCTCGCGCGAAGCTACCTGCTTGCTGCAAATCCCTCCAACCGCTGAGCAAAGAGGCGATCGACTGCCGGCATGCCGGGCACATCAGCCCTGCCTACAAAGATGGCATTCTTGGGGTCGGTTCCGGCTGAGGGCGGAATGACACCCTAAGCGCCGGCGTCCTTGGGCCAAAGGTACTCGCCAGTGAGGAGGATGTGTGCCCATCCGAGCGGCGAAATATGGGCGAGAAGATGGTCGGGGGTATCGAGCCCTTCGCGGCGCCGGGCCTCAACGGCATGGCCAAGGTGCAGGGTGTTCCAGTAGACGATGATGGCGGTGAGCAGGTTGAGGCCGGCGATCCGGTAATGCTGACCCTCCGTCGTGCGGTCGCGGATTTCGCCCTGACGGCCGATGCGCAGGGCATTTTTCAGCGCATGATGTGCCTCGCCTTTGTTGAGGCCGACCTGTGCACGGCGCTGCATGCCGACGTCGAGTATCCATTCGATGATGAACAGCGTCCGCTCGATCCGGCCCACCTCGCGCAGCGCGGAGGCAAGATCGTTCTGGCGCGGATAGGAGGCGAGCTTGCGCAAGATGCTGCTCGGCGCGACCTGTCCAGCGCTCATGGTGGCGGCGCAGCGGAACAGATCGGGCCAGTTGGAAACGATCAGCGCCTCACGCGCCTTGCCGCCCACCAGCGGGCGCAATTCGCTCGGCGTCGCGGCAGGGTCGAACACGTACAGTCGTTTGGATGGGAGGTCGCGGATGCGCAGTACAAGGCGGCAGCCGAGCATCGCGCTGATCCCGAACAGATGATCGGTGAACCCGCCAGTGTCGGCGTACTGCTCTTCGATCCGTCGCCCTGCCTCATTCATCGTCAGCCCGTCGAGTAGATAAGGTGCTTCGCTGACCGTGGCTGGAATGGTCCGCGATGCAAACGGCGCGAAGCGGTCGTTGACGTGGGTATAGGCCTTGATGCCGGGATCGTTGCCGTAGCGGGCGTTGATCGTATTCATCGCTTCGCCCTGCCGTGCGGCGGGGAAGAACTGGCCATCGGCCGATGCGGATCTGCCCATACCCCAGACCTGGGCCATCGGCAGCGCCCCTTGCGCCGCGACCACGTTGGCCAGCGCCTGGTCGATCGCCTCGCTTTCGACGTGCCAGCGAGCGAGACGGGAGAGTTGCCAATAGTCGTGAGTGTTGGAAGCCTCTGCCATCTTACGCAGACCCAAATTCAGGCCCTCGGCAAGCAGGACGTTGAGCAGGCCGATTCGGTCGCCGCATGGCACGCCGGTGCGCAGATGCGTGAAGGCATCAGTGAAACCCAGCGCGGTATCGACTTCGAGCAGCAGATCGGTGATGCGGACGGGCGGCAGCCGGCGATACAGATCAAGCACCAGATCCTCGATCCCATCCGGCGCGTCAGCGGTGAGCCGATCAATGCGCAGCGTGCCGTCCTCGATGCTGCCTTTCGGAATTGTACCGCTGCGCGCGGCGCGACCGAGCCGGGCAAGGCCATCAGCGAGACGCACTTTGCGGTCAGCCAGCCAGACATGCGGGTCGGACGGGACCGCCAGCTTCGCGGCATGCGCGACCGCCATCGGCACGAGGACGTGGCGCAGGTCACCATATCGATGCGAGCGGTCGAGCCATATGTCGCCCGAGCGCAGCGCGTCGCGCAGGTGAAACATGACCGCGACTTCCCGGAGGCGGGCATCATCATCGCCCTTCGCCCGCAACTGTCGCCGCCATTTGGAATGCGGGCGCAAGAAATCGTCGGCCGCCGGAACTGCGCCCTTGGTAGCGATGACGGTAGCCGCGTCCAGCAAAGGCCGTGCAACCGCCGCAGCTTTGAGGTCGAGGCATCGCAGCATGCGCGGGGCATACCGACGGAAGCGGTGATACCCCTGATCAACATAGGCCAGCGGATCATCGCCCAAGGTGTCCGTCAACGTCTTGGCCGTAGCGACGAGGCTGGTGAGCCGTTCCCATCCCGCCCCGCCCGCGACCGCATCTTCCAGCGACGCGCCGTCGCCATGCGCTTCGAGCAATGATTGACCGAGTGCAGTGAAGCCGTTCAAAGTCGCAGTGGTAGCGCCTCTGGTTTCTACGACCCGCGCGTCATGCAGTTGCTTCGCGTCGCGCCAGGTGCGGCCAACGATCCGGTCATGTGTTTCGATCACCGCATCCGCAGTCGCCGTGGCCCATTCAATGACGCAGACCGCCATGATAGCGCGGCGCCGATCGGCGCCGAGGTCGCGCAGGCCATCGGCGAAGTAGCGCTCGCCCTGCCGGCGTAGCCGGGCGACGCGATGCGGTGGAACACCGGCAAGTATACCATCATTGAGGTTCATCGCGCGCAGGAACTCGAGCCGGTCGAGCAGCCGGTTCGCCGCGGCGGAGTTGTTGCCCGGCTCAATCCGGCGCAGCCAGATGAAGCGGCTGATCGCCCCCGGCAGCATCTCGGTAGTCAGTCGGTCGAGCCCATCACAGGCGACGGGATCGAGACGGGCCGCGATCCGCTTCTCGATCCGACGTTCGGCGGCGACGAGCGCGTCCGCGCACAAACGCTCGATTGTCGTGATCGCCGGCAGGATGGTCATGGTTTCACGGCAGCGGGCAATGAAGCGCCGGGCAAGGTCGTCGTTTGAGCGTGCCTGCTCGGCTTCGGCGAGAAGCCAATCGCGGAAAGCCCTGGCATACGGTCCCCGTCCGGGGAACATTCTGTATCCGTAGATACGGCGCAGCGCCTCCATGTGCTGGTGGCGGGTTTGGCGTCGAACGGCATAGGCCGCGAGCGTCTCGCCAGCGATGCCAAGCTGGGCGCCTAGAAAGGCAGATACAGTGTGGGGGATCAGTTCGCCGGGAGCAAGGGTCCGGCCTGGATATCGCAGCGCGCACAACTGCAGGGCGAACCCGATGCGGTTCTCCGGTCGGCGACGCCGGTCGATATGAATCAGGTCATCGTCTGCCAGAAGATAATGGCGCAGCAGCGCCGCTTCGTCAGTCGGTAGGTCGAGTAGGGCCGAACGCTGTCGGGCGCTGAGGATATGGCGTCTCGGCATGCACGGCTTGTCCCCATTGAACAGAAGTCTGTTTTGGACAACACTGACCCCACGCAAATCAAGGCTTTTCGAGGCCTAATTCCAGAAGGGTTCAATTGGGACAGCGCGCCGCCATCTACGCCAGGGTTTCGACAGCCGACCAGTCGTGCGAACGGCAGCTCCGCGACCTGGCCGGCTTTGCCGAGCGTGGCGGCTATGAAGTGGTCGAGGTCTTCCGCGAAACCGCGTCGGGCATGAAGGCAAACCGTTCGGCGCGGGCTGAGGTGATGAAGCTGGCGCAGGCACGCCATATCGATGCGATCCTCGTTACCGAACTCAGTCGCTGGGGGCGTTCGACCCAGGACCTGCTCGATACACTCAACCGGCTGTCGGGCTGGCGCGTGTCGGTGGTCGCGATGAGCGGCATGACGTTCGAGGTCGATACGCCGCATGGGCGGATGATGGCGACGATGCTCGCAGGTATAGCCCAGTTTGAGCGCGACATGCTGAGCGAGCGGGTCCGCTCTGGCCTTGCTGCAGCGCGGGCACGTGGCCGCAAACTCGGCCGGCAACTGGGGGAGCGACCCAAGTCGGACCGCCTCGCGCCCAAAGTGTTGGCGCATATCGCCGAGGGGCGGAGCTATCGCTGGATCGCTCGCGACCTGGGACTCAGCAAGAACACGGTCGCCGGGATCGTGGCTCGCGCACGGGGTAACGTGAGCCCTGATGTCACGGTGACGACATGACCGGGGCGTCTGGACGGCTGCGTCCCGATCCCCGGCGCAAGGCGCGGTTTCGCGAAATCGCCCGAGGCATTGTCGCCAAGGATCGCTACAATCGGAAGTACGGGATCGCCGTCGACACTGCTGGCGCCATCGCGCAGGCGCTAGAGCGCGCGTACCGCGATGGAGTCCGGGACGACCCGGCCGCAGCCGTTCAAGCGCCCGAACAGGATGATGCCGGCCCGCTGGAATGGGCGTTGATCCCACCACGACCGCGAGATGCCTTCTGGAGTATCTGCCTATACACCCTGGGCCGCGATACCGATCTCCCACGTGACGGCCATCTCGCTCCGGCTATTACCGAACGCGGAACGCCCGGATGGACACTCGTGGCAGGAGGGTACACCCCTGACAGGGTGATCAGCGATAGGAGCATTGGCCCGCTTGTCCGCCTCGGCCTTATCGCGCTCGCAGTCGATTTACCGGTTCGCATGATCGTAACCGCACAGGGGAAGGAAACATGGGCTCTCTTCTGCCAGCGCGGTGGGATGTACCCTGAGGATCTCACTGACATTTGATCCATTTGATCGACATCCATCCGGCGGAATGGTGAAGGGCAGCATCCGCCCCGTTGCAGACGTTCCCAATGGTCGTCATCCCGGCGCATGCCGGGACCGTGGGCTGTCTTTAGAAGCAGCCTCACGTCCGGGCGCCCTGGCGATAGCTATCGCCTCAAGACTTGCCCACGGTCCCGGCATGCGCCGGGATGACGGATGACCGCGCCCCACCCCAAATCAGCCGTCACCCTGAACTTGTTTCAGGGTCCATCAATCCGAAAGCCCAGTTTATGATCGGCCAACCGAGATGGCGGCACGAGCCACCACGCTCCGGCACCAATCGCCCGATGGATCCTGAAACAAGTTCAGGATGACGCAAGGCGGGGGCGCGATGTCCGCTCCCCACCCCTTCTTGCCGTTTCGCTTAGGGTGTCATTTCGCCCTCAGCCGGAACCGACCCCATCCTGCGATCGGGAATGCCGGTGCCGATCGCCCGACGCCAAGCTTGCCGGATGA
>NZ_JBMDIO010000002.1:0-310384 GCF_057808725.1 Novosphingobium sp. FG90
ACCCGTGTTTCAGCCGTGAAAGGGCCGCGTCCTAGACCGCTAGACGAAGGGGCCATGAGGCCATCTTGAATTGGCCTTATCGGCCTATAAATGGTGACCCCTACGAGAATCGAACTCGTGTTTCAGCCGTGAGAGGGCCGCGTCCTAACCGCTAGACGAAGGGGCCGTGAAGCCATTTACATATCACCTCCCGGCAAAACCGATGGTGACCCCTACGGGAATCGAACCCGTGTTTCAGCCGTGAAAGGGCCGCGTCCTAGACCGCTAGACGAAGGGGCCAAACCGGGTTGCGCCGGAGGCAGGACCGGCCCTCTAAACGCGGGTCCAAGGGTGGTCAACCCTTAACTGGAAACTTTTTTGAACCTTTCGTTTCAATCGCAGAATGCCGCGTCGTCGAGGTGAAGTTCGGCCGCTGGACGGCTGCCCCAGTCGTCGATCCTGGCACGCCCTGCCAGCCACAGCTTGCGGCCCTGCGCGGCGTGAAGGAGGGCCTGGCCCATGTCGGTTTCGGCGCTGCGGAAGGCCATCGCCTTGAAGCGCCCGCCGTCGGGGCCGGAGACTATCAGCCGCAGGTGGTCGGCGCCCACCACATCCGCCTTGACGATGCGCACCGGGCCGACTGCCACGCGCGGGCCGGGCCAGCCCATGCCGTAAGGGCCGGCGCTTTCCAGAGTCTCCACCAGCGAGGGGACAAGGCCCCCGGGCGTCAGCGCCAGATCGAGCAGCATGTGGCGGTTGGCGCTGGCGAGCGATACATCGGCGGCGAGACGGTCATCCAGCCATTCCGACAGGGCTTCCAGCTTGTCAGGCGCGATGGTGAGGCCACAGGCCATGGCATGTCCGCCACCGGCCTGAAGCAGTCCGGCCTCACGCGCGGCGATGATCGCGGCGCCGAGGTCCACGCCAGGGATCGAGCGGCCCGATCCCTTGCCGTTACCCGCATCATCCGCGCCGAGCGCGATGACGAGGGCAGGCTTGCCGGTCTTCTCCTTGATGCGACCGGCGACGATGCCGATCACCCCGGGGTGCCAGCCTTCGCCTGCGCAGACGATGACGGCGCGGTTGTGCTGCCGTTCGATCTGAGCTTCGGCCATTTCCTGAACGGCCTGCTCGATGGCACGGCGCTCGTCGTTGAGGCGGGAGAGTTGTGCCGCGATGTCGCGCGCTTCGTCGGCGTCGGTGGTGGTGAGGAGGCGCACCCCGAGGGTCGATTCGCCCACGCGCCCGCCGGCGTTGATGCGCGGCCCCAGTGCGAAGCCGAGGTCGCTGCAGGTCGGCGCCCGGCCCAGGCGGCTGGCATCTATCAGGGCCGACATGCCGATGTTGTCGCGCTTGGCCATGACCTTCAGCCCTTGCGCCACGAGAGCGCGATTGAGGCCGTGCAGCGCGGCTACGTCCGCCACGGTGCCGAGCGCGACGAGGTCGAGCAGGGCGAATAGGTCAGGCTCGCGGCGGCTTTCGAAGTAGCCACGCCTGCGCAGCGTGCGCACGGTCGCGACGGCGAGCAGGAAAGCGACGCCAACGGCGGCGAGATGGCCGTGGGATGCGGCCAGGTCGTCTTCGTCCAGCCGGTTGGGGTTCACCAGCGCGGTGGCGCGGGGCAGCACCGGTGAGCACTTGTGATGATCGACGACGATCACGTCGACCCCTGCTTCGTGCGCCATGTCGAGCGCTTCGTGCGCCATCGCCCCGCAATCGACGGTGACGATCAGGCTGGAGCCTTCGCCGGCGATCTTCACCAGCGCCTCACCCGAGGGGCCATAGCCTTCGAGCAGGCGGTCGGGAATATAGTAGCGAGCCTGGTGCCCGAGCGCGCGCAGGAGCAGGATCAGCAGCGCCGCGCTGGTCGCTCCATCGACGTCGTAGTCGCCGTAGACGGTTACGGTCTCGTCCGTCATGACCGCCTGCGCCAGTCGCTCCGCCGCAGCATCCATGTCGCGGAAAGCTGAAGGGTCGGGCAGGAACGCGCGCAGGCTGGGATTGCGATGGCGCTCAAGATCCTCGCGCGCTACGCCGCGCGAGAGCAGGAGCTGGGTGACGATATCGTCTTCGAGACCGGCCGGGCCTCTGCCGAAGCTGTCGGAGAGGTCCATGTTGCCGCCGCGCCAGCGCCAGGCTTTGCCGGTCAGCGAGCGGTCGATCCCGAAGACACAGGCGGATCGTGATTCCATGAAGCTGGCGTTAGCCCAGCCGTCCTTCGACGGGAAGTGGAAGGGTTTCGTCGATCCCCGCATTTCGTGACGGCATTTGTCGTTGGTCCGCCATTCCTCTCGCAAGTAAAACGTAATCAATGGGTAGGAGAATGCATGATGACGTGGAGTAATGTCCTCAGGTTTTCTTTGATTTCATCGGCTTTGGCGGCAGGTCCGGTCGTCGTCGTGGCGGCAAGCGATGCCGCGCCGGTTGCGCGCTACGACATGCGGGCCGGTACGGTATCCGGATTCGGCGGCATGGGAGGCGGCTCCGGCGGTGGAATGGGCGCTGCGATGAGCATGATGATGGGAGGTGGAGGCGGGAACGTGCAACACGAACTCTACCTGCGCCTGGGTTCTCAGCAGGCGCCGACTGGCGGTAAGGCCAAGGCCGACCATTTCGTGCCGCCGGCGGCCAAGCTCGGCAAGTCTGTGGCGCTGGTTGCTCCAGCGAGTGAGCAGGCAGCGCCGGACCTTCTGCCCGAGAAGCCCAAGGGGCGTTTGCTGATCTTCTGGGGTTGCGGCGAGCATGCGCCCAAGGGGCAGCCGGTCGTGCTGGACTTCGCGAAGATCTCGGCGGGACAGATGCCTCCCGGCATGCCCGGTTCGGCCGTGGTGCGCGACTGGGGGCCGACCCAGAACAATTCGCGCAGCTTTGCCCGATGGCCGGCGGACGACCGCAAGTTCGTCAAGACGGACAGTTCGCTGATCGGCGCGCACAAGGTGGTGAGCACGTATGCGCCGGAGATAAACTTCACGCTCGCAAAGGATTTCATGGCGCCCATCACTTCGCGCACGGCGACGCTCCCGAGCGGGGCATCGCGTCTGAGCTGGACGGGTATCCCCGGTGCAACGGCCTGGCTGGCCTTCCTGACCGGCGGCAAGCAGGGACCGAACGGAGACGCCAATGGCGACGTTGTGATGTGGACCAGCAGCGCCGACAAGCAGTTCGGTGGGGGGCTGATGGACTGGATCACGCCGGACCAGGCCGCATCGCTGGTGAAAACCGGAACCGTGATGGCTCCCGCGAGCACGAGTTGCGTCATCCCGGCCGAAGTCCTGGCAGCGTCCCCCGACTTTCGCGTGGGCACGCTGACGGCATTCGGTCCGCAGGAGAGCTTCGCCTATCCACCGCGCCCGGCGGACCCGAAGGTCGCGTGGAAGCCGGAATGGACCGCCCGTATCCGTCACCGCTCGACGACGAGCTGGATGCAGGCCAACGGCATGGAAATGGGCGCCATGGGCATGAGCGCTCGGGACTATGAGGGGCCAGATCAAGGGCAGGACAGGGCGCAGCAGCCTGAATGCAAGCCGAAAAAGAAGGGACTGGGTGGCATGCTCGGCGGGCTTGGGGGTATGATGGGCGCAGGCAACAAAGGCTGTTGATTCTCTGCTCGCTATTATCTGGCACAGCCGTACCGGCGCAGCGCGCGCCATGGCCGAGGCGCTGCATGACGGTGCGGGCGTAAGTGCGCGCCTGATCGCCGCTTCGGATGCATCTCCCGAGGACTTGGTGGCGGCTTCGGGCTACGCCTTCGTCTGTCCGGAGAATCTGGGCGCGATGACGGGCATTATGAAGGAGATGTTTGACCGCTGCTACTATCCGCTGCTGGGGCGCGTGGAAGGCAGGGCCTATGCGACTGCGATCGCCGCCGGGTCCGATGGGCGCGGAGCGCAGGCGCAGATCGATCGCATCGTCACCGGCTGGCGTCTGCGGCGCGTGGCGGATCCGATGATCGTCAACCTCGGCGCCCAGACGCCCGAGGCGATACTTGCCGAAAAGCATGTGCCGCAGGACCGGCTGGACGCCTGCCGCGATCTAGGTGCTGCGATGGCCGAAGGGCTGCACCTGGGGATTTTCTGAGGAGGGCTTTGCACAGTGCCGAATGGACTCGACGCTACGCTTGAAATGGTGCCTATTCGCCCGATGCCGCAGGGAGCCGACAGCACCACAGGGCTGTGCCTGTCCTTCGATCCCGGCACACGGCCCGACGCCGATACCGTGGCCCGACTTGTCGCGGCTGCTGCGGAAGCGGGATTGCCTGCCAGTGTCAGTCATCGTCCGGCTCCCGAAGCGGGATGGCTCGAACTGCTGGCGAGCGGGCTGACCTTCGATCTGATCGGGCTCGAACCGGTGGCTCCCGGCCGGATGACGCAGGCGCAGCAGCATTTCGGCTTCGGCGAGGATGGGGTGCCGGGCGAAGGCGAGGCGGTTGAACTCGTGCCTTCGGGGCACATCATTTCCGGCGCTGGGTTGCAGCCGGTTCTGCGCACGATGATGGGCCTGGCGGCAAACCTCGCGCTCGAACTGCCGGTGCGCGCGGTCGGCTGGGGGCCAGCGCAGACCTGGATGGAGCCGCGTTACTTCTGCCGCAGCGTGCTCAACTGGTTGGACGGCGGCGCCTTCCCGGCGCTTGGTCTGACGGCGCTCCTGCAGGCGGAGGATGGCAGCCTCGTCACCCGGGGCCTCTCCCATTTCACGGGGCAGGAAATGCAGCTTGAAGGGCAGAGCGGGGAGGCCGCGACGGATGCGGCGAAACTCGCGGTCAGGGTGATCGACCAACTCGTGCGCCGGGGGCGCATCGTGGAACCCCTCAGGATCGACGCCGGTGGACAGGCGCTGCTGCTGGAGCCTTCGCAGGTGGGCAAGCTCGTGCTGGCGTGGCGTGAGGACGAGGGCTGAGCGCACTCAGGCAATACCTCTCCTTCCGCGCCGTCAATCGCAGCGACGCACCCGGCTACGATCCCGGCCTGCAGCGCCATCACCTGCTGCCGCGCCAGTTGCTTGGGCAATCGGCTTTCCTGCGGATGCTGGAGAGTATCGGTGGCCATCGCCATCGCTTCGAGGACTTTCGCGAGAACGGCCTGCTGCTCCCTTGCGACGAGTTGGCGGCGCTGCGCATGGGGTTGCCGCTGCATCGCGGACCGCATCGGCTCTATAGCCAGCTTGTCGTCGAGCGGGTGGGGCAGATCGAGAGCAGTTGGGCGGCAATGCGCGACAAGGATCCACAAGGCGCCGCCATACAGGCGCACATGCGGCTTGATCTGCTGCAGCGCGCCTTGCGACGCTACCTGCTGGACGGGCAACGGCGGCGGTTGAAATTGAACCGCAGCGATCCGCTGGGTATCCATGTCGACTTCACCGAACTCGACGCCATGGTCGATGCGCTGTGGGGCTCCACGCGCGTCGTCACCGCGCCGCTGGTTCAGGCGATGCCGGCACGGGCGCGCAGTTCGTCTTTCGCCGACTGATACTGCGCTGCGAGACGTTCCACCCGGTCTGCCACGGTTTCGACGGTGCGAATGGCACCGATTCCCTGTCCGGAGCCCCAGATGTCCTTCCACGCCTTCGCCGCAGTGTTGCCGCCGGAGCCGAAGTCCATCTGGCTCTTGTCGCCATGCGGAAGATTGTCCGGGTCCATGCCCGCTGCGACGATCGAGGGGCGCAGGTAATTGCCGTGGACGCCGGTGAATAGGCTGGAGTTCACGATGTCAGCGGCATGGCCATCGACGATCGCCTGCTTGTAAGCCTCATCCGCATTGGCTTCGGTCGTGGCGATCCAAGGCGTGCCGATATAGGCGAAGTCCGCGCCCATCGCCTGTGCCGCCAGGATCGAGCGACCGTTCGCGATTGCCCCCGAAAGCGCCACCGGGCCTTCGAACCAGCTGCGGATCTCCTGCATCAGCGCGAACGGCGACTGCGGCCCGGCATGACCGCCAGCTCCGGCCGCCACGGCGATCAGCCCGTCCGCGCCCTTTTCGACGGCCTTGCGGGCGAACATGTCGTCGATCACGTCGTGCAGCACCATGCCGCCCCAGCCGTGCACCGCAGCGTTGACCTCCACGTTGGCGCCGAGTGAGGTGATGACCAGCGGCACCTTCCACTTCTCCAGCACCGCAAGGTCTTCCTCCAGCCGCGTGTTGGTCCGGTGGACGATGAGATTGACCGCGAAGGGCGCGGCGCATCCGCGGGTTTCCTCGGTGATGCGGTGAAGCCATTCGTCGAGTTGGCTGGCGGGCCGGGCATTGAGCGCCGGGAAGCTGCCGACGATCCCGCTGCGCACTTGTGCAATGACCAGCTCCGGGTTGGAGACGATGAACATCGGCGCCGCGATCACCGGGAGGCGCAGGGCTTGGGGCAGCGCAGACAGCGGCGCGGAAAGGGGCATCTCGTCTCCGTTATTTAATCGTTCGATTAAATAACCGCATAATCCGCTCCGCGCATGGTGTCGAGCAAAGACCGCCATACCGCCCCCGCGTTTCCGTCGGGGGCGGGCGTGACCTTCCCGGACGACTGAAATAGACACCATTGTCGATTAAGAAGTTGCAAGCGGAGAAGGAGCACACCATGTCGGATATCGGGGAAGCCACGTTCGATTGTTCGGACATCGACCAGTATCTCGGCACCGTCATCGACAGTTCGCCGATCCGCGAACCGCTGGGCAACAACGATATTCGCCGCTGGGTCCAGGCGATGCACTACCCCAATCTCGCCCATTACGACCCGGCCTATGCGGCGGCGAGCCGCTGGGGCAAGCTGGTTGCTCCGCAGAGCTTCCCGATCGTGATGGACGACAGCCACGGCACGTCGTCCTCCTGCATGGGCGGCATCGCCGAATCGCACCTGCTGTTCGGCGGCGATGAGTTCTGGCACTACGGTCCGCGCGTGTTCGGCGGCGATACCATCACCAACGAGCGCATTCCCTACGATTACAGCGTCAAGGACACCGGGTTCGGCCCGACCTGCTTCCAGCGCGGTGACAACTATTACCGCAACCAGCACGGCGAACTGATCGCCAAGCAGCGTTCGACCGCCATCCGCTACCGCGCGGCGGCAGGCGGCGCGCGCGTCGATACCTCGGAGTTCGAGGAGCCGGAATGGACGGACGCCGAGATCGAGAAGCTGGAGGAGCGCAAGTTCGGCTGGATCAAGATGCTGCACGATCTGGGCCACGGCGAACGCTGGTGGGATGACGTGAACGTCGGCGACCAGCTTCCCGAGCGTGTCTTCGGGCCGCATACGGTGGCCAGTTTCACGACCGAATGGCGCTCGTACCTGTTCACGGTATGGGGCACCCTCGATCGCCGCACGATCGACCTGGAGGCTCTTGGCTTTACCAAGGAAATGGCGGGTCATGAGAACGACCCGGTGATGGAGCGGATCAATCCCGAACTGACCGACGGCGCGTACTACGGCCCGTCACGCGGGCACCTGTTCCCCAAGTATGCGCGCAAGATCGGCATGCCGCGCGCCTACGGCTATGGCGCCTCGATGGGGGCGTGGGTGACCGACTATCTTGCCGGCTGGGCGGGCGAATGGGGCATGGTGGTGCACTCGACCGCCAATTATCGCGGACCTGCCCTGAGCGGCGACGTCACCATCCAGACCGCCGAAGTGGTCGACAAGATGGTCGACGAGGAAGGGCGCCATCTGGTTCAGGTGAAGCACCTCATGCAGAACCAGAAGGGCGTCAAGATGTGCATGGGCGTGGCCGAGATCGAACTGCCCAAGAAGAAGTGACGCGAAAGGAGGCGGCCCCGGCATGGGCCGCCTCCTCCCCCCGTCGCGTCACCGCAGCAGGGTCGCAGCGTGTCCTCCCTGGGGGAGGGCAACAGAGCGGAAGGACACGCGGACCTTCATCTCAATTGCCGGTGCTCCCTCCCGTCAATCCGCCGAGCAGTCCGGTGACGGGGGCCAGCGCGCCGCCGCCCGAGCCTGTGGTTCCGCCCAGCAATCCTCCGCTGACGGTTCCGGTCAGGGTGCCGCTCAGGCTGACGTTGAGCGTGCCGACGACACCGTTCACCAGCCCCGTGACGGGCGCCAGGACATCGCCCGATCCGGCCCCGCCGGTGACTCCGCCGAGCAGTCCGGTGAGGAGCCCGCTGACCGGCGCGAGGGCCGAGCCTGCGCCATCGCCACCGATGCTCCCCGCCACCGGGCCGACGGCGCCGTTCAGGGCGTCGAGCACCGGTGAGGCGACGGTGCTCACCACACCCGTCACCGGGGCCACGACCGGTGAAAGCCCGGTGGTCAGCTGCGAGACACCGCTGCCGACTTGCTCGCCCAGCAAGGCACCGGCGATGTTGCCCACCGGCGCAAGTCCCTGCGCCACGCCGTCGGCCGTAGTCGGCAAGGTGACATCGACAACCTTGCCGTCCGACAGCACGTCGGCCGTGAGCAGGGTTCCCGAGACGAGGCCGGGATCCTCGGACAGGACATTGGCGCCGATGAGCGTGCCGCTCGTGCTCGGGCCGGTCAGCGCATTGTCGCCCAGATCCAGACCGACGAGCGGCCCGGTGTATGTGGGTGCCGGGCCGGAGCCGCCGCCCGGCAACGCGCCGGTCAGGCCATCGACCAGACCGCCAAGCTGGCCGGACACCGGGGCAAGCAGTCCCCCTTGGCCCAGTACCGGCGCCAGCACTCCATCGACCGTGCCCAGCAATGGATTGGTCACCTGACTGACCGTCGAGGTGACCACGGCCACGGTCGGCGAAAGTCCATCCGTGACGCTGTTGACGGTGGAGCCGACCTGAGGCCCCAGCAGCGCTCCGGCAATGGCGCCAACCGGGGCCAGCGCTTCCTGGGTCGCCTGCGGTGTGGTCGGCAGCGTAACCGCTATGGCCTTGCCGTCGCCGCTGAGAACATCGACGGCGAGGCCGCTGGTGGACTGCCCTGCGGCGGGCGGCGCCACGTTGACCTCGACCAGTGTGCCCGAGCCGCTCGGCCCGAGGATCGAAGTGCCGCCAATGGCTACTCCGACGGCCGAACCGGTGTAGCTGGTGGTCGTGGGGGTCGGCGTCGGGGTCGGGGTCGGGGAAGGCGTCGGGGTTGGTGCCGGGGTCGGGGTGGGGCTCGGTGTGGGCGTCGGTCCCGGTGTAGGTGTGGGCGTCACGCCGGAGCCGGGATTGAAGCCGTTTCCATCGGCACAGGCGCCCAGCAGCAGAAGAGGGATCGCCGCCGCGCCCATGAGGGCTTGCCGGAAGGATCGCGATGAATTGATCGACATGGTGTTGCCTCCGTAAAATACTCCGTAGGCAAGGCGTTAAGCCTGTTGGAGACGGACGCCGCGGATAGACGGAGCCGTGTCGATCGTTTGTGCCGATGCTTGTGAAACGGGCCGAAGCCGCCGTCATGAAATCCGGGCTGCGGCTTTGAAAATCCGGTGTGCGGACCGCGTAAGCTTACGCAAGACCGGTTTTCGGGGGTTCTGCAGTTGCGCAATGCTGCCCGCAGGACACGCAAAAGGGGGCAACGCGGTTTGCCGCCATAGCGGCTGCAACTTCCCTCTCGTTAATGGAGATGCTTTTTTCGAATTCACGAAAAAGGCCCGACCGTTGCCGGCCGGGCCTTTTCTGAACCGGATGCCGAAAACGGATCAGGCCGCGTTGGCAGCACTCAGAACGGCGCGCACGCTGGCGGTGGCGACGTCCTCGTCGATGCCCACGCCCCATACGGTGCGACCGTCGGGCAGGGCGCATTCGACGTAGGCGGCGGCGCGTGCATCCGTGCTCTTGCCCATCGAGTGCTCGGCATAGTCCTTGACGTCCAGCTGCACGCCGAAGCTCTCGGCCAGCGTCGCGGTGACGGACGAGATCAGGCCGTTGCCCTTGCCGGACACCGACTGCTCCTTGCCCTCCACGCCGATCTTGCCGGCGAAGACGCGGGTGTTGTCCAGACCCTTGGCCTCATCCCAGTCGATCAGCTGGAAGCGCTGCTCGCCGTTCAGGCGATAGGCCTTCTGGAACACATCCCAGATGTCGCCAGCCTGCAGTTCGCGGCCGAGTTCATCGGCCAGTTCCTGAACGTGCTTGGAGAAGTGCGCCTGCATCCGCTTGGGCAGCTTGAGGCCCTGGTCCTGCTCGATCACCCAGGCGAAGCCGCCCTTGCCGGACTGCGAGTTGACGCGGATCACCGCCTCATAGCTGCGCCCCAGATCGGCGGGGTCAATCGGCAGGTAGGGCACCGACCAGATCTGGTCGTTGCGCTTCTCCTGCGCGGCGAAACCCTTCTTGATCGCGTCCTGGTGCGAGCCCGAGAACGCGGTGAACACCAGTTCGCCGCCGTAGGGGTGACGCTCGGCGACCTTCAACTGGTTGCAGTATTCGACCGTCTGGATCACTTCGTCGATGTCCGAGAAGTCCAGTTCCGGGTTCACGCCTTGCGTGTACATGTTCATTGCCACGGTCACGAGGCAGCAGTTGCCGGTGCGCTCGCCATTGCCGAACAGGCAGCCCTCGACGCGGTCCGCGCCCGCCATCAGGCCCAGTTCCGCCGCCGCGACGCCGGTGCCGCGATCGTTGTGCGTGTGCAGCGAGATCACTGCCGCATCGCGGTTGGGCAGGTTGCGGCAGAAGTACTCGATCTGGTCCGCGTAGATGTTCGGCGTCGCAGCCTCTACCGTTGCGGGCAGGTTGAGGATGATCGGGTTCTCAGGCGTGGGCTTCAGGATTTCCATCACCGCCTCGCAGCACTCGATCGAGAAATCGAGTTCGGCGGTCGAGAACGTCTCCGGCGAGTATTCGAAGTGCCACTTGGTCTGCGGGTACTTCGCCGCCTGATCGCGCAGGATTTTGGCGCCGGTTTCCGCGATGCCGCGAATCTCGTGGCGCTCCATGCCGAACACGACGTTGCGCCACAGCGGCGAGACGGCGTTGTAGAGGTGGACGATGCCCGCATGCACGCCGACCAGGCTCTCGAAGGTGCGCTCGATCAGGTCTGCGCGCGACTGGGTCAGCACCTGCACCAGCACATCCTCGGGGATGCGATTCTGATCGACGAGGCCACGGATGAAGTCGAACTCGGTCGCGCCCGCGCTCGGGAAGCCGACCTCGATTTCCTTGAGGCCGACCTTCACCAGCAGGTCGAAGAAGCGGCTCTTCTTTTCCACGCCCATCGGGTCGATCAGCGCCTGGTTGCCGTCACGCAGGTCGGTGGAGAGCCAGCGGGGCGCCTTGGTGATGACCTGCGAGGGCCACTGGCGGTTCGGCAGGTCGATCTGCGGGAAGGGGCGATACTTGACCGAAGGGTCTTTCAGCATGGTCATGGGGTATTCTCGCTCGGTAATTCGTCTGCAGGCAATGTCGGTTCAGGTCCCCTTGAGCGCCGAGCGCGCCGCAGGCCGACGCACTACTTCACGCCCAAGGGCGGATAAGTCGCAGGGTAAGGCCGAGCAGAAGGGTCATGCCTTCGCCTATGGGCACGCGCGCGCGCCGTGTAAAGAGGCAATGCGACGACGGCGGCGCAATTTCGCTTTCCGTCGCCGAGGTGGGCTTGCCGAATGTTGCGCCGGGATCAGGAGCAGTAGAAGCGTTTGATCGCGCCGCTCTCGTCGACATCGACGTTGAGACGTTCGGCGCGGTAATCCATCGTTACCGCCATGCCGGGTTTGATCACGCGGATCGGCTTGTCGCCGCGCTTCGACTGGATGGCCGCGATCGTCGCGTCGGTGGCCTGCTGGCCGACGTAGCTGGCGAACTGATCGGCGCCGCAGGTCGGTTCGGCTTCCGCAGCAGCGGGCGGGGCGGCTTCAGGCGGGGTCTGCGCGGCGCAGGCGGCCAGCGTCATGGCCATGGCTACAGGGGCGATGAAGGCTTTGGGGGACATGGGTGCTCTCCTTTCCCGGCGCGCTAGCCTAGCGAAGCTGAACGAGGACGCAACGCGCTATCCGGCGCAGGCAGAGAACACCGTATGCACCTGTTCGCCGTTATGATCGTAGATCGTGAAACGGCGCTGCTTGCGGCAGGTGCGGGTATAGGCATCGACCATCGACACCGTCGCCTCGTTGAGCGGCGAGGAGGGCAGCGGTGTCTGCGCCACGACCGTCTCGGGCCGGGCGGCAAGGATGCGGCGGACTTCGCGCCGTTCGTCCAGCCCGGTCCATTCGCGGCCCTCGTAGAGATGCGGCGAGAAGGCGAGCGGGCTCACCGGATCAGCGCCGATCTTCGCATAGAGGTAGTTCGGGGCGCCCCATACGAGGAGGCGCTTCTGCGGCGTCTCCTTATCGACGTAGCCGACCAGCGCTGCGGCAGCGGGCCGGGCACGCCAGCGGTCGTGCAGGTGGAACGTGCCGGACAGGGCAAGGCTCAGACCGATCACCGCGACAAGACCCGGCCAGACCGGACGGCGATGGGCGAAGTACCCGGCGCACAGGATCGCCAGCGGGGCCAGCGCGGACTGTGCGTAATGCACGTAGATGTTGGGGAACGAGAATATCAGCGCCAGCGCGACGAATGCCCAGAGCGCGATCAGCCGCGCTACGGGGCGGTGCTCCGGCTGCCGGTGCAGCGCGTGGAGCCCGATCGCGGCGAAGACCATCGGGATGCCCAGCATCCCCGCCATCGTGAAGATCCGCTGCACCCGGATAGCCGGGTCGGCATAGCCGCGCGCGAAGTTCGAGGTGGCCATCGCGTTCCACAAGTCTGCGAAATGCCCGTCCATCCAGTAGAACAGCCCGGTCGCCAGCATCGGCAGGCTACCTGCGAGCGCCAGCAGCCCGGCTCTCCAGGCGACGCCGATGACGGATCGGCCGCTCCGGGCGAGCAACAGGATCGCCGTCAGCCCGAACAGCGCGCCTTCCAGCGCTACCGTCTGCTTGATCGCGATGGCCATTCCGGCACAGAGGAAGCCCGCCAGCAATCCTGCATCGATGCGCCCTTCGCGCAGGCGATCGAAGCGCGAGACGAGCAGCCATGCCGCGGCGATGATCAGCGTGTTGAAGAAGACTCCCGCTTCCAGGTTATCGCCCTCGAAGCGGCTGAGCAGCGCGAGGTAGGAGAGGGCCGCGAGCATCGCGCTGCCCGGCGTCGCGATCATCCGGGCGATGCGGTTGACGCCGTAAGCTCCAAGCGCCGCCGAGAACGTGGCCACCAGCTGGTAGGCCAGCATCGTTGGCGAGACGAAAGCGATCGCCGTGAAGATCAGGTAGAGCAGCGGCCCCTTGCGATCCCAGATATCGACGTAGAGCAGATCGCCCTTGGACAGCCGCTCGCCGACGAGGGCGTAGAACTGGTCGTCGATGCCGAAATTCCACTCGCCCCATGCCGGGCAGCGGATGAGGGCGGCAAAGGCGAGCAGGCAGGCGAACTGGGCAAGGCGGCTGTCGGCGACGATGCGCGCAAGGCGTCCCGCGCGTCCGGCATCCGGTGCCTCCATCATCATGCCCGCCATCGAAATCCCCGCAAATTCACGGGGCTTCATAGTCAAGAAAGTCTTACCATTTGGCGAATGCTGGCAGCGAGCCGGTGCAGTGGACGTTTCGCAAGGTGGGGCGATAAAACCCAGCTTCCAACCCCGCTCAGGCTGAGCTTGTCGAAGCCTCCTGAGGCGTGGCGCTGTGCCTCCCATCCTTCGACAAGCTCAGGATGAGCGGGGTGCGTGGAGCAAACGCAAAGGGCGCCGCCGGTTTCCCGGCGACGCCCTTTGCTTTTGCTTATCTGCGAAGATCAGCCTTCGACGTGCTCGGCGAGCACGGTCAGGCCCGCGTCACCCACTTCGGCGAAGCCGCCGGTGATGCGGATTTCCTCAGGCGCGCCGTTCTCGGTCCTGTAGACCTTCAGCGCGCCGTCGGCGATCGTCGACATGAAGGGCGCGTGGCCCGCCAGCACGCCGAACTCGCCTTCGGTGCCGGGGACGACCACCATGTGGACGTCCTCGGAACGGACCAGCTTCGCAGGCGTGACGAGTTCGAAGTGCAGGGGCATCTCAGGCGTCCGCCGCCAGCTTCTTGGCCTTCTCGACCGCTTCGTCGATGCCGCCGACCATGTAGAACGCGGCTTCCGGCAGGTGGTCGTACTCACCGTCGACGACAGCCTTGAACGACTTCACGGTGTCTTCCAGCTGGACGAACTTGCCCGAGATGCCGGTGAAGACTTCCGCAACGTGGAACGGCTGCGAGAGGAACTTCTGGATCTTGCGGGCGCGGGCGACCGTGATCTTGTCCTCTTCCGACAGCTCGTCCATGCCCAGGATCGCGATGATGTCCTGCAGCGACTTGTACTTCTGCAGGGTTTCCTGAACGCGGCGGGCGGTCTGGTAGTGCTCGGCACCGACGATGCGGGGCTCGAGAACGCGCGAGGTCGAGTCGAGCGGGTCGACGGCCGGGTAGATGCCCAGCTCCGAGATGGCGCGGTTCAGCGTGGTCGTCGCGTCAAGGTGCGCGAACGATGCGGCCGGTGCCGGGTCGGTAAGGTCGTCCGCGGGAACGTAGATCGCCTGGACCGAGGTGATCGAACCCTTGGTGGTCGAGGTGATGCGTTCCTGCAGCGCGCCCATGTCGGTCGACAGGGTCGGCTGGTAGCCCACGGCCGAAGGAATACGGCCAAGGAGAGCCGACACCTCAGCGCCCGCCTGCGTGAAGCGGAAGATGTTGTCGACGAAGAACAGGACGTCCTGGCCTTCCTGGTCGCGGAAGTACTCGGCCATGGTCAGACCCGAGAGAGCGACGCGGGCGCGGGCGCCCGGGGGCTCGTTCATCTGGCCGAAAACGAGGGCGACCTTGGAACCGTCCGAGGTGGCGTTGCCTTCGGCGTCCTTGGCGATGACGCCGGCGTCGAGGAACTCGTGGTAGAGGTCGTTGCCTTCACGGGTGCGCTCACCGACGCCCGCGAAGACCGAGACGCCGCCGTGGCCCTTGGCGATGTTGTTGATCAGTTCCTGGATGAGAACCGTCTTGCCAACGCCCGCGCCGCCGAACAGGCCGATCTTGCCGCCCTTGGCGTAGGGAGCGAGAAGGTCGATGACCTTGATGCCGGTGACGAGGATCGAGGCTTCGGTCGACTGGTCGATGAAGGCGGGAGCCTCGGCGTGGATCGGGGCGAACATGTCCGAACCGATCGGGCCGCGCTCGTCGATCGGGTCGCCGACGACGTTCATGATGCGGCCGAGGGTCTTGGGGCCGACCGGCACCGAGATCTGCTTGCCGGTGTTGGCGACTGCCTGACCGCGGGTCAGACCGTCGGTGCCGTCCATCGCGATGGTGCGCACGGTGTTCTCGCCGAGGTGCTGGGCGACTTCGAGAACCAGCTTCTGGCCGTTGTTCTCGGTCTCCAGCGCGGAGAGGATGGCGGGCAGTTCGCCTTCGAAGGTCACGTCGACGACGGCGCCGATGACCTGGCTGATCTTGCCGGTAGTGGTGAGGTTGAGCACGGGTGCAGTGGCCATTTCGGTTTCCTTGCCTGCGATGACTTAGAGCGCTTCCGCGCCCGCGATGATTTCGACGAGTTCGGTGGTGATCGCAGCCTGACGGGTGCGGTTGTAGACGATCGTCAGCTTCTTGATGAGGTCGCCCGCGTTGCGCGTGGCGTTGTCCATCGCCGTCATCGACGCGCCCTGTTCGGACGCGGCGTTCTCCAGCAGCGCGCCGAAGAGCTGGGTCTTCAGGTAGCGCGGGAGCAGGGCGGCGAGGATTTCCTCCTCATCGGGCTCGTATTCGGTGACGGCATCGGCGGTCTGGGCAACGGCCTTGGGGGCCGGGACCGGGATGATCTGCTGGTCGGTCGGTTCCTGCAGCAGCGCCGAACGGAACTTCGAGTAGAACAGGTGCGCCACGTCGAACTTGCCCGCCTCGTACATCGCGACGAGTTCGTCGGCGACGCGCTCGGCTTCGTCGTAACCGGGGTTACGCACGTCCGAGGTGTCGAACATGTGGGCAATCTGGTTCGGGTGTTCGCGGCGGATCACCGCGCGGCCCTTGCGGCCCACGAGGTAGAACAGCACGGTCTTGCCCTGCGCCTGCAGATCACGCGCCTTGGCGAGAGCGGCCTTGACGATGTTCGAGTTGAACGCGCCGCACAGGCCCTTGTCCGAGTTCGCGACGACAAGCAGGTGAACCTTGTCGCTGCCGGTTCCGGCGAGCAGCTTGGGACTGTTCTCGGAGACGGTGATCTTCGAGGCGAGCGATCCCATCACTTCGGCCAGACGGCTCGCATAGGGGCGAGCGTCTTCGGCGGCGGCCTGCGCCTTGCGCAGCTTGGCCGCGGCGACCATCTGCTTGGCCTTGGTGATCTTCTGGGTCGACTTGACCGAGTTGATGCGGCCTTTGAGTTCCTTGAGCGAAGCCACTCGTTGTTCCTCGTTGCGTCGTCCCGGACTTGATCCGGGACCGGTGGCGGTCTTTAGGCGGGGCCTTTCAGGAAGGCTGCTTCAAGACCGCCACCGGTCCCGGCTTTCGCCGGGATGACGGTTTAACTTAAGCGAACTGCTTGGCGAAGGCGTCGAGCGCGGCCTTGGTCTTGCTCTTGGCTTCGTCGCCGAAGTCCTTGGTCGAGCGGATCAGCGCCAGCACGTCGGCATGTTCCGAGTGCATGTAGCTGAGCATCTCGGCCTCGTACTCGGTGACCTTCGAGACCGGCAGGGCGTCGAGGTAGCCGTTGGTGCCGGCGAAGATCGACACGGTCTGCTCTTCGAAGGCGAGCGGCGAGAACTGCTTCTGCTTGAGCAGTTCGGTCAGGCGCGCACCGCGGTTGAGCAGCTTCTGGGTCGAGGCGTCGAGGTCCGAACCGAACTGGGCGAATGCCGCCATTTCGCGGTACTGCGCCAGCTCCAGCTTGATCGAACCGGCGACCTTCTTCATCGCCTTGGTCTGGGCCGAACCGCCCACGCGCGACACCGACAGACCCACGTTGATGGCCGGACGGATGCCTTGGTAGAACAGGCCGGTTTCAAGGAAGATCTGGCCGTCGGTGATCGAAATCACGTTGGTCGGGATGTAAGCCGAAACGTCGCCGGCCTGCGTCTCGATGACGGGAAGGGCGGTCAGCGAACCGGCGCCGTTCTCGTCGTTCAGCTTCGCAGCGCGCTCCAGCAGGCGGCTGTGGAGATAGAACACGTCGCCGGGGTAGGCTTCGCGGCCCGGCGGACGGCGCAGAAGGAGCGACATCTGGCGGTAGGCGACGGCCTGCTTGGAAAGGTCGTCGTACACGATGACGGCGTGCATGCCGTTGTCGCGGAAGAATTCGCCCATCGCGGCGCCGGTGTAGGGCGCGAGGTACTGCAGCGGAGCCGGCTCCGAAGCGGTCGCGGCGACGACGATGGAGTATTCCATCGCGCCGTTCTCTTCGAGCTGACGCACGATCTGGGCGACGGTCGAGCGCTTCTGGCCGACGGCGACGTAGATGCAGTAGAGCTTCTTGCCCTCGTCGTCGCCCTGGTTCGCTTCCTTCTGGTTGATGAAGGTGTCGATGGCGACGGCGGTCTTGCCGGTCTGGCGGTCACCGATGATCAGCTCGCGCTGGCCACGGCCGACGGGGACGAGCGCGTCGATCGCCTTCAGGCCGGTCTGCACGGGTTCGTGCACCGACTTGCGCGGGATGATGCCCGGAGCCTTCGATTCGACGCGGGCGCGCTTGTCGGCAATGATCGGGCCCTTGCCGTCGATCGGGTTGCCGAGCGCATCGACCACGCGGCCGAGCAGGCCCTTGCCGACGGGAACGTCGACGATGGTGCCGGTGCGCTTGACGCTGTCGCCTTCCTTGATCTCGGCGTCCGAGCCGAAGATCACGACGCCGACGTTGTCGGCTTCGAGGTTGAGGGCCATGCCCTGCACGCCGTTCGAGAATTCGACCATCTCGCCGGCCTGGCAGTTGTCGAGGCCGTGGATGCGGGCGATGCCGTCACCGACCGACAGAACCGAACCGACTTCCGAAACCTGGGCTTCGGTGCCGAAGCTGGCGATCTGGTCCTTGATGACCTTCGAGATTTCTGCTGCGCGGATATCCATTGTTCTGCCTTTCTTAGCCCTTCATGGCCTGGGCGAGCGAATTGAGACGGGTGCGGATCGAGCTGTCGATGCGCTTGGAACCGATGGTGACGACGAGGCCGCCAAGCAGTTCCGGATCGACGCTGGTCTTGATCTTGACCTTGCGACCCTCACGCACTTCCAGCTTCTGGCGAAGCTGTTCGACCTGTTCGTCGGAAAGCGCGTGGGCGGATGCGACTTCGGCCGTCGCTTCGCCGCGCTGGGCGGCGGCGATGCTGGCAAAGGCGCGGATGATCTCGGGCAGGGCCGACAGGCGGCGATTGCCTGCCAGAACGCCGAGGAAGTTCTTGGTGAGCGGCGAGGTGCCGAGCACGCCCGCGACCGCTTCGATCGCCTTGGCGGCGGCATCGCGGCTGATTTGCGGATTGCGAATCAGCGCGGCAAGCTCGTCGCTCTCGCGCAGGGCCTGGCCGAGGTTGTCGAGGTCGTTCTCAACGGCCGAAACCGAGCCGTTCTCGCTCGCGAGATCGAACAACGCCGAAGCGTAGCGTCCCTGCAAGCTGGCCTTGATGCCTCCGGAATTCTCCACGCCTGTCCTATCCTTACATCGCAGGTGGGTTCGGGTCGGGGACGCAACAACAGCGCGTGCTCCCCCAGCCCGCTGACGGGGCGCGCATAGCGACGATACCGTTACAACGCAAGGTGCCCCTTTGGCCCTGGGGACAAAGGACAGGTAAACAGTTTAAAAGCAAGCGGCGGGAAGCCTCCTTGCGATGCGGTGTGCAATGTCGGGCACGAATTCGCTGCGGAGTATTCCGACGACCCATCGAATCGAGGGTCTGGCCCGGCCCGTGCTGCCAGTTGTATTACGGCCGACAGCCGGAGAACTTGGGCGAAAGGATGCCTCGGTGCATGGCCGTTGATGCCGATCGGTGCTTCTTTGCAGCGTTACTCTGGACGATGCAGACGGCGCAGCGATGCTGGCCGTTATGCGATGGCTCGAGTTGAGGCGCCGTCCTTTCGCGGCGAACCGCCGATGCGATATGTCGTTCTGGACCGCATCGCGCAGTGCGGACCCGTTGGCGGAATGTCGCTCGTCGCCGCAGGGCGGACACTTTGCCATGTTATCCGGTTCACCAGCTGCGCGGATGAAATGGGAAGTTCCAATTGTGGGGCAGCGAAGGGACACCGACTTCCGGCTTCTGCTCGACAGTCATCGAAACTTCCGCTTCAAGCCTCGGTGCAGGAGCGGGGGCCGGTATGACAAACGCTATCGATGAAGCAGGGCAGGAACGCGGCAAACGGGAGCCGTTTCGCCGCTTTCTTGCGCATCCACTGGTGCTTCTGCCGATCGGCGTGGTTCTGGTCGCTCTTGGCGCGATCCTGCCGGGCATCGCCATCAATGCGCTTCATATCGATCGTTCCTCGCCGCTGCGGGCGCTCTCGGGCTTGCTTGTCGGGATTTGCGGACTGCTGGCTTATCATGCCTTCCAGCGCTGGATCGTGCGGGAGCCGCGCGATGGCGTCCGGGCCGGGCGCGCCGGAGGGGAGCTGGCTGCGGGTGTGCTGGGCGGCGTGATCCTGTTAAGCCTTGTCGTGGGAGCGGTCGCACTGCTTGGAGGGCTTTCGATCGTCGGGCTGCGAGGCACGGGCGACTTGTGGGTCTGGTTCGGGATCGCATTCTATAGCGGTATGGTGGAGGAGGCCGTGTTCCGCGGCGTCATCCAGCGCCAGCTCGAGGCAGTTTTCGGAACATGGGCGGCGCTGGCGCTGACGTCCGCATTCTTCGGATTCGCCCATCTCATGAATCCCGGCGCCAGCTTGTTTGCCGCCTTCGCCATCGCCTGCGAGGCGGGGATCCTGCTGGGCGCGGCCTATGTTGTAACGCGGCGACTATGGGCGCCGATCGGGCTGCACATGGGCTGGAACTTCACGCAGGGGTGGATCTGGTCGATCCCCGTTTCCGGGGGAGGGACGCCGCGCGGGCTGGTGGAGACGCGCCTCAGCGGGCCTGAACTCCTGACCGGCGGGGCGTTCGGGCTCGAAGCCTCCGGCGTGGCGCTGGTGGTGGCGACGATCGTGGGCGTGGCCCTGCTGCGATACGCCTACCGCAAGGGGGAGTTCATGCCGCCGCGCTGGAAGCGGGGTTAGACGAACGAGTAGGGGTCGATGTCGATGTTCACGCGCACCCCGCGTGGAAACTCGAGCGGGTCGAGCCATTCGCGCAAGGTTTTCTGCAGTTCCGCCGAGCGCCTTGCGTTGATCAGCAGGCGGAAGCGGTGGCGGCCGCGCAGCAGGGACAGCGGCGCGGGAGCAGGGCCGAGCACCAGCATATCGGGCAGGTTCGGCGCGGTTCCGCCGATCGCGCGGGCGGCGGCGAGGGCTTCGGCCTGGTCCTCCGAACTGACGATGATCGCGGCCCAGCGACCGAAGGGCGGGGCTCCGGCGTCGCGGCGGGCCTCGGTTTCGGCGGCGTAGAAGGCGTCGCGGTCGCCGTTGGCCAGCGCGGCGATCACCGAGGCTTCGGGGTGACGGGTCTGGATGAGGACTTCGCCGGGCTTCTCGCCGCGTCCGGCGCGTCCGGCGACTTGGGCGATCTGCTGATAAGTCCTTTCACCGGCTCGCAAATCCCCGCCTTCGAGGCCGAGGTCGGCGTCCACAACACCCACCAGCGTCAGGTCGGGGAAGTGGTAGCCCTTGGTCACCAGCTGGGTGCCGATGATGACGTCGATCGCCTTGTTTTCCGCCATCGCCACGAATTCGCCGATCGCGGCGGGGGTGTTCATGGTGTCCGAGGTGACCAGCGCGGTGCGCGCTTCGGGCAGGATTTCCGCCACTTCGTCGGCGATGCGCTCCACCCCCGGGCCGCAGGCGACGAGGCAGTCGCCGGTGCCGCATTCGGGGCAGGCTTCGGGCACGGGTGTCTCGTGGCCGCAGTGGTGGCAGGCTAACCTCTTGGAAAACCTGTGTTCTACCAGCCATGCGGTGCAGTTGGGGCACTGGAAGCGGTAGCCGCAGTTGCGGCACAGCGTCAGCGGCGCATAGCCCCGGCGGTTGAGGAACAGCAGCGACTGCTCGCCCTTGGCCAGCCGGTCCTTCATCGCCTCGACCAGCTTCGGCGCGATCCAGCGGCCGCGTTCGGGGGCCTGTTCGCGCAAGTCGAGGATGTTGATCGCGGGCAATGTCGCGCCGCCGAAGCGCGAGGGCAGGTCGATCTTGCGATAGACCCCGGCTTCGGCCAGTTGCATCGATTCCAGCGCCGGGGTGGCGCTGGCCAGAACTATCGGAATTCCCTCGAATTTCGCGCGCATCACGGCCACGTCGCGGGCGTTGTAGCGCACCCCGTCGTCCTGCTTGAACGAGATTTCGTGCGCCTCATCGACGACGATCAGGCCCAGATTCGCGTAAGGCAGGAACAGCGCAGAGCGGGCACCCACGATGACCTTAGCGGCACCCAACGATACCGCACGCCACGCACGGCGCCTCTCGCTGGACTTCAGGGAGGAGTGCCACAGCACCGGCGGCACCCCGAAGCGATGCTCGAAACGGCGCAGGAAATTTTCCGTCAGCGCGATCTCCGGGAGCAGCACCAAAACCTGCCGCTCCATGCGTATCGCTTCGGCGACCGCCTCGAAATAGCACTCGGTCTTGCCCGAGCCGGTGACGCCGTCGAGCAGGAAGGGGGCGAACTTCTTTTCCTTGACCGCCTCGACGAAAATGTCAGCGGCGTCCTGCTGGATGTCGTTGAGCTTCGGCTCGGCGAATTCCGGACGAGCAGGGGGATAGGGCCGGTCGAGATCGACCGTCACCGCCTCCAGCAGTCCCGCGCCGACCATGCCGCGCAGCACGCCCTCCGATACGCTGGCGAGTTCCGCCAGTTCGCGGATCGAGCCTTGCTCGCCCTGCAGTGCATCGAGCGCTGAGGCGCGCTGGGGCGTCAGGCGCGCGGGTTCCTCACCGGTCAGCCGGTATTCGGTGGTCGTGCCGCCGCCGCGCAGCGCCGACATGCTGCCCAGCGCCATGCGCGCCACTGACGACAGCGGCGCGCAGTAGTAATCGGCGGTCCATTCGATCAGGCGCCGCAGCCTCGCCGCGATCGGCGGCGCGGGCATCACGCCGAGCAAAGGTCTCAGTTTGCTTTCAGGCACTTCCTGTGCGTTCAGGCGTTCCGGTTCCCAGACGATGCCCAGCACCTGTCGCGGACCGAGGGGCGCGACGACGATCGATCCGAATTCGATCGCCATCCCCTCGGGCACGCGATAGTCGAGGACGCCAAGGGCGGCGTTGAAGACGAGGAGTCGGACACGTTGCATCTGCGTTCATATAGGCGCGGGCAAACGGGGTCGTGAAGGAGTACGCGCAGATGAATGGGGGATCGAGCATGCAGGCAGTAGGACAGCCACTTCACAGACGGGCGGTTCTGGCCGGATTTCTGGCGACGGGCGTGCTGGCGCTGCCGGGTTGCACGACGATGGGGCGGCCCAGTTACACCGACATCATCGAGAATCTGCTGATGCTCTCCAGCCAGCGCGCCTTCGCGCGGCTGACACAGCCCGACGGTTTCTGGGACAGCCAGGTCGCCCGCATCAACATGCCGGTGCTGTTCGGCCGTCCGGGATCGGTAGCGCAGAAGATATTCCGCTCGCCGCTGTTCAAGGAAAAGCTCCAGCGCGAACTCAACCGCATCGCCGAGGACGGAGCCCGCGTCGCGGCGCCGATCGTCTACGATGCGGTGCGCTCGCTGACGGTGACCGATGCGCTGGCCTTGCTGCGGGGCGGTGATACTTCGGCGACGACGTTCCTGCGCCAGTCGATGGGTTCCGGCCTCGTCAATGCGATGATCCCCGAACTCGACCGGGTGATGCGCATGGCCGAGGATCCGATCCTCAATACCGCCGTCAACGCGCTGACCGGCGTGAACATGGCGGACGCGGCGCATGCCCTCGCGCTTGAGGCGGACAATGCGATCTGGTACGAGATCGGCGCGCAGGAAGCGGATATCCGCAGGGATCCGCAGAGCACCAACGATGCCGCACTGATCGCGGCATTGAAGCTGGCCAGGGGGATGTAGGCGCTGCGGCGCGGGGGCTTCGACAAGCTCAACCTGAGCGGTTTTGAGAGCAGGTTTTTCAATCCCGCTCAGGCTGAGCTTGTCGAAGCCCCCGACGTCATACGCTGACAGGCTGGCCCCGGTGTCGTGCATTCCCTATAGGGGCGCCCAGAATCGCCGCCCCCATCGCGGCGCCGCAGGGATACGCACGCCATGAAGTTCTTCGCCGACACCGCCGAAATCGCCGACATCAAGGAACTGGCCGACACCGGCCTGCTCGACGGCGTCACCACCAACCCGTCGCTGATCGCCAAGTCGGGCCGTGATTTCATGGAAGTCACCGCCGAGATCTGCAAGCTGACTACCGGCCCCGTCAGCGCCGAAGTCGTCGCGCTCGATCACGCGGGGATGATGCGCGAGGCCGAAATCCTGCGCAAGATCGCCGACAACGTCTGCATCAAGGTGCCGCTCACCATCGACGGCCTCAAGACCTGCAAGGCGCTGACCGGCGAAGGCACCATGGTCAACGTGACGCTGTGCTTCTCGGCCAACCAGGCGCTGCTCGCCGCCAAGGCCGGCGCGACCTTCGTGTCGCCTTTCGTCGGCCGTCACGACGACAACGGCTTCGACGGCATGGCGCTGATCAGCGACATCCGCATCATCTACGACAACTACAACTTCGCGACCGAAATCCTGGTCGCCTCGGTACGCCACGGCATCCATGTCCTCGAAGCGGCCCGCATCGGCGCCGACGTGATGACCGCGCCGCCCGCCGTCATCAAGGGCCTGGTCAAGCATGTCCTGACCGACAAGGGCATCGAAGGCTTCATGGCCGACTGGGCGAAGACCGGCCAGTCGATCTGAGGTTGCGCTAGACACCCTTCGACAAGCTCAGGGTGAGCGGGGTTGGTGAAATAACTTCTCACTCCGCTCAGGCTGAGCTTGTCGAAGCCCCGGCGGCAAACACATTCCTCGTCATTGCTTCGCTACGCTCGCAATGACGAAATGCGCAGCCCCCTCTCACATCGCCCATTTGAGCCCGCCGCGCCAATGCGCTAGGCACCTCGGGCAATGTCCGACGAATCCCCAACCGATCGCTTCAAGTCCGTCCTCACCGGAGCCTCGCGCGCCATCGCGCAGGAGGCGGAGGTCGAAGTGAACTGGACCGCCGACGCGCCCAGTTCCACCGGCAACACCTTCCGCGTGCCGATGCCCGGCCGCAGCCTGCCGCGCGCCGCCGCGATGCAGGCGCGCGGCTTCGCCGACAGCTTCGCGCTCAAGCTGCGGCATCACGACGACAGGCTGCACATGCGCAATGCCCCGGCCGAGCCGACCGCGCGCGCCGCGTTCGATGCGGTGGAGACGGTGCGCTACGAGGCGCTGGGCGCCAATGCCTATGACGGCATGCGCGACAATCTCGATGCCGCGCTGCTGACGCGCATCACGTCCGATCCGATCGCCCGAGCCGACACGCCCGACGCCGTACCGGTCCCCGCAGCCCTTGCGCTGCTGCTGCGCGAGCGCCTGACCGGTCAGGAAATTCCCGAGATCGCGCGCCCCGGCGTCGACATGGTCCGCAAGTGGATCGAGCGCAAGGCGACCGCCGACTTCGATGCGCTGGCGAATTCGCTGCACGACCAGAAGGCGTTCCAGAGCCTGTCGCTCGACATGCTGCAGCACCTCGAACTCACCCGCGCGGAGGAAGTGCCGCAGGAACCCACCGACATGGAAGACATGGACGGCGAGGAGGAGACCGAGGAGCAGGAGGAAGGCGGCGAGCAGGGCCAGGACCAGCAGCCCGCCGAAATGGCCGCCGAACCCTCGCAGGGCGACGACGAGGGCGAGAGCGAGGCTGAAGGCGAAACCTCCGACGACATGGACGAAGGCGAAGAGGGCCAGGAAGGTGAGGAGGGCATGCTCCCCGTCCGCCCCAACCGCCCCTGGACCGACATTCCCGACAGCTTCGACTACAAGGAATACACCACCCAGTTCGACGAAGTCGTCGGCGCCTCGGACCTCTGTGACGAGGAGGAGCTGACCCGCCTGCGCGCCTATCTCGATGCGCAGCTCAAGGGCTTGCAGGGCGTGGTGACGCGCCTTGCCAACCGCCTGCAGCGCCGCCTGATGGCGCAGCAGAACCGCTCGTGGGACTTCGACCAGGAAGAAGGCCTGCTCGATGCGGCGCGCCTCGCCCGCGTGGTCGTTTCGCCGGGGCAGTCGCTGTCCTACAAGATCGAGCGGGACGTCGAATTCAAGGACACCGTCGTCACCCTGCTGCTCGACAATTCCGGTTCGATGCGCGGACGCCCGATCTCGATCGCGGCGATCAGCGCCGACGTGCTGGCGCGCACGCTGGAGCGCTGCGGCGTGAAGGTGGAGATCCTCGGCTTCACCACCCGCGCGTGGAAGGGCGGGCAGAGCCGCGAAAGCTGGCTGGCGAACGGCAAGCCCGCGCATCCGGGCCGCCTCAACGACTTGCGCCACATCGTCTACAAGAAGGCCGACGAGCCGTGGCGCCGCGCCAAGAAGAACCTCGGCCTGATGATGCGCGAGGGGCTTCTCAAGGAGAACATCGACGGCGAGGCGCTGCTCTGGGCGCACAATCGCATGCTGGCGCGTCAGGAAGACCGCCGCATCCTGATGGTGATCTCCGACGGCGCGCCGGTGGACGATTCGACCCTCTCGGTGAACTCGGCGGGCTATCTGGAAGCGCACCTGCGCCGCGTGATCGAATGGATCGAGAGCAAGTCCCCGGTGCAGCTTGTCGCGATCGGCATCGGCCACGACGTGACCCGCTACTACCGCCGCGCGGTGACGATCATGGATGCGGAACAGCTTGGCGGCACGATGATCGAGCAGCTCGCGGGGTTGTTCGAGGAAGAGTGAGGCGTTGACGGCGGCTTGACTGACGCGAGCCGCCGCCTATTCGGCAAGGCATGACCGACGCATCCCAGTTGACGCTGTTCAACAGCCTGACCCGCAAGCTCGAAACGTTCGAGCCCGTCCACCCGGGCGAGGCGCGGGTCTATACCTGCGGGCCGACGGTCTACAACTACCCGCATATCGGCAACATGCGCGCCTATGTTTTCGCGGACATTCTGGGCCGGACGCTGAGCCACAAGGGTTACAAGCTCACCCACGTCATCAACATCACCGACGTCGGCCACCTCACCGATGATGCCGATGCGGGCGAGGACAAGATGGAGAAGATGGCGCGGACTCAGTCCCAGTCCATATGGGACATCGCGGAGCATTACACGCAGGCGTATTGGGCCGACATCAAGGCGCTCAACATCCGCCAGCCGGCGAAGTGGTCGATCGCCACCGACTACGTGCCGCAAATGATCGAATTCGCCGAGAAGATCGCGCCAACACATTGTTATGAATTGGAAAGCGGCCTCTATTTCGACGTCTCCACCGTCGCCGATTACGGCCGACTCGCCCGCGCCGTCACGGACGAGGGGGAGGGGCGCATCGAGGCTGTCGAGGGCAAGCGCAACGCCGCCGACTTCGCGATCTGGCGCAAGACGCCTGCGGGCGAGAAGCGCCAGATGGAATGGGATTCACCCTGGGGCAAAGGCGCGCCGGGCTGGCATCTGGAATGCTCGGTAATGAGCGGCGACCTGCTTGGCTTCCCGTTCGACATCCACACTGGCGGCATCGACCACCGCGAAATCCATCACCCCAACGAGATCGCGCAGAACCAGGCCTTCTGCTGCACTAACGGCCTCGACGTACCCGCAAATTCCGGCGCTAAGATGTGGATGCACAACAATTTTCTTGTCGAACGTTCGGGCAAGATGAGCAAGTCCTCAGGTGAATTCCTGCGATTGCAACTGTTGATCGACAAGGGGTGCCACCCGCTCGGCTATCGCATGATGTGCCTGCAGGCGCATTACCGCAGCGAGCTGGAATTCAGCTGGGAGGGCCTTGCCGCCGCGCTGGTGCGCCTCAAGCGCATGATCATCGTTGCCGAGCGCCTGGCCGACGTGGAAGCGGGCGAACCCTCGCACCCCAAGCTCGCGCCGATGCTCGAAACGTTCGAGAAGGCGATCGGCGAGGACCTCAACACCGCGATCGCTCTGACCGCGCTGGAAGAGGTGCTGGCAGCCAAGAAGGTCGATGCCGCCGCCAAGCGCGCCGTGGTCGAGAAGATGGATGCGGTGCTCGGCCTCGACCTGTTTGGCACCTCGCGCGCCGACTTGCGGCTGCGTCCGAAGACCGCCGAGATCACCGAGGCGGAGATCGAGGGCGTCCTGGCCGCTCGCAAGCAGGCCCGCGCCGACAAGGATTTCGCCGCCTCCGACGCCCTGCGTGATGAACTCGTCGCCAAGGGTGTCGAAGTGATGGACGGCGATCCGCTCGGCTGGGAATGGAAGCTGGCCTGATTGTTGCCTTGAACGCAAGGGCGGATGCCAAAGCCGCCCTTGTCTTCGCGTGGCGATGCTCCGAGGCTGGCAAGCTATTGTAGTTGCCCGGATTCGGAAGTTGCCCATGACCGTCGCCCTGATCAATGCCAACTCGCGCCCATGGCTGGAGGGCAAGCTGCCCGAAGGCGTCGAACCGCTGTGGTTCGAGGATGCCGATCAACTCATGGCCCTTGCGCCGCGCGCCGAAGTGGCATGGCTCGACATGATCCCGCCGCCCAGGGCGCGCGAGGCGCTTCCCCTGATGACCGGCCTCAAGTGGTACTGCGCCATGTCCTCGGGCGTGGACTGGCTGCCGCTTGACCTTTTCCGGGAGCGCGGCGTCACGCTGACCAACGGTGCGGGCATCCATGCGCAGACGGTGTCCGAATACGCGCTCATGGGCATGCTGACGATGGCCAAGGGCTGGCGCGAAGTCGTGCGGGCGCAGGATCGCCGCGAATGGCTCCGCGAACCGCCGGGCAAGCGCGAGTTGCTGGGCAGCGAGGTGCTGGTGATCGGTGCGGGCGAGATCGGCGCGCGCATCGCCGAGATGCTGCGCGTATTCGGCGCCAAAGTCACCGCCGCGCGCCGCACGCCGGGCGAGGGTGAACTCGGGCAGGACGAGTGGCGGGGCGCGCTCGGCCGGTTCGACTGGGTAATCCTGATCGTCCCCTCCACTCCGCAGACCACCGGCATGTTCGGTGCGGAGCAGTTCGCGGCGATGAAGCCGGGCGCGATCCTGCTGAACTTCGCGCGCGGGACGGTAATCGACCAGGACGCGCTGCTTGCCGCGATCGATTCGGGGCATCTGGGCGGCGCGTTCCTCGACGTGACGACGCCCGAGCCGCTGCCCTCCGACCATCCGCTGTGGTCGCGCGAGAACGTGCATATCTCCATGCACTTGTCCGGCCGCGCGCAGGATGCGCTGTTCGCGCGCGGCTCTGCGCGGTTCCTCGACAACCTCGGGCGTTACCGGCGCGGAGAGCCGCTGGCGCATCAGGTCGATCTTGCGCAGGGTTACTAGCTCTGCTTGCCCGCGCCTGATATTTTCTACGGCGAGGCTGATTAATTCATCAGGGACGGTCCGGAGCCGAATCGCGTATCAGCCTCGATCAAGACGGCCGGGCATCAGGGACCGGCGGCAGGAAGAGGGAAAGCTGGATCATGGCCGAGAGCGACAAGCGCAAGGCATCGGACCTGTTCATCGAATGTCTCGAGCAGGAAGGCGTCGAGTACATCTTCGGCGTGCCGGGCGAGGAAAACCTCGATTTTCTGGATTCGCTGTCGCGCTCGAAGCAGATCAAACTGATCCTGACGCGGCACGAGCAGGGCGCGGGCTTCATGGCCGCTACTTACGGGCGCCACACGGGCAAGGCGGGTGTCTGCCTCTCGACGCTGGGGCCGGGCGCGACGAATTTCGTCACCGCCGCTGCGTATGCGACGCTGGGCGGGATGCCGATGCTGATGATCACCGGCCAGAAGCCGATCAAGAAATCGAAGCAGGGCCGCTTCCAGATTCTCGATGTCGTCTCGATGATGCAGCCGATTACCAAGTATGCGCACCAGATGGCGTCCTCGGACAATATCCCGAGCCGTGTGCGCGAAGCATTTCGCATCGCCGAGGAGGAAAAGCCCGGCGCGACGCATATCGAACTGCCGGAAGACATTGCCGACGAGCACACCGATTCGCGGCCCGTTCCGCGCTCGATCGTGCGGCGCCCGACTGCGGACGTGAAGTCGATTGCTCAGGCCGTCGATGCCCTGCAGACGGCGAAGCGCCCGGTTCTGGTGATCGGCGCAGGCGCGAACCGCAAGATGACCAGCAAGATGCTGGGCGAGTTCGTCGAGAAGACGGGCATCCCGTTCCTCACCACCCAGCTCGGCAAGGGCGTGATCGACGAGCGCCATCCCAAGTTTCTCGGCTGTGCAGCATTGTCCTCGGGCGACTTCGTGCACCGCGCGATCGAGGATGCCGACTGCATCGTCAACATCGGCCATGACGTGATCGAGAAGCCGCCGTTCTTCATGCACAATGACGGCACCCGCGATGACCGCATGGTCATCCACATCTCGACCAAGACGGCCGAAGTGGACCCGGTCTACTTCCCGCACATCGAAGTGATCGGCGATATCGCCAACGCCATGTGGCAGATCAAGGAGGCGATCACGCCTTCCTCCAAGTGGAACTTCGATTCGATGCTGCGCTTCCGCGCCGCCGAGGTCGAGCACACCGCGAAGCTGGCGGCGGACGAGCGCTTCCCGATCTTCCCGCCCCATGCCGTGCAGCAGGTGCGCGATGCGCTGCCCGATGATGCGATCGTCTGTCTCGACAACGGCGTCTACAAGCTGTGGTTCGCGCGCGGCTACTGCGCGGTCAAGCCCAACACGGTGCTGCTCGACAACGCGCTGGCGACGATGGGCGCGGGGCTGCCCTCGGCGATGGCGAGTGCGATGGTCTATCCCGAGCGCAAGGTCTTCGCCGTCTGCGGCGACGGCGGGTTCATGATGAACAGTCAGGAGATGGAGACTGCGGTTCGCCTCGGCCTCAACCTGACGGTGCTGATCCTGAATGATAACGCCTACGGCATGATCCGCTGGAAGCAGGCCAACATGGGCTTCGCGGACTTCGGGCTGAATTACGGCAATCCGGACTTCGTGCAGTATGCGCAGAGTTACGGCGCCAATGGCTATCGCGTGGAGAGCGCTGCGCACCTCAAGGAACTGCTCGCGCATTGCCGCGATACGCCCGGCGTGCACCTGATCGACTGCCCGGTCGATTATTCCGAGAACGACCGCATCCTGAATACCGAGATCAAGGAACTCTCGCGGGCGCTTTGAATGTACTCACCCTCCCTGTCGCGTAACGATGGGGAGATGGCAGTCGGGCAGCGACTGACGGAGGGGCTTTGAGCGCGCTACCCCTCCACCACCGACTGCATCGGCGGTCCCCCTCCCCATTGCTGCGCAACGGGGAGGAGTGGGGCTTCAGCAATCCACCAGCACCAGTGCTTCGACATGGATGACCATGTGCGGCGGGTCTTGCCGCTGTTCGGTCGACGCGACAGCGACATCGGCTACGAGATGGCGCGGGACAGTGAATTCGTGGTCGGGCAGGGCGGTGATGAAGGCTTCGCCCCGCGCCACCGCGTCTGCGCCTTCGAATGCCAGCGCGATGGTGTGCCGAGCGCCGGAGAACGTCGCGCTCGCCCAGTCCCGTTCGGAATGGCTCAGGAACTCCGCAGCGGGGCCGGCGAGACCGAGCACTTCGGACAGCAGGCGTAACCACGGACCGCGTGTCGGAGCCTTTGCAGGAACGAAAGACTGCTGCAGTTCCTGCATGAGTTCAGATTGCATGGCGGTTCTCCCCGGCGCCGGTAAGGTAGGTCTGCATGAACCGCTCGACTCGCGCGGCGGTGTCGCCGCGCGGCACCCGGCCATTGCGCAGGTCCGCCACGAAGCGCGGGTCCTGCGCGGCAAGGCGGCCGAATCTGGTCCAGGGCATGTCGGTCTTGCGTAGAAAGCGCTCGATATCGCGCAGGAGCATCCGGTCTGGTCCTTTCGTGTAGGAATTCGCTTGATGTTTTTATTTTGTTCCGTTCTAAATCCTACATGTCTAGGAAATTTCCTACGGATACGGATTACAAAATGGTAAGTGACCCGACCCGTCTGCGCCTGCTGGAACTCGCCGAGGAGCGGCGCGTGAGCTTGTCCCGGCTCTCGGCCATGCTGGGCAAAAATCCTGCATATCTGCAGCAATTCATCCGCAAGGGCAGCCCGCGCAAGCTGGAGGAGCATGATCGGGGGATGCTTGCACGGTTCTTCGGAGTGAACGAGGCGGAACTGGGACAATCGAAGGAAATTTCCTACGCCATTCCGGAGCAATCCCGCCGACGCAGCTGGATCGACGTTCCGCGCCTGGCGCTGGGGGCATCGGCAGGGCCGGGGACGACGGCCGAAAGGGAGCAGGTGGTGGACACCATCCGCTTCTCCGGGCGCTGGCTGCGGTCGATGGGCCTGCAGCCGGAAAATCTCTCCACGATCGTGGTGAGCGGCGATTCGATGGAGCCGACGCTTCGGGACGGCGATGAAATCCTTGTCGATCGCACGATCCGCGCCTTGCGAGACGGCATTCACGTCGTTCGGCTGGGCGACAGCCTGCTGGTGAAGCGCATCGACGTCTCGCGGTCGGGGCTGGTCGTCCTGATCAGCGACAATCACGCCTATCCGCCGGTCGAATGCGGTGCCCGCGACGTCGAGGTTATCGGGCGGGTGGTCTGGAAAGGCGGGCGCATCTAGCCCGGTTGCATTCGCGACGCTCTGCGGCCATTTCCAAGGGCATGACGCAAGGTACCGAACAACAGATGCGCGTGGGGATCATTCCCGTCACGCAGCTCCAGCAGAACTGCTCGCTCCTGTGGTGCACCGCCACGATGAAGGGCGCGCTGGTCGATCCCGGCGGTGACCTGCACAAGCTGAAGCAGGCGCTGGAGAAGACCGGCGTGACGCTCGAGAAGATCCTCGTCACGCACGGCCATCTCGACCACTGCGGGCAGGCCGGCGTGCTGGCCAGGGAACTTGGCGTGCCGATAGAGGGGCCGCAGGAGGAAGACCGCTTCTGGATCGCGCAGCTCGATGAAGACGGTCCGCGCTGGAACATGGAAGCGCACACCTTCGAGCCGGACCGCTGGCTCGAAGACGGCGACAAGGTCACTGTGGGCGAACTGGAACTCGACGTCGTTCATTGCCCGGGGCACACGCCCGGCCACGTCATCTTCCATCACGAGCCCAGCAAGTTCGCCATGGTCGGCGACGTATTGTTCCAGAACGGCATTGGCCGCTGGGACTTCCCGCGCGGCAATCTCGACGATCTGCTGCACTCGATCACGCAGAAGCTCTGGCCGCTTGGGGACGACGTCACTTTCGTCCCCGGCCATGGTCCGGTGAGCACGTTCGGGCAGGAGCGCCTGACGAATCCCTACGTCAGCGACGAGGCGATCAACCGCGGGCTACCTGCCTAGCATCGCCCGGTCGCGATCAGTACCGCCATCACCGCGAGTCCCAGCAACGTCAGCACCGAGATAATGAATCCTGCAGCGCGCAGGGGAGATTTCTCGGCCTTGTCCATGCCGATGCCGTGAGCGATACGCGCGAGCAGATAGACCGCGCCGACGATCGCAAGCCATTGTCCACCCTTGCCCGAAAGCTCGATAGCGGCAACCAGCATCAGTACGAAAGGCGCGCTCTCGCCATAGTTCGCCTGGGCACGCATACGGCGCAGAAGCAGGGGATTCTCGCCGTCTCCGTGCCACACCTTCGCCGCCATGCGCGCCTTGCCGGTACGCACCGCCAGCCAGAAGGCGACGACGGCTGCTGCGGCGGACATGCTGAGGGTGGTCTGCAGAATCATATAGGCGTACTCCCGATTGGTGACGGCTTGATGGTGGAGGGAGTAACGGGTTGCAACTCGCGTGAAATGGGTTATAGGCGCGCCTTCGCAAGCCGCCGTGTCCCTACCCGGTCACCGGCGGCCTTTTTGACAGACACGTATTTGCAGGAACAGGTGCCGAAATGGCTGTCCCTAAAAGAAAGACTTCGCCCTCCCGCCGGGGCATGCGCCGCAGCCATGACGCGCTGAAGGTTGAAGCATTCCACGAATGCGGCAACTGCGGCGAACTGAAGCGCCCGCACAACCTGTGCAATTCTTGCGGCCACTACAACGGTCGTGAAATCGTCGCGGTCGAAGTCTAAGACTTAGATCCTACGACGTATTTCGGAGAAAGCCCCATGAGTTTGCCGCGTATCGCTATTGATGCGATGGGCGGCGACGAGGGCGTGCGCGTCATGATCGAAGGCGCCGCGCTTGCGCGCCGCCGTCATGACCGTTTCAAGTTCCTGCTCGTCGGTGACGAGGTGCGGATCAAGGCCGCTCTCGAGAATCATCCGAACTTGCGGGCCAGCTCCGAAATCCTGCACACCGATGGCGTGATCAGCGGTGAGGACAAGCCCAGCCAGGCGCTTCGTCGGGCCAAGGGCACGTCCATGGGGCGCGCGATCGAAGCGGTGAAGCTCGGCCATGCCGGAGCGGCCGTCAGCGGCGGCAATACCGGCGCGCTGATGGCGATCTCCAAGCTGACGCTGCGCACGATGCCCGGCATCGATCGTCCCGCACTGGCGGCCCTGCTGCCGACGCTGGGCGACAACGATGTCATCATGCTGGACCTCGGTGCCAATACCGAGTGCGACAGCCGCAACCTGGTCCAGTTCGCGATCATGGGCGCGGCTTATTCGCGCGTGGCCACTGGCCGCGCCGAACCGCGTGTGCGTCTGCTCAACATCGGCACCGAAGAAACCAAGGGCACCGAGGAACTGCGCGATGCAGCCGCCGTGCTCAAGGGCGCGGCCGAAAACCTTGCGATGTCCTTCGACGGCTTCACCGAGGCGGACAAGATCTGCCGCGGCGACGTCGATGTGGTCGTGACCGACGGTTTTACCGGCAACGTCGCCCTAAAAGCGGTGGAAGGCACGGCCCGCTTCGTCGCGGACCTGCTGCGCCGCGGCTTCAGCAGTTCGCTGCGTTCGAAGATCGGTTTCCTGATCTCGAAGCCGGCGACCGATTTGCTCAAGCACCACCTCGATCCCAACAATCACAATGGCGCGGTCTTCCTTGGCCTCAACGGCATTGTCGTGAAGAGCCACGGCAGCGCCAATGCTGCAGGCGTGGCCAATGCCGTGGCGGTCACCGCCCGGCTCCTGGAGGAAAACGTGACCGAGCGTATCTCTGCCGACCTAGCCCGTCTGGGAGGGTCGACCTGGCGCATGCCTAAGGGCCTGACCGGCGTACAGGAAGAGCGCGCCTGATGATTCGGTCGGTACTGATCGGAACTGGCTCCGCGCTGCCGCGCAATGCCGTCAGCAATGCCGAGCTGGCAGAGCGGGTCGATACCAGCGACGAATGGATCGTCGAACGTACCGGCATCTCCAACCGTCACATCGCCGAAGCCGACGAGACGACGTCCAGCCTCGCCACCGAAGCAGGACGCAAGGCGATCGAAGCTGCGGGCATCGATGCCGACTCGATCGACCTGATCGTGCTGGCGACGGCGACGCCCGACCAGACATTCCCCGCAAGCGCCACCATCGTCCAGAAGCAGCTTGGCTGCCGTGCGGGCGGAATCGCCTTCGACGTCGCGGCGGTGTGCTCGGGCTTCCTTTACGCCGTGGGCGTGGCCGATTCGATGCTGCGTACAGGCATGGCCAGGCGCGCGCTGGTCATCGGCGCGGAGACTTTCAGCCGCATTCTCGACTGGGAAGATCGCACGACTTGCGTGCTGTTCGGCGACGGCGCGGGCGCGGTCGTACTGGAGGCGCAAGAACAGGTGGGGGAAACTCCCCGGGGAATCCTGGCGACCCGGCTTCATGCAGACGGCACACACAACCAGTTGCTCTTCGTCGACGGTGGTCCGTCGACCACGGGAACGGTCGGCAAACTGCGCATGAAGGGTCGTGAGGTCTTCCGTCACGCCGTTGTGAATCTCGCCGAGGTTCTGCGCGAAGTGATTGAAGAGGCTGGTCTTTCCACGTCGGACATCGACTGGCTGGTGCCGCATCAGGCCAATGCCCGCATCCTTGATGCGACGGCAAAGAAGCTCGACCTGGCGCCTGAAAAGGTGGTCATGACGGTGGGCCAGCATGCCAACACTTCTGCTGCCTCGGTGCCACTCGCGCTCGATGTTGCTGTGCGTGACGGGCGTATCAAGCAGGGCGATCTGGTCATGCTGGAGGCCATGGGTGGCGGATTTACGTGGGGTGCGAGCCTAATTCGCGTCTGACGGACGACTGCTCCGCTCCGGTTGCGTTCAATATTGGACGCACCGTTGATTTCTTCCCTGTTTCTAATATTATCCGCTCCATTGGCGCACTATGGGGATGCGGGATTGATGCGCTCTACGGATACTTTGACCAGGGCTGAAATCGCGGAGGCCATTCATCGCAAGCTGGGCATATCCCGTGCGGAGTCGCTTGCCATGGTGGAAGCGATCCTGCAGCACATGTGCACGGCCCTCAGCGACGGCGAGAACGTCAAAATCTCGGGCTTCGGCACGTTTCTGCTGCGCGACAAGGGTGAGCGCATCGGTCGCAATCCCAAGACGGGCGTGGAAGTGCCGATCACGCCCCGGCGCGTCATGACTTTTCGCGCCAGTCAGATGCTGAAGGACCGTATCGCCGCAGATTGACGGAAAAGCTCCGTCGGGAAAAGGCAGGTATGGACGTTTCAGGACCCGGTGCGCCCGCAAAGGCGACGCTTTTCGAGGATGGCCCGTTGTTCGACGATGGGAAGGAGCCTCAGGCGCTGCGGACTATAGGCGAGGTGGCCAAGGCTCTCGCGATCCGTCCTCATGTCCTTCGCTATTGGGAAGAGCAGTTCGCGTCGCTCCAGCCGATCAAGCGCAGCGGGAACCGGCGATACTATCGTCCGGAAGACGTGGCGCTGATCCGCGAGATCGATCGCCTGGTTCATCGCGAAGGGTATACCTTGCGAGGGGCCGCCAAAGCGATAAGCGAGAAGTCGCCTTCCGAAATGCAAAGTAATCCGGCGCCGGAAATCAGCGCTGGGGCAGAGGCGCCCGACGATAATTTCTTCCATAGACTTTTGCAGATACGCGAGGAACTGGCTCACGCTCTGGCGCGCGCCTGAGAGCTATCTATCGCGCAGCACTTCCAGGACCTGCGCGAAGAACCAGTCCTGTGCATCCGGCTCGACGTAGCTGTGACTGGCGACGGCGCAGACCCGGATACGGTCGTCCGCCTTGTCCCAGCGCGACAGGAAAGCGAGTCCGGTGCGATCGCGCCCAGCAACCAGGAAACGGACCGGGCCTGCGAAACCGGCGATGCCCCGGGCCATTTCGACAGCAAGGCCGGTTGGGGTCGAAGGCGCAGGTCGGGCGGCGGCAACGAGACTGCGCGCCAGCTTGACCAGGGACACCTTGCCGGTCAGCAGGCGCCTGATTGCTGCGGGGTCGGCGAGCCGTCGCCGGTAGTGATCGCGTACCATCTCGGCAGGGGCTTCTTCTTTGCAGTCCTCGATGGTCCACGGATTAGACAGCACCAGCGCGTCAAGCCCGGCGCCTTTTGCAAGCATAAGCGCACTGGCGGCGTCGCAGTTACCGAGGCCGATGACACGCCGGACCTGAGATGCCTGAGCGCGCAAGATTTCCAGTGCGGCAGTGATGTCGGCAGCGCTTTTCCGAAAGCCCAGGTTTTCCCCTTCGCTGTCACCGACGCCGCGCCGGTCGAAGCGCAGAACGGGAAATCCCTGCGCGGCGATACGGGCGGCGAAGCGAGCCTGCCCGTTCCATGCGCCCGCTCGCACTTCATTGCCGCCTGAGACCAGCAGAAGCGCAGAGGCCTCCGGCGCATCGTCCAAGGTAGCCGCGAGGCGATTGCCGGAGCAGTCGAAAGTCAGGTGTCGCCGGGTCATTGCCGCAGCGCGCCTGCGAGGATCGCTGCCAGCGCATCGGCCTGGGCCGGGTTCTCGTCGGGCTCCGCGCGCAACCACAGACCGCTGCCGCCGATTTCGTCCTGACTGATGATGATGGCGGTTTCATCCGCTATCATCGGCTCGAAATGACGGTAAAAATCGGCGCCAAGTTCATATCCTGCAAGGGTTATCCCCTGCATAGATGCATTTTCGGCAAGCGCCTCGCGGTTTTCTTCCTGGCCGGCTTCCCGCGACGACAGGATACGTGCGCGCATCATCTGCCGCAGTATCGCCGCGGCCTTGACAGGCGCATAGTGGAAGGCGGGAAAAGGCTTGGGCGTAAAGAGGCAACCGCCGCGAATGCCCAGCACATGCGTTGCGCCGAAGAACCGCGCGGCAGCGGTCATCGCATCCAGCCAGTCGGCCGGTTCCTGGATGTGCAGGGGCTGCAGGCTCTCGTTGCAGCCCGGCAGATCGGGCAGGAAACAGTCGATCCCGGTGGCGTTCAGTCGCCGCATGACCTCCACGGCAAAGCGGCGCAGCTTGTTGCCTTCATCGAAGAGGGCCGGGACGATCAGCAGGCGACGCCTGCGATCCGCATCGCAGGACAGTGCGAATTCCTCGCTGGTTCCGCCGCCGGGCAGCGGGCAGGGCCAGCTTGCCGGAACCATCAGGCGCCGCGCTTCGCCTCTACGAAAGTGAGCAGACCGCCGTAAGTCTCCAGCATCTCGCCTTCGATTTCGTCGTCCTCGATGATGATGTCGAGGCGATCCTCAAGTTCGGTCAGCAGCCCGGCCACAGCCATTGAATCCAGCTCGGGAAGGTGCCCGAACAGGCCCGTGTCATCATCGAACGCATCGGCCTGACCCGGCTTGAGCCCAAGCACATCCGTCAGGATGCGGCGCAGCAGCAGGTCGGTTTGGTCTGGCATGGCCCCTCGGCAATCTGTCATTCTTGACGGCGCCCTCTAGCCGCGCTTCGCACTTGCGGCAAGTGAGCGCAGACCGATCCTGCCAAGAGAAGCCCAATTGCGCGGATCGAAGGGGCGGAACATGTCGAGCCGGTAGCGGGGGCGCTGGGTTTCCATCCAGTCCTGCTTGTAGGGATCGTCGCCGGTGCCGAAATCGACGAGGCCCACGTGGTCGATCGCGATCACATGGCGCATCAGCGCGGCCGTCAGCACGGAGCCGGGAGAAAGCGGTTTTGCGGCCTCCCGGTGGGCGAGCTTGTGGATGAACGCGGTGCCGCCTTCCACCGTCCACATCTGAGCTGCAATAGCGGGGCTTTCGGGCGCATCGGCAGCGTGGGCCAGGGCAAGGCGCAGGCGACCGGCTGCGCCTTCGGCTTCGGCAAAAGCGCGCAGGAATGCGGGCGAGCCTTCCTCGGGCTTCCAGCTCTCGGCGTAGATTGCCTCGTACTGGTTCCAGGCTTCCGCGTCGAAGCGGGTGAGCACCCGGGTCGTGACCTTGCCTGACTTGCGCTTGAGGGTCGTGCGCAGCTTTCCAGGGCGGTCCGCGAGATAGTCATCGAAGCTGCGGCCCATGACTGGAAGCACCCGGTTGGTGTCGCAGATTTCGTTTCGGACCAGCCATCCGGCCGCCCTGAATGCACAAGAGAGAGCGGACATGCTCCCGTCCTCTTCCGGCAATCCGTGAAGCGTCACGCGATGCGCCCGGCGGGCCAGATCGCGGGCCAGGGCTTGCAGGGGAGCTTCGCCGCTGAGGATCGGTCGGAACCGGAAAGTGTACCAGTTCGCCAACGCCGAAAGCTGGCCGCCGCGCCTGCAGAGCGGCAGAATCGCCACGCCATCGGCCGATTTCGCCACCGCAAGTATCGGCAGGATGCCGCAGAAGTCGACAAGATCCTGCCACCAGGCCAGCCGATCGAATGGTGCATGCTGCTGCGCGTCGGAGAGCAGCCACGCAAGCGCTTCATCCGATTGCACTTCCTTAAGATCGGAGTGATAGTCGATCTGCAACCTTGCCACGTACCCCTTGCGGAGCCTTTCCTTTTCATGTCCGGCCCAACAACGCTCGGCACAACGTCTGATCCCGTGTCCGATAGCGCCGAAAATCCGATCCTGCCGCTCGATCACCTCGCACTGCGGGGAGCCGATTCGGATGACGCGCTGGTTTTGCGCGAAGGCGTGCTTAGCTGGAAGGATTTAAGAAGGCGTGTCTCCCGTCTCGCCGCCTGGCTGGCTCGTGAAGTTCCCGAGCGAGGCGCGCGGGTGGCGACGTGGGCGGCCAAAGGGGAGCTTACCTGCCTAATGCCGCTGGCGGCGGCTCGGGCGGGGCTGGTGCATGTTCCGGTCAATCCGCTGCTCAAACATGCGCAGGTCGCGCATATCCTTTCGGACAGCGGTGCCGTGCTGTTGATCGGAACGCCGACCCGGCTCAACACGCTGGAAGCTAACGACGTTCCCGCGCATTGTCGGCAGTTGGGGGAGGCAGAGGCACTTTCGACCGCGGCCGAACTCGACGGGGACATGCTGCCTTCCGAGGCCGATCCCGATGACCTGGCGGCCATCTTATACACCAGCGGATCCACGGGGCGTCCGAAGGGGGTCATGCTGAGCCACGCGAACATGTGGCTCGGGGCCGAAAGTGTTGCTGACTATCTCGGTCTCGCGCGGGACGATCGGACGCTGGCGGTGCTGCCGCTGTCGTTCGACTATGGGCAGAACCAGTTGCTCTCGACGTGGTATGTGGGGGGCTGCGTGATCCCGCTCGACTACCTGATGCCGCGCGATCTGGTGAAGGCGGTCGAGAAACATGGCATCACAACACTGGCCGCTGTGCCCCCGCTCTGGGTGCAGGTCACCGAGATGGACTGGCCGGCGCAAACGGCATCGCGCCTGAGACGCCTGACCAACAGCGGCGGGGCTTTGACCGTGGACCTCGTCAGGCGGCTCAGGGCGCTGTTCCCTCAGGCCCGACTGTTCCCGATGTACGGCCTCACCGAAGCGTTCCGTTCGACGTATCTGGACCCCGATCTCGTCGATACGCACCCCACATCCATGGGTAAGGCCATTCCCCACGCCGAGATACTTGTTATCAATGACTTGGGCGATATATCTGAGGATGGGGAAGAGGGAGAACTGGTCCATTGCGGGCCACTGGTGGGGCAAGGGTACTGGCAGGATCCCGGCCGGACCGCCGAGCGCTACAAGCCAGCGCCTGCCGCCTCGCGATATGGCGGAATCGCCGTCTGGTCGGGGGACCGGGTGAGGCGTGAGGCGGACGGTCTGCTGTATTTCGTCGGTCGCCGCGATGCGATGATCAAGAGCGCAGGCAATCGCATTTCCCCTCAGGAGGTCGAGGAAGCCGCGCTCGCAACCGGGCTCGTCGCCGAGGCGGTCGCCTTGGGCGTGCCGGATGAGCGACTAGGGCAGGCCGTGCATCTGGTGGTGAGGGCGGCGTCCGAAATTTCAGATGCAGTCGAAGAACTGCCACGTAAACTTATGCAGGAACTTCCAAACTTCATGCAACCGAAAGTCATTCACTGGCGCGAGACGATGCCGGTCAGCCCGAATGGAAAGCTCGATCGTACCGGTCTTGCCGCCGAGATCGCGCGTGGGATCGTCGCATGAAGGCGCTGGGACCGATCCCCGGAGGATACGAAGCTATCAACGGCGCGCTTGCCGTAGGCGGTCGATCCGTCACCCATTGGGTCCAGGAGGCCGGATCGACACCGTTGTTCCTTTATAGCGGCGACCTTGTCCGTCGACGTGTGGCCGCATTGCGCTCGGCGCTGCCCGGGCGTGTTGCCCTGCATTACGCGGTCAAGGCCAACCCGTTCCGGCCCCTGCTGGCGCTGATGGCGGGGCTGGTCGACGGGTTCGACATCGCTTCGGGAGGAGAGCTTGAAATCGTCCGCGATGCGGGCCTGCCCCTGCGCGACGTGAGCTTCGCCGGGCCGGGCAAGCGCGACGCCGAATTGGAAGCTGCGATCGTCGCCGCCGTGACGCTCAATCTGGAGTCCGAGGGTGAAGCAGCCCGCGCCATCGCCATCGGCGACCGGCTGGGGATTGCTCCGCGCCTTGCCATCCGTGTCAATCCGGACTTCGACCTCAAGGGGTCCGGGATGAAGATGGGCGGCGGCGCCAAGCCGTTCGGCGTGGATGCAGAACGGGTACCGGCGCTGGTGCGCGAAGTCGTCGCCAGCGGCGCCGAGTGGCACGGATTTCACATTTTCGCAGGAAGTCAGGCGCTCGACGCCGAGGCGATCGCCGAGACGCAAGGGCAGGCGCTGGCGCTGGCTGCAAGGCTGGCGAAGGACAGCGGAACGGCGCTGCCGCATTGCAATCTGGGCGGCGGGCTGGGCATCCCGTACTTCCCGGGCGACACCCCGCTCGACCTTTCGCTGGTCGGCGAGCGGCTGGCCGCCAGTCTGGACGCGCTGCCGGAGGTGCTGCGCGATACACAGTTCTGCATCGAACTCGGCCGCTATCTCGTTGGCGAGGCGGGCGTCTACATTGCGCGCGTCGTCGATCGCAAGATCAGCCATGGCGAAGTCTTCCTCGTCACCGATGGCGGGCTGCATCACCAGCTGGCGGCTTCGGGCAATTTCGGGACCGTCGTGCGGCGCAATTACCCTTCGGCGATCGCCACCCGCTTCGGTGCCGAAGTGGAGGAGGAAGCCTCGATCGTGGGATGCCTCTGCACGCCGCTCGATAAACTGGCCGACAAGGGCGGTTTCCCTCGCGCCGATGTGGACGACCTGATCGCGGTGTTCTGCGCCGGGGCCTATGGCGCCAGCGCCAGCCCGGCGCATTTCCTGGGGCAAGGGCCGGCGAAGGAAATGCTGGTCTGATCGTGCGTTAACCCTCGCGCGATACTCGCGTCCCGATTTGGGACCACCGCGGAATTAGCCTTGCAAGGCTAACGCAATATTCACCGTTTGCACCGATACGGGGGCTGAATTCTGCCAAGCCTGACCTGCGAGCATGCCGCGTAGGGACAGGCCGGGCGCAAGACGAGGATTGTTCATGGTGCATCTTCCAGCCCGACTTCTGGCCGCTACCGCGCTTGCCAGCGTCGCCCTGACCGGATGCGCCGGCTCCGGCGGGCCTGCCAGGGAACTGCCGCCCGCATCCTTCGTATCGATGCAGGAAGGGCCGGGCGAGGAATACATCATCGGCCCGCTCGACCAGTTGACCGTCTTCGTGTGGCGCAATCCGGAACTGGGTGCGAAAGTCCAGGTCCGCCCCGACGGCCGCATCACCACGCCGCTGATCACCGACATGCCGGCCGTGGGCAAGACGCCCTCGATGCTGGCCGAGGACATCCGGCTGCAGTTGTCGCAGTATATCGAGGATCCGCTGGTTTCGGTCATCGTCGACGGGTTTTCCGGCACGTTCAGCCAGCAGATCCGTATCGTCGGCGCCACCGGAAAACCGGCCTCGATCCCGTATCGCGCCAACATGACGGTGCTCGACGCGATGATCGCGGTGGGGGGGCTCTCCGAATATGCTTCGGGCAACAGCGCGCGCCTGATCCGCTTCGACAAGACGGCGGGCAAGCAGCAGGAATACAAGCTGCGCCTCGGCGACCTGCTCAGGAAGGGGGACAGCAAGGCGAACGTCATGCTCGCGCCCGGCGACGTGATCATCATCCCGGAAAGCATGTTCTAAGATGGATTCGCTCTACGAAGAACTGCTCGCCGGGTTGCACAGCATCTGGCACCGCCGCTGGATCGCGCTTGCCGTTGCCTGGGCGATCTGTCTGGCAGGCTGGCTGGTCGTTGCGCTGATCCCGAACAGCTACGAATCGCGCGCGCGCATCTTCATCCAGCTCGACGACGCACTGGCCGAACAGGTCGGCATCGGCGTGGCCGACAAGAAGCGCGATATCGAGCGTATCCGCCAGACCCTGACGAGCGCCGTGAATCTCGAAAAGGTCGTCCGTGCCACCCGTCTGGGCGATACCATCGAGAACCCCAAGGCAATGGAAGCTGCGGTTCTCAAGCTGGGCAAGAACGTCAAGGTGGTGAGCCAGGAGGACAACCTCTTCGAGATCACCGCGACCGCCAACGACAGTTCCTTCTCCGATGCCGAGAACGCCAAGCTGGCCCAGAGCGTCGCACAGAAGCTGATCGACATCTTCCGTGAGGAGAACCTCTCCGGCGATCGCGGAGACATGGTCGAGACGCTGGAATTCGTGAACCAGCAACTGCGGGCACGCGAACGCGAACTCGAATCGGCCGAAACCAAGCGGACTGCCTTCGAAGCGCAGCATCCGGAAATGGCGCTCGGCGGCGCGGCCGTGGCGCAGCGCCTGGAGACTTCGCGCGCCACGCTGCGTGACATAGAGGCCGACCTTTCGGCTGCGCAGAGTGCGCTGGCGGCGATCGACGGGCAGCTCGCTGGCACGCCGCGCACGATCGCGGGCGGCGCGGCGGATGGCGGGGCGCAGTCCTCGCTGGCGCGCGCACAGGCCGATCTCGCGGCGATGCGGGCGCGTGGCCTCACCGAGAATCACCCCGACGTGATCGCGGCCAAGAACCAGGTCGCTGCTTTGCGCGCTCCGGCTGCGCAGGAAGCGGCGAGCGGTGGCGGCACGATCAATCCGGCCTATTCCTCGCTCCAGTCGATCCGCGCCGAGCGGCAGGCGAGCGTACAGGCGCTGCAGTCGCGCAAGGCGGCCACGCAGTCTGATCTGGCCTCGCTGACTGCCTCTGCCATCTCCGATCCCGAACTCGCGACCGAGGCGCAGCGCATCAACCGCGACTACGACGTGCTTCGCCAGCAGTACGACAAGCTCCTGCAGGACCGCGAGGAACTGCGCCTGCGCGGCGAGGTGAAGACCGAGCGCGAAGCGGTGAAGTTCCAGGTCGTCGATCCGCCGACGAGCCCGCGCACGCCGGTCGCTCCGAACCGTCCGGTACTTCTGCTGGGCGTGCTGATCGTGGGCTTCGCGGGCGGATGCGCCGCAGCTTTCGCGCTGAGCCGGGTGCGCTCGGTCTTCGCCACCACTGCGGGGCTGGAGAAGGCGACCGGCCTGCCGGTGCTGGGCGCGATCTCGCAGAGCCTGACGGACCGGGCGCGGGCGCTGAGGGCCAAGCGGCTCAAGTATTTCTATGCCGGGACGGCCGCGCTCTGCGGGCTGTTCGTGGTGCTGCTCGCCGCCGAGTTCATCCAGCGCGGCATGGTGGCGTAAGGGGACTGACATGACCGATCATCGCAAGATCCCCGTGCCCAACCAGCCCGACGAACCGGAAGGCGAATCGCTGTTCGAGCGTGCCAATGGTCGCTTCGACTTCAATACGCTGATCGCGAAGCCGGTGGCATTTCCGGAACGGCCTGCGAGGCGCGCGCCTGCAAGGCCGGAGCCTGCGGCTGTTCCCGCTCGTCCGGCGCCTGCACCAGAAGCCGTTGTTCCCGCTCCGGCTCCTCAGCCTGTCGTGGAACCGGCGCCCGAGCCTGCGCGCTTCAACGATACCGCGCATCCCGTCGATCGCGAGCATCTGCGCGAGCAGGGGCTGATCGTGCCCGAAGGCACCGTCACCGAACTTCTCGAAGAGTTCCGCATCGTCAAGCGTCAGCTGCTGGTCCAGGCCGTTGACCTGCGGCGCCAGAAGGCCGGGCCGATGGCGCAGCGGGTACTGATATCCTCGCCGCATCCGGGTGAGGGCAAGACCTATTGTGCACTCAACCTCGCGCTGTCGATTGCGGCGGAGAAGGAGAGCGAGGTCCTGCTCGTCGATGCCGACTTCGCCAAGCCTTCGGTGCTTTCTGCGCTTGGCCTGCCCGGCGGTCCAGGACTGATGGATGCGTTGATGGACGAGTCGATCGACCCGGCTGACTGCGTGCTGGGTACGGACATTCCCGGACTTTGGGTAATGCCCGCCGGCGATACTACCGCGCATGACAGTGAATACCTGTCCAGCTCGCGCACCGCGCGCATTCTCGACCGGCTGACGCAGGGTGCGCCGAACCGGATGGTGATCTTCGATTCGCCCCCCGCGCTGGCGGCATCCCCGGCGGCGGAGCTTGCCAAGTATGTCGGCCAGACGGTCGTGATCGTGCGTGCGGACAAGACCGGGCGCGGCGCGCTCGACGATGCGATCTCTCTGCTGGGAGCGTGCCCCAACGTCCAGCTGCTGCTCAATGCGGCCCAGTTCAGCCCAAGCGGTCGCCGCTTCGGCTCCTATTACGGATACAAGGGATGACCCGCATGAAGCAGGCATCGGGCATGGCCGCGCTGGCGGCGCTCGCCTTTGCGCTGCCGGTGGCTCATGCTCAGTCGACTGGCTACGGTGGCGGCATGGGTAGCGCCGGTTCCGGAATGGGCGGGGACGGCGCGTCCGATGCAGCCCCCGGCAAGTCCGACCGCGCTTCAATTCGCGATGCGAAGGGCCAGGGGCAGGGCGGCAAGCGCATCGACATCGCGCCCTACATCGAAGTCGACCAGATCGTCACTGCCGAGATTTCGCCGGGCGACGACGTGCTGACCTATACCCAGGTTGCGGTCGGCGTGGATGCCTCGATCCAGGGACGCAATAACGGCGCTTCGGCATCGGTGCGCTATCAGCGCCAGTTCGGCTGGGGCAGGAAGGCGGGCGACGGCGACGCGATCAGCGGCGTCGTGCGCGGCTATGCCACTGTCGTCCCCGGCGTGACGATCGAGGCCGGTGCGCTCGCATCGCAGGTCAACGTCGAAAACGGTGGATCGGCGCTGGCAGCCGGACCGCTTTCGGGCAATGGCAAGTCGACGGTCTATTCGGTCTATGGCGGACCTTCCGTGACCCGGCGAATCGGCGATCTCGACGTGGGCGCCAACTACCGCGCCGGCTTCACTAAGGTCGAGCAGTCGAACGCTTCGCGCGATCTCCAGACCGGCGCTGCGGCCGATGTCTTCGACAAGAGCGTCGTCCAGTCGGCGGACGTGCAGGCGGGTTTCGCGCCCGACACGGTGCTGCCGGTGGGCGTGGGCGTTGGCGGCAGCTTCTATCAGGAGGACATCTCCAACCTCGACCAGCGTGCCCGCGACATGCAGGCCCGCGCGATGGTCACCGTGCCTGTGAGCCGGACCGTGCAGGTGGTCGGGGCGATCGGCTACGAGGATGTCGAGATTTCCAGCCGCGACGCCGTGCGCGATGCGAACGGCCTGCCGGTGGTCGGATCCGATGGCCGCTATGTCACCGACAAATCCTCGCCGCGTGAGATGGCCTATGACGTCAGCGGCCTCATCTGGGACGCCGCCGTCATGTGGCGTCCGAGCCGCCGCACTTCATTATCGGCGCATATCGGCCGCCGCTACGGCTCGACCAGCTTCGGCGGCACGCTGGCCTATGCGCCGAGCGACCGCAGCCAGTTCAATATCGCGGTCTACGACAATGTCTCGGGCTTCGGCGGACAGGTCAACCGCGCGCTCGACCAGTTGCCGGATGACTTCGAGGTCGTGCGCGACCCCATCACCGGCGAACTGCGCGGCTGCGTCGCCTCGCTGGAGGGTGGCAACTGCCTGTCCGGGGTGCTTGGCTCGGTCCGCTCGTCCACTTTCCGGGCGCGGGGCGTGGCGGCGAACTACTCGATGAAGTTCGGCCGTCTGAGCGCAGGGATCGGCGCAGGCTACGACCGCCGCAAGTACATCGCCGCGCGAAACACCGTCCTCGCCTCTGCCAATGGCGTGCTGGACGAGAACTGGTGGCTGGCGGCCTATGTCGGCGGTGATCTGGGCCGCGACGCGGGCTGGTCGGCCAACGTCTATGCCAACTGGATCAGCAGCAACGATCCGCTGACCGGGGACGTCGCCGGCTACGGCGCTTCGGCCAGCTACTACAAGATGTTTGCGCCGCGTCTGCGTGGTACGCTCGCTGTCGGCATCGACGGGGCGAAGTACGATACCCCCTCCATCGACGACCTGTGGACCGCCTCGGCGCTCGCGGGTCTGCGCTATACCTTCTGAGGAGAGAAACCCGATGTTCGACGACTTCTACGGGCTCGACGCCAGGCCTTTCCAGCTGACCCCCGACCCGGCGTTCTATTTCGAGAGCAGCACGCACAGGAAGGCACTGTCCTACCTTGGCTACGGCCTCGCGCAGGGCGAGGGCTTCGTGGTCATCACCGGCGAGGTCGGTGCGGGCAAATCCACGCTCGTCGCCTACCTGATGGCGACCATCGACCCGGCGCGCATGACTGCCGCCAACGTGGTGACCAGCGCGCTCGACGGCGAGGAGATCGTCCACGTCGTCGCGCAGTCGTTCGGGCTGCCGGTGCAGGGCCATGACAAGGCATCCGCACTCGGCACGCTGGAGGCGTTCTTCCACGAGGAAGCGCGCGCAGGACGCCGCTGCCTGCTGATTGTTGACGAGGCGCAGAACCTCTCGGTCAGCGCGCTGGAGGAGCTGCGCATGCTCTCCAACTTCCAGCTGGGTTCGCACCCGCTGCTGCAGACGCTGCTGCTCGGCCAGCCCGAGTTTCGCGAGACGCTTCTGGAGAGCAGCCAGCTCGAACAGTTGCGCCAGCGCGTGATCGCCACGCATCACCTCGGCCCGATGCACGTGCGCGAGGTCCAGCCTTACGTCGAACACCGCCTCGGTTGCGTCGGCTGGAAGGGCAACCCGAGCTTCGATGCGGCGCTGTTCCCGGCCATCCACGAGGCGACCGGGGGCATTCCGCGCCGTATCAACCAGATCGTCAACCGTCTGCTTCTGCTGGGCGCGGTGGACCGCCGCGAGCATCTCGATGCATCCATGCTTGAGCAGGTGCTCGACGAGATGAACGATGATGGCGCGCTGGCGGTTGTCACCAAGGTCGCGGAGCCTGAAGTTGCGGTGCCGCAGCCGTTGGTCGCCGAGGCTTTTGCGAGTGCACCGGCGCAGGCGATCGATACCTCTGCTGTCATGGCACTGATCGAGTCGGCACTGGCCGATCGCGAAGCATTGGATACGGCGGGTGCGACCGCGCTCATCGAAACGGCGCTCGCCAATCGTCAGCATCTCGACGAGGCCGGTGCCAATGCGCTGATCGAGGCAGCCTTGACCGGGCGTGATGCGCAGATCGGCGAATTGCACTCGGCGATCGCGGAACTCTCGGCTGCCGCCGAAGAGCGCGAAGCCTCGGCACGACAAGCACAGGGCGAGCAGTTCGCGACATTGGAGCAGCAACTGGCGGACGCCATCGCCCGCTCTGACAAGCTGGAGTCCCGCCTTGGCGAGACCGAGCGGACGCTGCGCCACACGCTCACCATGCTGATCGAGTGGATCGAGAGCGGCGACGGCCAGCGTCAGGTCGCCTGAAGGGACGTTTGACCCTATGTCGGTGCCGATCAACGGCCTTTCGGTCGATGTCGAGGACTGGTTCCAGGTCGGCGCCTTCGAGAAGGTGATCGACCGGGAGAACTGGAACTCGCTGGCCACGCGCGTCGAGCGTAACTGCGACGCAATCCTGCGGCTGTTCGCCGATGCGGGGGTGAAGGGCACGTTCTTCACCCTTGGCTGGGTTGCGGAGCGCCATCCCGTCCTGATGCGCCGCATCGCTGACGAGGGCCATGAGGTCGCCAGCCATGGCTGGGACCACGAGCGGGTGTTCCGTCTCGGCAAGGAAGCCTTCGCCGCCGACATAGATCGTGCCAGCAAGGTGATCGAGGACGCCTCGGGTCAGACGGTGAAGGGCTACCGCGCGCCCAGCTTCTCCATCGATGCCCGCACGCCCTGGGCCTTCGAGGTGCTGGCGGAGCAGGGCTATGCTTATAGCTCAAGCGTGGCGCCGATCGCGCACGACCACTATGGCTGGCGCGAGGCTCCGCGCTTTGCGTTCCGGCCCATCGCCGACGCCGATTTGATCGAGATTCCGGTGACCACCGCGCAGTTTGCCGGACGGCGGCTGGCGGCTGGCGGCGGCGGGTTTTTCCGAGTCCTTCCCTACGGTTTTTCGCGTTGGGCGATCCGGCAGGTGAACCGTGACGACCGGCGCCCGGCGGTGTTCTACTTCCACCCTTGGGAGATCGACCCCGGCCAGCCCCGCGTCGAAGGGGCGTCGCTGCGCTCGCGGTTCCGGCACTACACGAACCTGTCGGTGATGGCGGACAAGCTGCAGCGGCTGGTTGGTGAATTCCGCTGGGGTCGTATGGACGAACTCGCCGCGCGCGAAGCCTTGCGCGCCGAACCGCTGGCATTTGCCGCATGAACGCGCCGTTCGTGCCCCTGCCTGCACAAGTCCGCCTCGTCGATCTGGCTGATCCGGGGGAGATTGCGCGGCTGGAGGGTTTCGTTGCGCGCCATCCGCAGGGGACGCCGTTCCACCGGCCCAAATGGTTCGTTTCAGTAGCGAAGGCGACCGGCAACTGCGCGCTGGCTCTGGTGCAGGAGAAGGCAGACGAGATCGTCGCTTTCCTGCCGCTCGACGCCATCCATTCGCCGGTTTTCGGCCGTCTGCTGGCCTCCACCGGTTTCGCGGTCGGTGGCGGGCTGCTGGCGACCGAGGAGGCCGATACAGCGGCGATATTCGCTGCCGTCGAGGAACTGGCGCTGCGGCTCACCTGTCCAACGATCGAACTGCGCGGCGGGGTGCTCCCCCCGGCGGGTGAGGGCTGGACACTCAAGACCCGCTCGCACGCCAACTTCGCCCGTCCGCTCGCAGCGGACGACGATGCGCAACTGCTCGATATTCCGCGCAAGCAGCGCGCCGAAGTGCGCCGCTCGCTCGGCATCGACCTGACAATCGAGGTCGGCACCTCCGAAGCGGACCGTGCCGCGCATTACGCGGTCTTCTGCGAGAGCTATCGTAATCTCGGCACGCCTGTCTTCCCCCGAGCGCTGCTCGACGCGGTGATCGACGGTTTCGGCGATGATGCGGACATCCTGACCGTGCGCCATCAGGGCGTGCCGGTGGCGAGCGTCATCAGCGTCTATCACCGGGGTGCCGTTATGCCGTACTGGGGCGGCGGCACCTGGGAGGCCCGGCGCCTTCGGGCCAACGACCGGATGTATTACGAACTCATGCTCCATGCCCGGCGGCGTGGCTGCACGATGTTCGACTTCGGCCGCTCGAAAACGGACAGCGGGGCCTATCATTTCAAGCGCAACTGGGGCTTCGAGCCGGAGCCGCTGACGTATGCGACCTGGACGGCCCCGGGGAGTGCCAGGCGCGATGCCGACCCGACGAGCGGCAAACTCTCGCTCCAGATCAAGCTGTGGCAGCGCTTGCCTCTCGCCGTGGCCAATCGCCTCGGCCCCCTGATCGCACGTGGTATCGGTTGATGGGCGAAATCCTGTTCCTGTCGCACCGCATCCCGTTCCCGCCGGATCGCGGTGACAAGATCCGCTCCCATCACGTGCTCAAGGCGCTGGCCGCACTGGCTCCGGTTCATGTGGCGACGTTCTGCGACGACGAGCAGGATCGTGCGTTCGAACCGGACCTGGCGAACCTCGCCGCAAGCTATTGCCTGGTCAAGCGCTCCAAGTCGCTACCGGTCGCCGGAATACAGGCGCTGGCCAGCGGCCGTCCGATCAGCCTTACCGCGTTTCACGACAAGCACCTCGCAGCCTATGTGTACGATCTGCTTGCCGAGCGGGACATCGATACCGTCTATGTCTTCTCCGGTCAGATGGCGCAGTACGTGCCGGGTGACTTCCATGGCCGCGTCGTTGCTGATCTGGTGGACGTCGATTCCGCCAAGTTCGAAGCCTATGCCGCGAAGGGAAGGGGCTTTCGATCATGGATGGAGCGGCGCGAAGGCCGCCTGCTGCGTCAGGAAGAGGCGAGGATATGCGCGGGTGCCTCCGTCACGCTGCTCATCAGCGGAGCCGAAGTGGGCCTCCTGCGTTCGCGCCTCGTCAATAAAAGCCCTCGTGATAGCAGCAGCGACAGCCATGCAGAGCGTACCGGTGAGCATGGCCGCGTGCGGGCAATGGGCAATGGCCTTGATGCTGCATATTTCAACCCCGAAGCAGTACGCCCGGAACCGCGCATGATGGCGAAGGGCGCGCCGCGCATCGTCTTCACCGGACAGATGGACTACGCACCCAACATCGAGGCCGTCACGCGCGCCATCGATCGCGTGTTACCCCTCGTGCGCCAGACTTGTCCCGACGCCACGCTGCATATCGTTGGCCGCAATCCGCCGCCGATGCTACGGGACCGCTCGGGACGGGACGGCGTCGAAGTCTGGGGCAGGGTGGACGATATTCGGCCGTGGCTCGCCGCTGCGGATGTCGCGCTGGTGCCGCTCGAAATCGCGCGCGGTGTGCAGAACAAGGTGCTTGAAGCGATGGCGATGAGCCTGCCCGTGGTTCTTTCCCCCGGCGCCGCGACCGGCATCGACGCGCTTGACGGGCGGGACTTCGCGATACGCGACGGGGATGCGGCGATGGCGCAGGCCGTCGTCGACCTCACGTGCGCGCGCGAGGCCGCGAAACTGATGGGGGCTGCTGCCCGGACGTGGATCGTCGGCAATGCCAGTTGGGAGGCCGCGCTGGCGCGCCTTCCCGAATATCTCGGAACCCGGAGCGAGGCGCTTACGGATGTCGCGTGAGATGGCATCCGCATCCACCGCCGGGCACGCCCGTGCTTGGCGCGCTCTTTCGCCGCAGTGGTGCCGCGCACTCCTGCGCCTCGGTGCGGCGTGGCTGGTACTGCTGGCCGGCTTTGCGGGAGACTGGGCTGCGATGGCGCGGCAGTGGTGGGACATTTCCACCTACAACCATGTCCTGCTGATCCCGGTGATCCTCGGCTGGCTGGTCTGGCAGCGCTGGCCGCAACTGGAGCAGCTTGCGCCCCGACCTTGGTGGCCGGGCCTGATTCTGCTTTCCGGCGCGGCGTTCCTGTGGCTGCTGGGCGCGATGTCGGGCTTGGACCTTGCCCGACAAGCGGGAGCCGTGGCCATGCTAGGGGCCTGCGTACCCCTGCTCCTGGGCGTCAGGATCAGTGCGGCGCTGGTGTTCCCGCTCGGTTATCTCGTCTTCCTGGTCCCTGTAGGCGAGGAACTTGTCAACGTCCTGCAGACGATCACGGCCGAGATCACCATCGCCCTGACGCACCTCAGCGGCATTCCCGCCGAGATCGACGGCGTCTTCATCAACACGCCGGCAGGTCTGTTCGAGGTCGCCGAGGCATGTTCGGGCGTGAAGTTCCTCATCGCCATGGTCGCATTCGGCGTGCTTGCGGCCAATGTCTGCTTTCTGAGCTGGCGCCGCCGCGCGGCGATGCTGCTGACCTGCGTGGCCGTGCCGATCCTGGCGAATGGCGTCCGTGCATGGGGCACGATCTATGCCGCCCAGATTTTCGGTATCGAGGCGGCGGCGGGCTTCGACCATATCGTCTACGGCTGGTTCTTCTTCGCGATCGTGCTGGCGCTGGTGATCGCCTGCGCCTGGCGGTTCTTCGACCGGCCCCTGAATGCGGCGGTGGTCGACCTTGTCGCCATCGAGAATGCCGCCTGGCTGGGCCGTCTGGAGCGTCTTGCCTTCTCCGGCACCGCAGCGTTGGTCGGGTTCGCGCTTGTGCTGATCGCAGCGCGATGCTGGGCGCTGGCGGCGGATACCATCGCCGCGCCGATGCCCGCGCGTATCGACCTTCCGGTCGTGGAGGGATGGACGCGCGTGGACTACGCTCCGGCGATCTGGTGGGAACCGCGCGCTCAAGGGTCCGATCATCGCCTCCTTGGCCGCTATCGTGATGGCAAGGGCCATCAGGTCGACGTCTTCGTCGCGCTCTATGCCAGTCAGGGCGAAGGGCGAGAGGCCGGCGGCTTCGGCCAGGGCGCGCTCGTCCCCGCGAGCGCGTGGGCGTGGCAGGCACCCGCGCACTCCCTCGAAGGAGGGAAGGGCGAACGCCTCCTCGGCAACGGCCGTGTCGAGCGGTTTGCGATGACGTGGTATCGTCAGGGCGGCCTTTTGAGCGGGAGCAATGCCCGGCTGAAGCTCGCGGTGATCGCCGATCATCTGCTGTTCCGCGCGGAGCCTACGACCATGCTGATCCTTTCCGCCGAAGACATGCCGCGTGGGACGGCCGAGCAGTCGATCGCTTCCTTCCGCGCCTCCACCGGACCGCTTGCGCGCTGGATGGACGGTATCGCTCAGGTCAGGTAGGTCGAGCGACGATGTGCGGGATCGCTGGAATCTATCATCTGGAAACGCCCAAGCCGGTCGATCGCGCCCGGGTCGAGGCTATGTGCGACGCCATCGCGCATCGTGGGCCGGACGGGCAGGGTGTATGGACGGCGCCGGGCGTTGCCCTGGGGCATCGTCGCCTGTCGATCATCGACCTCGCGGGTTCGCCGCAACCGATGGCCTCCCCCGATGGCCGCGCGATGCTCGTCTTCAATGGCGAGATCTACAACTACCGCGAACTGCGGCATGAGTTGAAGGCGGCCGGGGAGCACTTTCGAACCGACGGCGACAGCGAGGTAATTCTGGCGGCGTGGCGGCGCTGGGGGCCGGATTGCGTGACGCGGCTGTTCGGCATGTTCGCCTTCGCGATCTACGACCTGGACGCCCGCACGCTGTTCCTCGCTCGCGATCGGCTGGGCGTGAAACCGTTGTATTATGCGCAGTTGAGCGATGGCAGCCTGGCCTTCGGTTCCGAACTCAAGGCCCTGACCGCTCATCCGCTGTTGCGGCGGGAGATCGACCCGCTGGCCGTCGAGGACTATCTGACCTGGGGCTATGTCCCTGACGATCGCGCCATCCTGAAGGGCGTCTCCAAGCTGCCGGCGGGGCACTCGCTGCTACTGCGTCACGGAGCGCAAATGCCGCGCCCGGCGCAGTGGTGGGATGTCTCCTTTGCTGAACGGCGCAAGGGCAAGCCTGCCGATCTGGAGGCGGAATTGGTACACCTCATGCGCCAGGCGGTGTCGTCTCGCATGGTGGCCGACGTGCCCTTGGGGGCGTTCCTGTCAGGCGGCGTCGACAGTTCCAGCGTCGTCGCTTTCATGGCCGAGGCGAGCGGCAACCCGGTACGCACCTGCTCGATCGGCTTCGATGTCGCCGGGCTGGACGAAAGCGCCTATGCGACGAAGGTCGCGCAGCGCTTCGGCACGAACCACGCTTCGCGGATCGTTTCCCCCGACGATTTTGCCGCCATCGACCGGCTGGCAGGCATGTTCGACGAGCCTTTTGCCGACGCCTCTGCCCTCCCGACCTGGCGGGTCTGCCAACTGGCGCGTGAATCGGTCACGGTCGCGCTGTCGGGCGATGGCGCCGACGAGGCGCTCGGAGGTTATCGCCGGCATGTATTCCAGGCCGGCGAGGACAAGGTCAGGGCTTTGCTGCCGCAATCGCTGCGTGGGCCGGTGTTCGGAGCGCTCGGCAAGGTCTATCCGAAGGCGGATTGGGCTCCGCGGCCGTTGCGCGCGAAATCCACGCTTCTTGCGCTGGCGGGAGATTCCGCGCAGGGCTACGCGCGCTCGATGGCGTTCCTGCCGCCCGAATTGCGCGACCCTCTCTATTCCGACGAGTTCCGCCGCCTGCGCGGCGATTACCGCGCCGAGGATCCGGTGCTCGCGCTGATGCGCGGGGCGCCCGCCCGTTCGGGGCTCGATCGTGCCCAGTATGCTGACCTCAAGGTCTGGCTGCCGGGCGACATTCTCACCAAGGTTGATCGCACGAGCATGTCGGTCAGCCTAGAGGTGCGCGAGCCGCTGCTCGATCACCGCCTGATCGAATTCGCGGCGAGCCTGCCGGAGCGGATGCGCGTGCAGGGCGGGCAGGGCAAGTGGCTGATGAAGCGGGCGATGCGGCGCTATCTGCCCGATGATGTGCTTTATCGGCCCAAACAGGGCTTCGTCACGCCGATCGCGCAATGGTTTCGTGGTCCGCTCGCCGAAACGGCGCGCGACATCGCCGGAGGGGCGGCCCTGGCGCGCACCGGCTGGTTTGACCAGCGGCGCCTCCTCGGCCTTGTCGATGCGCATATATCGGGAACCTCGGATAATTCCCGATTGCTCTGGCAGATGCTCATGCTTGACAAGGCATTTACCTCGCTGGGTGTCAATTAATCGGTCCGCTGACTGCGCTTTGCCGGAGAATTCCGCGTTTCGGGCCAGCCACGCCATTAACTACACAGTTTCTTAGTACCTTTGCGATAGCTCATGCCCACCAGAGCCTCATTTGCAGGGCATGAATGAACAGATTCGGTCGCCATCACCAGTATTCAGAGCGGAAGCCTTCCGCGCTGGTGACCTGCGCCCGAAGCGACCTCACGATGCGGGCAGGGGGAAGGCCATGACCGGGATGTGGGGGCAGCTTCGCGATTTCTGGAAAAGACCGCGTGTCCGGATTGTGTTCTGGGCAGCGCTGACGGGTCTCGCCATGGGCATCAGTGGCCTTGGTCTGCCGCTTGAGGACGGCATGCGGAATATTCGCTGGTCCATGCGTACCCGCAATGCCGATCAGAAAGTCGTCGTGATCCAGCAGGATGAGCGGACGCTCGACGAAGTTGGCTCGGTCGATGTTACTCACGGAAACGATGCGGATGCGCTGAAGAAGCTCTTCGCCGCAGGCGCGAGAAATGTGTATTTCGCTCGATCGTTTGCCAAGCGCGGGCGTGCCGATGACGATCAGAAGCTTGTTGACGTTCTCAAGCAGTATAAGGGCCGCGTTTTCCTGGGCGTTACGCCTGGGGACGATGTCGGCAAAGGCAACTATGCCGGAGCTTTGCCGCTCAAGGAATTTCGCGAATATGCGGTGCCGGTATCGATCTTGGTTCGTCACCGGCCACTTAATCTCAGTGTGCAACTCCCTTACTCTTCGGACAGCGCCATAGGCCGGATTCCATCGCTGTCGGCTCAACTCGCCGGAATAACGAACAATTCCGATGATCTGTATTTTCCCGATTTTTCGATATCGGTCAGATCAATACCGGTCCTTAGCTACATTGACGTAATGCACGATAACTTCGATGCATCGAAGGTTCGCGGCAAGAATGTTGTGATAGCACCTGCTGCGGTCAGCCTGAACGACATCCACAAGATTCCAGGGCAAAATCTCAACGCTCCGGGAGGGTTCTTCCACGTTCTTGGAGCTGAAACTCTGAAGGAGGGCACACCTCGCGATTACGGCTGGTTCGCGCCATTCCTTCTCATACTGCTCGTCGTTGTGTCGGGGCTTGGTCGTGGGCGAGTGCTGGACGTATATCGCTTTACCGCCTTGATCGGGGTGCTGGGAGCCGTGCCTTTCCTGCTCGACCTTGTCAGTGTTCAGGTGGAGGTCATTCCCGCCCTTTCGGTTGCGGTGGTGGCGGTCATTCGCATGAGAAACCTCGATCGAGTAGAGGAAGCTGGCGAGACGAACGCCGGCTCGGGCCTGCCCAGCGTTCAAGCCCTGCGCAATTCGCCTGACCTGTCGACGCGCATTCTCGTCGCGCTGAAGATCCGCAACTACGGCGGAATTATCGGCAGCTTCGCCGAGCATGTCGAGGCGCAACTCGCGAAGGAGATCGTGCGGCGTATCCGCATCAGCGACGAGAGCGTCCTGATCTATCACGAAGGCGGAATGTTCGTCTGGCTTTCGTCTATCCGCAGCACGTTTGACCTCTTCGAGAACCTCGAAGGTCTGCACAGGATCGTCCAGAACGGCATCCAGGTTGGCGGTATCGACATCGACCTGTCGTTCAACTGCGGCATCGACTCCGATTTCGATCGCCCGCTTTCGGGCCGTGTCGCCAGCGCGATGCAGGCTGCGGAAGAAGCCGTGCGAAATGACGAACTGGTCTATCAGCACGACGCCCGCAAGCATGAGGCGCAGTGGGAAATCTCGCTGCTGACTTCGCTGGATCGGGCGATCGACAACGGTGAAGTGTGGGTTGCCTACCAGCCCAAGCTTGGCCTGCGGTCGAATCGCATAAGCGGTGCAGAGGCGCTTGTTCGCTGGACTCATCCCGAACGCGGGCCAATCAGCCCGGACAAGTTCATCCGCATCGCCGAGGAATTTCACCGGATCGAGCGCATCACCCGTTTCGTCATCAACGACGCGGTGAGAGTCGCTGTCGAACTGGAACGCCATGGTTACGAGATGACGATGTCCGTCAACATTTCGGCCCAACTCCTGCGCAATCCGGGTTTGCCTGGAATGATCGCCGAAATTCTCGCAGCGCACGGTCTGTCACCTAACCGCCTGATCCTTGAAATTACCGAGACCGATCGTCTCGACCGCAGTTCCAAGACGTTCCAGATGCTTCAGCGCCTGGTTCAGTCCGGTCTGCGCCTCTCGATCGACGATTTCGGCACCGGTAACGCGACGATCGACTATCTTCGCTATCTGCCTGCAAGCGAAGTGAAGATCGACAAGACATTCGTGTCGTCGATGGAAGGCAGCAAGGAAGATCTGTTGCTGGTCCAGTCGATCATCGAAATGGCGCACTCGCTGGACCGCGTCGTCGTAGCCGAAGGCGTCGAGACAGCGAAGGTTCTTGAGATGCTGTCAGGTCTCCATTGTGACCTGGTTCAGGGCTATCACGTAAGCCGTCCTGTCCCATTCCGGGATTTCCTGGACTTCGTCTCCGGCCGGAGGGCGCGTCTCATTGGTTAAAAATTTCTTGATGCATCGTTAACTAACTATTATCCATGTGAACGGCCGCAGCGATGCGGTCGTTCACATGGGGAATGATGATGAACAAGGACATCTGGGGCGGTGGTTGGTGGGGCGGCGGCATCTAATTGATGCTGTTCACCTACTAATCCAAACTTAACTGTTTGGATTACCGCAGTAAAAAGAAGCGCTTTCCAGAAGAACTCCTGTCTTTTGGAAAGCGCTTTTTCTTTATCTGGCGGATGTGTTCTTAGAAACGTGAATGGTAATGGCGTCAGGTTTTCGTGCCAATCGCTGTTAAGCGTTAACCAATCGCTTAACGTACTAAATGCGGTCACATTGAACTATGCGACTTCGGCACCGCGAATCGCATCCCGATTCGGGACTCGTTAACGAAGTTCAGTCTTCACCATGTCCGAGCGCGAGGTAATCGGCGCTTTGCATTTCATTAAGGCGACTGATCGTGCGGTCGAATTCGAACCGTCCAGTCCCGGATTCATACAAATCTTCAGGAGCCGCATCAGCGGCTGCGATCAGCTTGACCTTGTTCTCGTAGAGCGCGTCTATCAGCGTAACGAAGCGCGCTGCCTCATTTCTGCGGTCCGGCCCCATCTTCGGGATGCCGACGAGGATCACCGTATGGTAGGCGCGTGCGATGGCGAGATAGTCCGCCGCACCGCGAGCTTCGCCGCAAAGGCGCTTGAAGCTGAAAACGCCCACACCCTTGAGGCTTTTGGGGACGTGGAGCATCCGGCCGCCGCCGACGTCGATATCCGCGGATGGGACATGTTCGCTGTCTTCCGGGGGATAGTCGGTAAGGCGATAGAAAGCCTCGCGTGCGGCTTCGGTGGCGGGCTCGCCCAGTGGCTCATGCCAGGTCGCCATGCCGCCGAGGCGTTGCATGCGGTAGTCGGTGGGGCCGTTGAGCGTCAGGACGTCGAGTTCCTGCTCGATCAGTCCGATGAACGGCAGGAAATGCTCGCGGTTCAGCCCGTCCTTGTAGAGTTCGGAAGGGGCACGGTTCGAGGTGGTCACGATCGTGACGCCCTCGTTCGTGATCAGGTGCGTGAACAGCCGGCTCATGATCATCGCATCGGCCGAGTTGTTGACGACCATCTCGTCGAAGGCGAGGCAGCGGACATTGCGGGCAATGGCCGCGGCGACCGGCGGGATCGGGTCGCCGGTTTCCTTCTTGCGCTCGTCGCGCAGAAGAGCGTGGACCTCGAGCATGAAGGCGTGGAAATGCACGCGGCGCTTGCCGGGAATATCGAGCGTCTGGACGAAGAGGTCCATCAGCATCGACTTGCCGCGTCCGACGCCGCCCCACATATAGACGCCGCGCGGCGCTGCAGCCTTCTTGCCGAGTAGCTTGCCGAACAGGCCGGTCGAGGACGATGACTTGTAGAATTCGCGCTGGAGGCGGTTCAACCGCTCGGCTGCGGCGGCCTGTTCCGGGTCTGAGCGCAGTTCGCCGGTCGCGACCAGCGCTTCATAGCGTTCGAGCATCGCGCTCATTTGGGGGCACTCGGCTTGCGCAGGGTGCCCATGAAGCTGGCGACCAGATGGTCGCCCTGTTCCACCGTACCGCGCACGAAGACGAGGCGGCGGGTTTCCTTCATGATCTCTGCCACGACGTCGAGCGGGTCGCCGATGCGACCTGCGCCGATAAACTGGTTGCTGAGTTCCAGTGTCACCGCGCCCACGGCGTCTTCGCCGAGCACGGTGTACATCGCCGCGAACATACCGACGTCGATCAGAGCCAGGGTGACGCCGCCGTGGACTGCGTCGAGCACATTGCTGTGCTTTAGTCCCGCCTCGACCAGGCGAAGGCGGGCGCCGCGTTCACCTTCGCGGCGGACGATCATGCGTCCGAGGCCCTGCGAGTTGAAGCGCGAACCTTCGTTCAGCTTCCATGTGCGCCAGCCAGGGAACTCCGGGTCCGGCTCATGGATGAATGTACTGCCCTGCGCCACGGGAAGGGATACCGGTCGCGGCCCGAAGGCTCAGACCTGGCGCTCGGCCTGCATCTTCTTGATTTCGGCGATGGCGCGCGCGGGCGAGAGGCCCTTGGGGCACACGTTGGCGCAGTTCATGATGGTGTGGCAGCGGTAGAGACGGAAGGGATCTTCCAGTTCGTCCAGACGCTCGCCGGTCATCTCGTCGCGGCTGTCGGCCAGCCAGCGGTAGGCCTGCAGCAGGATCGCCGGGCCGAGGAACTTGTCCGAATTCCACCAGTAGCTCGGGCACGAGGTCGAGCAGCAGGCGCACAGGATGCACTCGTAGAGGCCGTCCAGCTTCTCGCGCTGTTCGGGGCTCTGCAGGCGCTCCTTGCCCGACGGGGTGGTCGAGACGGTCTGCAGCCAGGGGCGGATCGAGGCGTACTGCGCGTAGAAGTGCGTGAAGTCGGGAACGAGGTCCTTGATCACGTCCATGTGCGGCAGCGGGGTGATGCGGATGTCACCCTTGAGGTCCTCGATCGCGGTGGTGCAGGCGAGGCCGTTCTTGCCGTTCATGTTCATCGCGCACGAGCCGCAGATGCCTTCGCGGCACGAGCGGCGGAACGTCAGCGAGGGGTCGATCTCGTTCTTGATCTTGATGATCGCGTCGAGGACCATCGGGCCGCACTGGTCGAGATCGATCTCGAACTGGTCGTAGCGCGGGTTCTCGCCCGAGTCCGGGTCGTAGCGGTAGACGGTGAACTTCTTGACCTTGGTGGCGCCCTCAGCCTTGTGGACGTTGCCACGCTTGCTGATCTTGCTGTTCGCCGGGAGGGTGAAGGTCGCCATGGTAGAATCCCCGTGATCTTGCAGTGCGGCATGAACCGCTTTGTGGTCCCCCTCTAGCGATTCGTCCGCATAGGGCAAGAGGTGACTATGGAGAGGTGAGCGGTGGAATATCGGGAAATGCACCGATATCGGCGCTGCAGCGGATCCTGCGGGCGCATGACGCGCAAGTGCCGTTGCGAAAGTCGCGGGCGTCGAGGTTTACACGGTTTACACGGTCCAGAGGGAAAAGGTGTCACCTTGTGCGGTCTGTTCAAGGCCATGCCACGCAAATCCGCCATTTCCGGGCTGAAATGTGTCACCTTGGGTGTAACCTTGTGGCGCCGATGTGTCACCTTAGGTGTCACCTTGCGATCCCAAGGTGTCACCTTGCAGGTCGGACCTGTCACCTTGTGACGAAAAGCCGTCAGCCGGAAAGCGGTCCGTCGGATCGCAAATAAAAGAGTGAGAACGCAGAAAAGCATGGGCGGAAAAGTACCCCGCCCATGCTCCTGTAGGAAAGCCGGGATCAGTGGTTCGGCAGATGCGTGCCGAGGTGCTTGCCTGCGATATAGCCGAAGGTCATGCCCGGCCCGAGCGTCCCGCCTGCGCCGCCGTAGGCCTCGCCCAGCACTGCCGACATGACGTTGCCCGCCGCGTAGAGGCCCTGGATCGGATTGCCGCTCCAGTCGAGCACTTGCGCATCGGCGTTGGTCTTCGGACCACCGGCGGTACCGAGCGCGCCGGCTTCCATCTTCACCGCGAAGAACGGCCCCTGATCGATCACGCCGAGCGTGCGGTAAGGCGGCTCGAACTCCGCATCGCCCCACATGTAGAAGTTGTCGTAGGTATTGTCGCCGCGATTGAAATCGTCGTCGTGGCCCTTGCGGACCAGATCGTTGAAGCGCGCGACCGTGGCAGCGAGGCCCTGCGGGTCGATCCCGGCCTTTTCCGCCAGTTCCTCCAGCGTGTCGGCCTGCATCATGAACGAAGGGACCGGGCCGCCCGGCGGGGTGTTGAAGGTCTGGTACTTGGCTCGATAGCGCTGGTCGATGATGAGCCAGTACGGCAGGTTGGCGTAGGCGTGCGTGCCCGCGTCGAAGGCATGGAGCGCCTTGCCCATCGCGTTGTAGTTGGCGGCCTCGTTCACGAAACGCTTGCCCGCGCGGTTGACGAGGATCGCGCCGGGGCGCGCGCGTTCGTCCGAGCCGAGCAGGTAGTTGGGCTTGGCAGCGCGGTGCTGGGGCTGGAATTCCAGCACGCTCTGTTGCCAGAAGGCGTGCTGCATGTTGCCGAGCTGGGCGCCCGCTTCGATCGCCATGAGCAGACCGTCGCCCTCGTTCTCGGGCACGCTGACCGGGCCTGTGAGGGGGCCGCGCAGGAAGGTCTTCACCAGCGTTTCGTTCCATTCGAAACCGCCGGTGGCGATAACCACGCCGCGCCGCGCACGCACGCGGTAATCGCGGCCATTGGCATCCTCGGCAACGACGCCGATTACCCGGTCGCCATCTTTCACGAGCTTGCGCGCGCGCTTCTCGAACTCGACGGGAATGCCGCGATCGATCACCGCCAGGAACAGCGATCCTGCCAGTGCCTGACCCAGACCACGATAGTCGCCGGCCTCGCGCTCGGCGAGCGTCGCTTCGTCCAGCGTGCCGTTGATCGCTTCCATCAGGCTGCCGCGCACCGGGTAGGCCATCTTGGTCGGGTTCACGCGGGTCGCCCACTTGCCGAGCCGCTCGAACGAGAAGGCATCGTTGTCGAGCGAGCGGCCGCCGTCGGGCTTGGCGCCGGGCATGTAGGGCTGGTAATCGGGGAAATCGGCGTAGGCGTGGAAGCGCACCGGGGTCTTGTCCGCAAGATAGCGGATCATTTCCGGCCCGGTTTCCATGAACGCCATCAGTGTATCGGGATCGAGCGCGCCGGGGGCCAGTGAGTCGAGATAGGCGACGACATCCTCGTCGTCCTCGGAAATACCCGCCTCGATCTGGTGGTGGTTGCCGGGAATCCACAGCATGCCGCCCGACATCGCGGTGGTGCCGCCGACCATGCCGGTCTTTTCGAGGATCACCACGTCCTTCGCGCCGAAGTCATGCGCGGCGATCGCTGCCGTCATGGCGGCGCCGCCCGATCCGAGCACGACGACGTCGGCCTCGAGATCCCAGTTCACGTCTTGTGTCATTCAGTCCGTCTCCCAACAGGCCGTTCGGCTGCGGCAGGATCGGCGCGGGAGGCCGTCACTGTCCGCTCGGTCTTTGCCGGGGCACTGTAAGTTTCGGCGGGGAATGGGGGCCACTCCGACATGTCATAGGGCAGGGTGGTTTCGGGCCTTCATGTCTCGTCATTGCGAGCGCAGCGAAGCAATCCAGGGCAGTCTTGAGCCGCCCTGGATTGCTTCGCTGCGCTCGCAATGACGAAGGTGCGGGAAAGGCGCCTCAACGCAAAGACGCCGCGCGTGACCCTTTCGGATCGCGCGCGGCGTCTGCATTTCTCAGACCCTTGTGTCAGGGCCGTCGGCGATTACTCGCCGAAGGTGCGCTGCCACCAGCCACGGCGCGGAGCCGGAGCGGCGTCGTCATTTGCCGATGCGGTCTCGGCGACGGGTTCCACCTCTGCGACCGGCTCGGGAGCCGGAGCAGTTTCGGCCTCGACATCCGCCTTCTTGCGGCGGGTGCGCTTGGGCTTGGCCGGTGCCTCTTCAGCGATCGGCTCAGGAGCCGGAGCAGCTTCGGCCTCGGCGTCCGCCTTCTTGCGGCGGGTGCGCTTGGGCTTGGCAGGCGCTTCCTCGGCGACCGGTTCCGGCGCTGCGGGCGCTTCGACGACGGCTTCGGCTTCGACGTCCGCCTTCTTGCGACGGGTGCGCTTGGGCTTGGCAGGCGCTTCCTCGGCGACCGGCTCGGACGCTTCGACGACGGCTTCGGCTTCGACGTCCGCCTTCTTGCGGCGAGTGCGCTTGGGCTTGGCAGGCGCCTCTTCGGCGACCGGTTCGGCCGGGACGATCGGCTCGGCGCTGATGCCGCCATCGGCGACCGGCAGTGCAGCCTCTTCGGCAGCCAGTTCGAGGCCTTCGGCGCCGATCACGGCGTCTTCGCCCTCGGCACCGTTTTCAGCCTCACCTTCACCGCGACGACCGCGACGACGGCGACCACCGCGACGGCGGCGCTTCTTGGGCGCATTGGTGTCGTCACCTTCCACCGTGGCTTCGGCTTCACCGGCTTCGTCGCCGTCCTCTTCGCCTTCGTCGGAAGCCTCAGCGGCTTCGACCGAGCCTTCGGTCTCTGCGGTTTCGGCAGCGTCATCCTCGCGGCGATCGCGGTTGCGGCCACGGCGGCGCTTGCGGCGCTTGCTGCGGCGGCCTTCGCCATCGCCTTCCGAAGCCTCGGTGCGCTCGCCACGCTCGGCGGCTTCTTCGGCCTCCAGTTCTTCGTCCTCGTACTCGTCCTCGACGAAGTCGTCCTCGACGTCCTCGGCGATGGGTTCGAAGCGGGGCACGAACTCGTTGCGCGGACCCGAAGACATGACGCGCATCTTGGCGCCTTCGTTCTCACCCTCGGGGATGACTTCGACGGTGACACCGTAGCGTTCCTCGATGTCGGCCAGATCGGTGCGCTTGGCGTTGAGAAGGTACACGGCCGCCTCGGTCGAGGCGAACAGCGACACGACGATGCCCTTGCCCTTGGCCGCTTCGTCCTCGATCAGACGCAGCGCCGACAGACCCGCCGAGCTGGCGGTGCGGACGAGGCCGGTGCCGTCGCAGTGCGGGCACGAGCGCGTGGTCGCTTCCAGAACGCCGGTGCGCAGGCGCTGGCGGCTCATTTCCATCAGGCCGAAGCTGGAAATGCGGCCAACCTGGATGCGCGCGCGGTCGTTCTTGAGCGCTTCCTTCATGGCCTTCTCGACCTTGCGGACGTTCGAGCCGTACTCCATGTCGATGAAGTCGATCACGACGAGGCCGGCCATGTCGCGCAGGCGCAGCTGGCGGGCGATTTCCGCCGCCGCTTCGAGGTTGGTGGCAACCGCCGTCTGCTCGATCCCGTGCTCCTTGGTGGCGCGGCCCGAGTTGATGTCGATCGAAACCAGTGCTTCGGTCGGGTTGATGACGATGTAGCCGCCCGAACGCAGCTGCACGACGGGGTCGTACATCGCGGTCAGCTGGTCCTCGGCGCCGAAGCGCTGGAACAGCGGAACGGGGTCGGCGTAAGGCTTAACCTTGCGGCCGTGGCTGGGCATCAGGAGCTTCATGAAGTCCTTGGCGGCGTGGTAGCCGGCCTCGCCCTCGACGATCACTTCCTCGATGTCGCGGTTGTAGATGTCGCGGATGGCGCGCTTGATGAGGTCGCTGTCCGAGTGGATCAGCGCCGGCGCGGCCGAACGCATCGTCTGTTCGCGCAGTTCGTCCCACAGGCGGGCGAGGTAGTCGAAGTCGCGCTTGATCTCGGTCTTGGTGCGCTGGAGGCCCGCCGTGCGCACGATGCAGCCCATCGAGCGGGGCAGGTCGAGTTCGGCGATGATCGACTTCAGGCGCTTGCGGTCCGAAGCCGAGCTGATCTTGCGGCTGATGCCGCCGCCGTGGCTCGAATTCGGCATGAGCACGCAGTAGCGACCCGCGAGGCTGAGGTAGGTGGTGAGGGCCGCGCCCTTGTTGCCGCGCTCTTCCTTGACGACCTGGACGAGCAGCACCTGGCGGCGCTGGATGACGTCCTGGATCTTGTAGCGGCGGCGCAGCGCCATGCGCTTGGCGCGCAGGTCGTCAGCTTCCTTCGAACGGCCCGAGGGACGGCCACCCTGACGGCGACGGCCACGGCCGCGGCGGCCATTGCCTTCACCGTTGCCTTCCGACTCCTCGTCGCCGTGCTCGCCTTCATCGCCTTCGTGGAACGGGTTCTCGACCGAACCGTCCTCGATCGTGGCGACCTGGTCCTTCTCCGAAGTGTCGACTTCGGTCAGGCCGCCATCATCGTTGTAGTCGCCGTCCTCGTCCTCATCGTCGCCTTCCGAAGCGCGCAGGGCGGCTTCTTCCTCGGCATGGGCGGCTTCTTCCGCCAGCAGGGCCTCGCGGTCCTCCTTGGGGATCTGGTAGTAGTCAGGGTGGATTTCGCTGAAGGCGAGGAAGCCGTGGCGGTTGCCGCCGAAATCCACGAACGCGGCCTGGAGCGAAGGCTCCACGCGCGTCACCTTCGCGAGGTAGATGTTGCCCTTGATCTGCTTGCGTTCGGTCGACTCGAAGTCGAACTCTTCAATGCGGTTTCCCTTGACGACCGCCACCCGCGTTTCTTCCGGGTGGCGCGCATCGATCAGCATGCGGGTTGCCATTTGGTATTCTCCGAGCGCGTCGACGCCGGGCCGGATCAGCCTGGCGGATGCGCGTATGTTCACTGTAGGCGGATGCGCCCCGCAGAATCACGACGCGGCCACTTTGGGCGGCGTTCCAGACTGCGAGGGCGAGATTTGGCGCAATGGTGGAGCAATCCAGCGCTCCATGCGCGACGAAATTAAAGACTGCCGGGGCAGTACATGCTTTGGCGAGCGGAAGATCGCGCGGCGTATTCGAACGCGCGGAAAGTTGCGACCACGCCGCCCGCGCCCTTTCGGGCGTCGAATGGCAAGGCGGCAACTGGCTTCTCATGGCTCGCTTCAACCTGATAAGGCGCTCCGGAAAAAGGATTATTTCCGGCTCCCTGGACCGAGGCTTGCGTCTGGCTCTGCCGGTCCCGTCCGGCGCCATATGGGTATGGTATTGCCGGATTGCGAGGACCGACGCGCATTCCTCGCCTCGGTTCTGCTGGCCTAGCATTCATGACGCAAGACGGCAAGTTGCTTGACCTGTTGGAATTCCGCGCATGAAAACGGCTGATCAGCCTGTGGGAAAGCGCGGGGGCGCAGGATTGCCCGTCCGCCAAACGCGGCTTAGTCCTTGGCGCAAATGTCGCGCACCTTGCAGTTGATCCTCGTCTTCGTTGCGCCGCTGGCGGTGCTCGCCGCCGCGTTCGCGGTGAGCGGAGCATGGCCGACGCGGGCCGGGGCCTACGACTACGTCATCCGCTTCGACCTGCCGGGCGTGAATGCGCCGATCGACCTGCCGCGCGTGGACGGGCCGCCCGATGCCAGCCGCCCGCTGGTGGTGATCGACGCGGGGCACGGCGGTTTCGATCCCGGTGCGGGCGGGGACGCGCTCAAGGAAAAGACCGTCGCGTTGCAGATCGCGCTCGCACTACGGGACAAGCTGCTGGCGGGTGGCGGCCTGCGCGTGGCGCTTACACGCGACACCGACCGCTTCATCGCGCTGGCCGATCGTCCGGACATTGCGCGCCGACTGAATGCGGACTTGTTCGTCTCGATCCACGCCGACAGTGCCGAAGCCGATTCGGCGCGCGGGGCAAGTGTCTATGTCCTTTCGGAAAAAGGATCGAGCCAGGCCGCCGAGCGCTTCGCCGAGCGCGAGAACGGCGCCGACCGGGTGAACGGCATCAAGCTGTCGAAGACCAGCGCGGAAGTGGGCGCGATCCTGCTCGATCTCTCGCAGCGCGGGGCGCAGGCGCGCTCCACACAGGTCGCGACGCTGCTGCTGCGCGAACTGGGCGACGCGGGCGTCGGCATGCACCGCGATCGGCCCGAGACCGCCGCGCTGGCGGTGCTCAAGGCGCCCGACATGCCCTCGATCCTGTTCGAGACGGGCTATATCAACAACCCCGAAGACGCGAAAACGCTGGGCTCCAGGCAGGGGCAGGATGTGCTCGCCGAGGCCGGTGCAAAGGCGATCCGCGCTTATTTCGCGAGGAATGCGGGTGCCTGATTGCAGGCTCTCGTCGCAAGCTATCTGGCCTTGCGCCGAAACGCCGTGCTAGAGGGCGCACGCAATGACCGACGCGATTGATCCCGGCGAACAGCCGCCCGAAGACGCGACCTACCGCATCCGCCGCGATGGGCCGGGGCGCCTCGCAGCGCTGCGCAAGATGTGGCGCGAACGCAAGTGGATGCGCCGGTTCGGCTACCTGTGCATGGCGGGTTTCGCCGGTATCGCCGCGTTCTGGGTGTTCCTTGCCCACGATCTGCCGGATGCCAACAAGTTGCTGGAATACCAGCCCCCGCTGCCGACGATGGTGCGCGGGATAGACGGCGAGATCGTCTATTCCTACGCCCGTGAGCGGCGCGTGCAGTTGCGCTTCGTCGATTTCCCCCGGCCGCTGGTCAACGCCTTCCTCTCGGCCGAGGACCGCACGTTCTGGACGCACGGCGGCGTCGATATCGGCGGCCTTGCGGGCGCGGTGGTGGACTATGTCACCAAGTACGGATCGGGCGTGCGCGCCAAGGGCGGCTCAACGATCACCCAGCAGGTCGCCAAGAACATCCTGATCGGCGACGAATATTCCGTGACGCGCAAGCTCAAGGAAATGATCGTCGCCCGCCGTATCGAGGGCGTGCTGACCAAGCAGCAGATCCTAGAACTCTACCTCAACGAGATCCCGCTCGGTCGCCGCTCGTTCGGCGTGCAGGCCGCTTCGCGCGCCTATTTCGACAAGGACGTCGAGGACCTGTCGCTCAGCCAGAGCGCGTTCCTCGCGATCCTGCCGCGTGCGCCGGAAGTCTATGGCCGCAAGAAGAACGAGGACCGCGCGATCGAGCGCCGCAACTGGGTGCTCGACCAGATGGTGCGCAACGGCTGGGCGACGCCTCAGGCCGCCGCCGCTGCCAAGGCCGAACCGCTCGGCCTCGTCACCCAGCGCACCAGCACCTACGAGCCGTCGAACGGCTACTTCCTGGAGGAAGTGCGCCGCCGCCTGATCGGCAAGTACGGCGAAAAAGCCGAGGACGGTCCGAACAGCGTCTATGCGGGAGGCCTGTGGGTTCGTACTTCGCTGGATCCGGCGATGCAGGTCGCGGTGCGCGATGCGCTGCGCAAGGGGCTGCTGCTCTACCACGGCAATCGCGGCTTCGTGCACCCGATCGCGCATCTGAACGACCTTGAGAACTGGCAGAGCCAGCTCGTCGTCGCCAACAAGACGATCGACTACAAGGACTGGCGCGTCGGCGTCATCCTCGACATGTCGGGCAGCACCGGGCGGATCGGTTTCTCCGACGGCAATGTGTCCACGCTGACCGGCATTTCCGACAAGGCCAAGGTCGGCGATCTCGTCGCGGCGCAGCCGGTGGGCGGCAGCACCTGGGCGCTTCGCGGCATTCCCGAGGTCTCGGGCGGCATGATCATCGAGCAGCCCGGTTCCGGCCGCATCCTTGCCATGCAGGGTGGCTTCGATTCCGGGATCGACAGCTTCAACCGCGCGACGCAGGCCGAACGCCAGCCCGGCTCGACCATCAAGCCCTTCGTTTATGCGACGGCGCTGCAGAACGGCATGACGCCCGCGACGCAAGTGCTCGACGGCACGTTCTGCGTGTTCCAGGGCGCGGGGCTGGGCAACAAGTGCTTCCGCAACTTCGGCGGCGCGGGCGGTTCGGGCAGCCACACGCTGCGCTGGGGCCTCGAACAGTCGCGCAACCTGATGACGGTGCGCATCGCCAATGACGTTGGCATGGCCAAGGTCACCCGCACGTTTCACAACATGGGCATCGGCGACTACCAGAAGTACCTCTCGTTCGCGCTCGGCGCGGGCGAGACGACGGTGGGACGCATGATCAACGCCTACGCGGCGCTGGCCAACAACGGCGTGCAGTTCTCCGGCTCGGTGATCGATTACGTGCAGGATCGCAATGGCAAGGTCATTTGGCGGGCCGACAAGGGCACCTGCAACACCTGCAACATGGCGCAGTGGGACGGCAAGCCGATGCCGCGCATCCAGCGCGTCGGCAAGCAGGTGATGGACGCGCCGACGGCGTACCAGACCGTGCACATGCTCGAAGGCGTCGTCACGCGCGGCACGGCGGAGCGCCTGCGCGACCTCAAGCTGCCGATGTTCGGCAAGACCGGCACCACCAACGGCCCGACCGACGTGTGGTTCATGGGCGGCAATCAGGACTACGTCGGCGGCGTCTATATCGGCTACGACACGCCTCGCTCGCTGGGCGGGTACGCGCAGGGCGGCCGCATCGCCGCGCCGATATTCAAGGACGTGGTGCTGGCGACTCCGGGCCGCTGGTCGCACCAGCCGTTCGTCGCGCCGCAGGGAATCCGCATGGTCCGCATCGACCGCGTGACCGGCAAGCGCGTCATGGGCGTGGAGCCCACCGACGAGCCGAAAGCCTCGGTAATCTGGGAAGCGTTCAAGCCCGACACCGAACCGCGCCAGTACACGGCGGAGGACGAATTCACCCGTCGCCGCGATGCGCTGGTGGCCTCGATCCGCAGCGCCCGCGACGCGCGCGATGCGAATGCGGCGGCAGCGGCCGGTGACATGGGCAACTTTGCGGAAGAGCAGGGCGGGGTATACTGACCCCGCCTGGCCGGACGGGACATGCGCCGCCGGCCGAACAGGAGGGGAAGTCGATGAAGAGAATGGCGGGTATGCGCAGCCTCGCAGGCTGCGGTGTCATGGCCCTGATGCTGGCAACGGCGCCGGTCGCGTCCGGACAGGCGGTTCCAGCGGCGCAGGAAACGAGCGCCGCGCCCGATGTCCGCCCGGACGTCGCGGCCTATCTCAAGGCGTTCTACGCCAAGCCCAACCCGCCTTTCACGCGCGAACTGCTGATGCAGATCCACAAGCTGCCGCCCGCCGCGCTGGCGGCGATGGCGCAGCAGGATCTTCCCATCGGCAATGTGACGACGAAGGACGTGACGATGCCGGGACCCGGCGGGCCGATGGCGCTGCGCCTGTTCGATCCACGCCCCGAGCGTGGTCCCGGGCCGGTCGTGGTGTTCTATCACGGCGGCGGCTACGTCCTTGGCAGCATCGATACCCATGCCGGTCTCGCGGCAGAGATCGCGCGGCAACTGGACCTGCCGGTGGTCTCGGTCGAGTACCGCCTCGCGCCCGAGAACCCCTGGCCCGCCGCGCCTGACGACGGCGAGGCGGCGGCGCGCTGGGTGGCGGCCAACGGCAAGGCCTTCGGGCGGGAGTTCACCGGCCTGATCCTCAGCGGCGACAGCGCGGGCGGCAATCTGACGCTGATCACGGCGGCTGCCCTGCGTGACAAGCCTGCGGCCGCGCCGGTGGTGATGCAGATCCCGATCTATCCGGCGACCGATTTCGGCAAGCTCTATCCCTCGTCAAAGCTGTTCGCGGAAGGCTACATGCTCGACGCGAAGAGCATGGCGAGCTTCACCGAGCACTATGCGGCCGATCCCAAGAGCCCGCGCACCTCGCCGATCCTCGGCGATCTGGCGGGCCTGCCGCCGACGGTGCTGGTGACGGCGGGGCTCGATCCGCTGCGGGATCAGGGCCGCGCCTATGCCGCCAAGCTGGTCGAGGCCGGGGTGCCGACCGCCTACTTCGAGGGAAAGGGTCTGATCCACGGCTTCGCGACGTTCCGCAAGGCGATCCCTTCCGCCCAGACCGACACGGCGGCGTTCCTCCATGTCGCCAGGGCGATGCTTGACGAGGCCGCGCCTCCAAAGAAATGACACGATCGTGTCAACATGACACCCCGTTTCCATGGAAACGGGAGTATCTGAGTCGCGTCATCCGCTGGTAGGACTGGTCGATGAGACCATCCGCCTGAACGGCCGCCTGCGCAGCGTCTTCGGCGAGGCGCGGGCGGGATGCGCGCTCAACGACAGCGAGCACATGGTGCTCACCGCGGTGGTGGAGGCGCAAGACGCCCCGACCGTCGCGCAGATCGGCCGCTCGATGGGTCATGCGCGCCAGCTGGTGCAGCGCGCTGCCAATGCCCTGCGCGATGCCGGGCTGGTCGAGACGTTCGAAAATCCCGCACACAAGCGCGCCATGCTGCTGCGTCCGACCGCGAAGGGTGCCGCGCTCAAGCGTCAGATCGACGCGCGCGCCGATGCACTGGCCGCGCAGCTGGTGCTCGATTCCGAGGAAGTCGCGGCCGCGACGGCCGCGCTGCGCGCGGTGCGCAGGCAGATAGAGGCGCATTTCCGCGCTCGCTGAGGAGAGGATGATGGACGCCGATCTCGACCGGCTGGCCCCAGTCGGGCCGCTGACCGAATGGCTGGACGCCTTCGTGCCCGAACTGGGCAAGGGGCCGCTGCGCACTGCGGTGCTTTCGGGGGGCACCTCGAACGTCGTACTGACGCTCGACCGGGGCGAAAAGCCGATGGTCATGCGCCGGCCGCCCGCCGTGCCGCCGCCGGGCGCAGAGAAGGGTGTTTTGCGCGAGGCGCGCATTCTGACGGCACTCAATGGCACCCAGGTGCCCCATCCGGTGTGCTACGGGTCCTGCGCGGAGGATAGCGTGGTCGGCGCGCCGTTCTACGTCATGGAGAAAGTCGAGGGCTGGGCGCCCAACCTTCGCGGCGAGAAAATTCACAACGAACCGCCCTTCGATACGATGCCTTGCGAATACGGCATCCCCTTCGCCATCGTCGATGGGCTGATCGCGCTCGCCAACGTCGATCACGAGGCGATCGGACTTGGGGACTACGGAAAGCCAGGCCGGTTTCTGGAGCGGCAGGTCGATCGCTGGGCGGGCCAGGTGGCGTCCTACAAGGAACGCTACGGTTACGAGGGCCGGGTGCTCGAAGGCTATGCCGAGACCGAGGACTGGCTGCGCAATGCTCGAATGCCGCCCGAAGTGCGCGGGATCATCCATGGCGACGTCGGCACGCCCAACATGATGTTCCGTCATGGACCTCCGGCGCGGCTGGCGGCGATGATCGACTGGGAACTGTCCACCATCGGCGATCCGATGATCGACATGGGCTGGTTCACCGGCGGCATGCGCGACGAGGACGATCCGGGCAGGGAGTTCCCGACCGCGCTCAACAACCCGGCCAACTTCCCGACGAAGCAAGAACTGGCGCGCTATTACTGCGCGGGCACCGGGCGTGACATTCGCGACTTCGAATGGTTCTCGGTGCTCTCGAAATTCAAGTCGGGGTGCCTGCTCGAATACAAGGTGGCGCAGGCCGAGGCGGGGATTCTGCCGAAGGAGACGGGGCGCTTCTTCGCGCGCATCGTCGAGCAGTGCTTCCGCGATACCGCCGCGCAAGTGGCGAGAATGCAGTGAATTCCTCCCCGGTACGGGGAGGGGGACCACTCGAAGAGTGGTGGAGGGGCACGCGCCGGATCGCCTGCCGCCGAGCGCGCACGCAATCCCGCACGTGCCCCTCCACCATGCTGCGCATGGTCCCCCTCCCCCGCAGGGGGAGGAATGGGAGAGAACGATGATCGATTTTTCGACGGACCCCGAATTCCAGGTCAAACTCGACTGGATGGACCGTTTCGTGCGCGACGAGTGCGAGACGATGGACCTGCTGTTCCCCGAACAGGGCGCGCAGTTCGATCCTTCATATGCGGCGGCGCGGCGGCACCTGAAGCCGCTGCAGGAACAGGTGAAGGCGCAGGGGCTCTGGGCCTGCCACCTCGGTCCGCATCTGGGCGGGCCGGGTTACGGACAAGTCAAGCTGGCGCTGATGAATGAGATCATCGGCCGCTCCACCTGGGCGCCGACCGTCTTCGGCACCGCCGCGCCCGATACCGGCAATGCCGAAATCCTCGCCCTGTTCGGCACGGCGGAGCAGAAGCAGAAGTATCTTGGCCCGCTGATGGCCGGCGAGATCGTCTCGTGCTTCTCGATGACCGAGCCGCAGGGCGGCGCCGACCCCGACGTCTTCACATGCCGCGCCGTGCAGGAGGGCGACGAATGGGTGATCGAGGGCGAGAAGTGGTTCTCCTCCAATGCCCGGTTCGCCAGCTTCCTGCTGGTCATCGCGGTCACCGATCCTGATGCGCCGCTGACCGAACGGATGAGCATGTTCGTCGTCCCCGCCGACACGCCGGGGATCGAGATCCTGCGCAACGTCGCCATCGCCGGGGACTTCGATCCGGAGAACGGGCATCACGCGCACATCCGCTACAACCGGGTCCGGGTGCCGCTCGACCATATGCTCGGGGGGCCGGGCGAGGGGTTCAAGGTGGCGCAGGCGCGGCTGGGCGGCGGGCGTATCCACCATGCCATGCGCACGGTGGGCATGTGCAACCGCGCGCTCGACATGATGCTGGAACGCGCCGTCTCGCGCCGGACCAAGGGCGCGATGCTGGGCGATCACCAACTGGTGCAAGCCAAGATCGCGGACTCCGTGATCGAACTGGAGCAGTTCCGCCTGCTGGTGCTCAAGACCGCATGGCTGATCGACGAGATCGAGGCGGGCCGCCTGAAGCACGGCGCGGCGCGCAAGCACATCGGCATGTGCAAGGTGGCGATGGCCTCGGTCTATGCGAACGTCGTCGGGCGGGCGCTGGAGGTGCATGGATCGCTGGGCATCTCGCTCGATATGCCGCTGGCCAAGTGGTACGGCGGCAACATGGCGCTGGCCTTCGCGGACGGACCGACCGACGCGCACCGCTCGCAACTGGCGCGCGCCTATCTCAAGCGGGTGAAACCGGCGGAAGGGCTGTTCCCCTCCGAACACATCCCGACGCGCACGGAGAAGGCGCTGGAACGCTATCCGAACGCGAGAGGTGCCTGAGATGGACCCGCTGTTCGATTTCACCGGCAAGGTCGCGCTCGTCACCGGCGGTTCGCGCGGGCTGGGCTACCAGATGGTCCGCGCCTTTGCCGAGCGCGGGGCCGACATCATCGTTGCCAGTCGCAAGCTCGATGTCTGCGAGGCGGTCTGCGAGGAAATGCGCGCCCTTGGCCGCAAGGCGATCGCGATCAGCGCCCACGTCGGTCGCTGGGACGAGTGCGAGCGGCTGGTGGAGGAGGCTTATGCCGCCTTCGGGGCTGTGGATATCCTTGTGAACAATGCGGGGATGAGCCCGCGCATGCCCAGCCACGAAGTCAGCGAGAAGCTGTTCGATTCGGTTCTCAACCTCAACTTCAAGGGGCCGTTCCGGCTCTCGACGCTGGTGGGCAAGCGCATGTTCGACCGCGCCGAGGCGGGCGGGCCGGGGGGCTGCATCATCAACGTGACCTCCTCGGGCTCGATGATGCCGCTGCCGCAGGTGGTGACCTACGGCTCGTCCAAGGCGGCGCTCAATGCGATGAGCCGCTCGCTGGCGTGGGAATATGCGCCGCACGTGCGGGTCAACACGCTTTCACCGGGCGCATTCCGCACCGACATCGTCGAGGCATGGCCCGACAAGGGGCAGGGGCCGATCCCGATCCCGCGCGGGCATGCGGCGGAGCCGGAGGAGATCGTCACCGCCGCGCTGTTCCTTGCAAGTCCTGCTTCGGTCAACGTGACGGGCTCGATCGTGCGCTGCGATGGGGGGCAGCATTGAGCGCGCGGGCGGTCATCGGCCGCGCCTTCGGGCCGCCGGAGAGCTATGCCCTCGAAGCGTTCGATCCCGGCGCTCCCGGCGAGGGTCAGGTGCGCGTCGCCATCAAGGCGGCGGGGGTTTCCTACGTCGATGTGCTGACGGCGATGGGCCATTACCAGTTCAAGCCGCCGCTGCCCTTCATCCCCGGAAGCGAGGCGTCGGGCGTGGTCGAGGCGGTGGGGCCGGGCGTGACGCACCTCGCCCCCGGTGACCGCGTGTTCTGCGGCGGGCTGGGCGGTCTCTTTGCGGAGGCCAACCTGTTCAATGCCGCGAACATGGCGAAAATCCCGGAGGCGATGAGCTTCGAACAGGCCGCCGTCTTCGCGGTGAACTACCAGACTGCCTACTACGCGCTGGCCGATCGCGGGCGGGCGCAGCCGGGAGAGACGCTGCTGGTGCTCGGCGCGGCGGGAGGGACCGGCTATGCGGCGATCCAGGTTGGCAGGCACCTGGGGCTCAGGGTGATCGCCTCGGCATCGAGCGAGCGCAAGCAGGCGGCAGCGCTGGCCGGCGGCGCGGACGCGGTCGTCACCACGGGCGCGCAGGACTGGCGCGAACAGGTCGTCGCGGCGAACGGCGGCAAGCCTGTCGACATCGTCTTCGATCCTGTCGGCGGCGAGGCGACCGAGCCGGCGTTTCGCAATCTCGGCTACGACGGGCGGCACCTCGTCATCGGCTTCACCGCCGGGATCGCGGCGCTGCGCACGAACCTGCCGCTGCTCAAGTCCGCGAGCCTCGTCGGCGTGCAGATGCGCGATCATGCGCTCAGGCGTCCGGTCGAGGCGGAAGCCATGCGGCGCAAGGTGATGGAACTGGCGGGCGAGGGCGTGTTCTCCCCCGCGATCGCGCAGCGGTTTGCCCTTGAGGACTACGCCGCCGCCATGGACGCGGCCTTCTCGGGCAGGCCTGCGGGCCGGGTGGTGCTGGTCATGGAGTAATCTGGAATGAGGGACGTCGTTCCGGACCTGATCCGGGACGACGATCACCCCGATCGCCTCAGCAACCCGACCTGAATTGCTGCGGCGTCAGGCCCGTCCAGCGCTTGAAGGCGCGGCCGAAGCTGGTCTGCTCGCCATAGCCGAGGCGATCGGCGATCTCGTCGAGCGAGAGGCGTCCTTCGGCAAGGTACGCCTTGGCCAGGGTTTCGCGCTGCTTCTCCACCAGTTCGGAAAACCTGGCCCCTTCCGCCGCCAGCCGTGACTGCAGGGTGCGCACGGACATGCCGGTCTTCTCGGCGCAGCGTTCGATCGCGCACGAACCCGTCGCCAGCGCGCCGCGAACATAGCTTTCGACCTTGTCGATGATCGACTGGCCCTGCGCCGATTTCACCCGCTGCAGATAGGAGCCGAGCAGGCGGTAGAGCAGCCTGTTCGCGCTCGGCACCGCCTGTTCCAGCGAGCGGACCGGGAACACCACCGAATTGCGGTTGGCCCGGCTCCGCACCCGGCAGCCGAGGGTCTTTTCCAGTTCCGGCAGGTCGGTGGAGCGCGGATCGGCGGACAGGCTCACCCAACTCGGCTTGAAGCCCGGGCCGCCGATCGCCTGCAGCAGCTTCACGTTGAGCATCGCGGCCTGGTAGTGCGCCTGGTCGTTGACGCCGATGTCGGTGTTGACCAGCCAGGTCAGTTCGGCGGTCTCGCGCCCCTCGATCAGCACGACCTCGCAGTCGGGCGCGTGGACCACCGGCAGGAAGTCGATGAGGCAGCGAATCCCCGCACGGACCGTCGGCGCGGAGCGGCACAGCGCGGTGACGCAGCCGAACACCTCGGGGTCCTGGCTTTGCGCGATGTGCAGGCCGAACAGCGGGTCGTCGAACAGGGTGCTGCAATACTCGAAGGTATCGGCCATCTGTTGCGGCGCGATGAGGCTCTCCGGGTCGATCAGAACCCGGGCTTCCATCCCGTGTCGCTCGACGATGCCGCGCGCGTCGCGGCCGTGGCTGCGCGCCAGGCCGGCCAGCCCCGCGAAGTTCGCCGCCCGTACTTGTCCGCCGGCGGGCGTGACGTCGAGCGGTCCGTCGAGGCTGAAGAAACTTTCCTGGCCCATGGCCCCTGCTCCCTCGTTGGGGCGGACGCATTCGTCCTGTCCGGCGTCCAGTATCGAGAGCCTTGCGCGTAATGCCAATCCCCTCCCGCTTGCCTGTGGCAGCAGACGGGCAAGCACGAACGGGCGGGAGAGCACAGCCATGAAGACCATCGCCGATCACAAGCAGGCGGCCGACCCGCACATCCGCTATGAAAAGGACAAGGCGACGAAGATCGCCACGATCACCTTCAGCCGGATCGACAAGCACAACACCGCGACCATCGGGATGCGCGCGCGGTTCGGCGAACTGGTGTTCCGCGCCAACATCGACGACGACGTGAAGGTGCTGGTGATCCGGGGCGAGGGCGACAACCTGGGCAGCGGCGGCGACCTGGACGAGCACGGCGACCTCTACCTCAATCCCAAGCCGGGCGACGGTTTCCTGGTCGACATGGAAATCGAGGGCGGGGACGGGGACGGCGACGTGAAGTACCCCCCGCCGGGTTCCTATCGCTACCTGCACGGCCTCACCGACTTCTATGCCAAGGCCCGCTCCGGCAACCGGCCGCTGCAGGAGTTCAAGAAGATCTCCATCGTCGAGGCGAAAGGCTATTGCTACGGGTGGCATTTCTATCAGTGCGCCGACGCGGACATCATCGTCTCTTCGGACGATGCGCTTTTCGGCCATCCCTCGTTCCGCTATGCCGGTTGGGGGCCGCGCATGTGGCAGTGGCTGGAGATGGTGGGGCTGCGCCGCTTTTCCGAAATGCTGTTCACCGGCCGCCCCTTCACCGCCGACGAGATGTTCCACTGCAACTTCGTGAACGCCGTCGTCCCGCGCGATCGACTGGAGGCGGAGACGGCCAAGTACGCCCACGCCTGTTCAATCACGCGCCCGACGGACGTCGTGGTGGCGCAGAAGACCTTCATCGAGGCCTACAAGCAGTATCGCGGCGAGTACATGGGCAGCCTGCTTACCGGCTGGCTGGAAGGCATGTTGCCGCTCATGCAGGACGATGGCGCCGACGACGTCAACCTGGGCAAGAACGGCACGTTCGAGCAGGGAATCGGCAGGGTCGTGAAGAACCACGACCTGAATTACCCGCCCGAATGGCGGCTGTCGAAGGAAGGCCGCAAGGGGTGAGGCTTGTCCGGAAAATGCGCGAATGGGCATCTTCACGAGGGTACGCACCGATGCAGCCGGATCCGCCGCGAGCGGGACTTCAAACAAACGCCCCGGCGATGCCATCTACAATGCGCGCAATGCGGATCGATTTGCGCGCATTGTCGAGTAGCATTGCCTTCAGGTGATACGAATGGTGCCAGATCCGACCGGCAAAGAGCCGGCGGCAGCACGGGTGGGAACGCCGACGCCGACAGAAGCGCCTCGGTCCCGCCATTGGGAGAGAGCCATGGCAGAGACTTTGTTCTCGTTCGACAAGCGCAACTACCGCGATTGCCAGACCATGTTCCGCGGCGCTCGCGGCCAGGAATACTATCACGGCGATTTCTGGATAGAGGATGGTTCGACCACCATCGACGTGCGCTCGGAGCGCAAGGCAGTGGGCGCGATCTCGATCATCCGCCAGCGTTCGGCGGCTAACCTGTTCTTCCGCCGTTCGCGCCAGCATATCCGCGAGGATGCGACCGACCTGTCGATCCTGTGGTTCGTGAAGCGCGGCGAGCTTGCCGTATCGAACCAGTGCGGCGGCAAGGTGGCGCGCGCGGGGGACTTCATCATCACCCGCTCGATGTCGCCCTTCTTCATGGAGTGTCGCACCGGTGGCGACGGGATGCACGAAGTGCTGCACGTCACCGTGCCTACCCATATCCTGCGCGGCTTCGTGCGGCAGGACTTCAGCACCGGATTGTTCATGGCGATGGAGCGGGCCGAACTCGCCCTGGCCGAAACGCTGCTGACCGAGGTGTTCGTCGACGACGGCCGCATCGGCGAGGCGTCGGCGCGCTTGCTGGTCGATACCGCCCTCGGCCTGATCGGCAACGCCATCCGCGCCAGCGAGGACATGGCGCCGCCGCGCCAGTCCATCGCCGAGCGGCGGCTGGAGGACGTGCTGCGCTTCATCGAAGTGCACCTTTCCGACCCGCAGCTCTCGACCGCGATGGTGGCCAGGGGCTGCGGCATATCGCCGCGCTATCTCTCGTTCCTGCTGCGGCTGCGCGACACGTCGTTCTCGGAACTGGTGTGGGAACAGCGGCTGGCCAAGGCGAAGGCCTGGCTGTCCAGTTCCGATCCGCGCGACATCTCGATCAGCGAGATCGCCTATGGCGTCGGTTTCAAGAGCCCGGCGCATTTCAGCCGCATGTTCAAGCGCGTCTTCGGCGCCAACCCGCGCGAATATCGCGGCGAGAGCGGAACCGGGGAAACCGTTGCGGCGCCGTCTGCGGAACCCTTCGCCGACTATCCTGCGCAGTATCCGGTGGCGAGCAACCTGCTGCAGTAGACGCCCCCGGACAAGGCAGGAAAAGGACGGGGGAGCGATGGTTCGCCGCGCTAGATAGTGCTTGCTTGCATTGGTCTCGGCGCTCGCCGATCCTGCGCGCCGGGGACGTCTGGAAAAGAGGAATGCCCATGAAAATGAAGCTCGTCGCGCTCACTCGCCCGCAGCCCGGTCGCGAGGCGGAATATCATGAATGGTACGATACCAGGCACCTGCCAGAACTGGTCAACAAGTTCGGTATGGCGGGGGCGCAGCGCTACAAGCTGGCGGCGCGGCTGATGGGCGAGGATCCCAACGAATTCCTCGCGATCTACGACGTCGAAGCCGATGATCCGATGGCTTTCCTTGCCGCGGTCGGCGCGGCATCGAAGGCGGGCGAACTGACGCAGAGCGACGCGCAGGACTTCGGCACCTGCTATACCGCGCTGTTCACCGAGCATGGTGAGCGAGTGGTGCCGGGATAACCCTTCCTCGTCATTGCGAGCGCAGCGAAGCAATCCATAGCGGCGTCAGACCGCCCTGGATTGTTTCGCTGCGCTCGCAATGACGAAGTAAGAGATTCAGCGCCCCGTGAACTTCGGCGGCCGCTTCTCCTTGAGCGCCTGGATACCCTCCAGATGGTCGGCGCTGCGGACCGATACGCTTTCATAGGCGATCCCGGCATCCATCAGCGCCGTCGCCAGCCGCTTGATTTCTAGGTTGGTGAGGATCTTGGTCGCGCGGATCGCAACCATCGCGCCTGCCAGCAGCTTAGCGCAGAACGCATCGACCGCCGCGTCGAGTCCGTCTGCCGGAACGCAGTGGTTCACCAGCCCGATCTCCGCCGCCTTGTTCGCGGTGAGCAGGTCGCCGGTCAGCAGGTACTCCTTGGCCCGCGTCAGGCCGATCCGCTGCGCCCAGATCACCGCGCCGCCGTCCCCCGCGACGAGGCCGAGGCCGACGTGCGGGTCGCCGATCTTCGCGCCCTCGGCCGCGAAGATCACGTCGCACAGCAGCGCCAGCGTCGCGCCGAGGCCGACGGCGTGGCCGTTCATCCGGCATACCACCGGCTTGTCGATGTCGAGCAGGGTGGAGACGATGCGCTTGGCCACGCGCGTCTCGTGGTCGAAAAGGTGGGGGTTGCGCGCATTGTTCTCGATATGGTCGAGGTCACCGCCGGCCGAGAAGGCGCGGCCCGCGCCGGTCAGCACCACGACGTCCGAGCCGGTATCGACCTGCGCGAACCACATCGCTTCGGCCAGATCGTCGTGAAGCTGCAGGTTCACCGCGTTCAGCGCCTCCGGCCGATTGAGCGTGATGCGCAGCAGCCGTCCTTCGCGGGCCATCGCGATCGTGGCCAGTCGGGGCAGCGCGGGCGCGGTATCGGTCATGTCGGCAGGTCTCCTCTTCCCTCCAGCGTCATAGGCCGGACGGTATCGAGGGCCATGCGAAAACGTGATTTTGCCCAAACCCTTCGCTCCGGCGAAACCTTCGCCCCTCGCGTTGCCAAAGCGGGCGAAGTTCGATCTACCGGGCTGAACGCATGCGCAGCAGCGCGGCCCGGTGGAGAGGTAACGGCACGATGACGCAGTTCGACGAGACTTTCGACTGGGTGGTCGTGGGCAGCGGCGCGGGCTCGATGGCCTCGGCGCTGTTGATGAAGCAGGCGGGCAAGACGGTCGTCATCCTCGAGAAGGCCGAATGGGTCGGCGGCACGACTGCCAAGTCGGGCGGCGTCATGTGGATTCCGGGCAACCGCTTCATGGACCCCGGAGAGGACAGCCTGGAACGGGCGTGCCAGTACCTCGATGCGGTTGTGCCCGACGATGCGCAATCCCCGGGCACCAGTCCCGCGCGCCGCCGTACTTACGCGGTCGAGGCGCCCCGGATGCTGGACTTCATCGTCTCGCAAGGGGTCAGGATGGAGCGCGGCTCCCGCTTCTGGCCCGACTATTACGATGAACTTCCCGGGGGCATGAAGACCAGCCGCACCGTCACCGCGCTGCCCTTCGACAAGAACGAACTGGGCAAGGAATGGGCGGCCAAACTGCGCAAGGGCTTCCTCGAAGTGCCGGTGAAGCTGGACGATGGCATGAAGCTGCCTTTCATGAAGCATTCGTGGGAGCTGAAGCGGACCTTCATCAAGATCGCCTTCAAGTTCGTCGCGGGCAAGCTCACCGGCAAGCACTGGGTGACGGCCGGTGCGGCGCTGCAGGGCCGGATGCTGAAGGCCGTGCTGGACAAGCAGGCGGCGCAGATTCGCGTGAAATCCCCGGTCCGTGAAGTCATCATGGATGGTGCAAAGGCCGTGGGCGTCCTTACCGAGAAAGACGGCCAGCCCTGGCGCGTCGGCGCGCGGCTGGGCATCCTGATGAACGCGGGCGGGTTCTCGATGAACCAGGCGATGCGCGACACCTATATGCCGGGCACGCAGTCGAAGTGGTCCAACGGCATCGAGACCGATACCGGCGACATGCACCGCGAACTCGCTGCGAAGGGCGCGGTGCTGGCGCAGATGGACCAGATGGTCGGCTTCCAGATGACCGACGCGCCCGGCTGGGACACCGACTACGTCAAGCCCGGCACCCAGAGCACCACCGCCAAGCCCCACGCGATCCAGGTCGACCAGTCGGGCCTGCGCTACATGAACGAGGGCGGCTCCTACGAGGCGTTCTGCGAGACGATGCTGGTGCGCAACCGCACCGTTCCTGCGGTGCCGAGCTGGGCGATCCTCGACCAGCAGTACATGGACGAATATGCCGTCGCCGGTAAGGGCACGGCAAAGAAGAACATGGCCAAGTGGCTCGCCTCCGGCTGGATGCGCAAGGCCGGCACGGTGGGCGAACTGGCCGAGGTCATCGGCGTGCCGCCCGGCGCGCTGGAAACCACGGTCGCGCGCTGGAACGGCTTCGTGCGCGGCGGCCGCGACGAGGATTTCCAGCGCGGCGAGCGGGCTTACGACAACTTCCTTGGCGATCCGTTCTTCAAGGACGGCCCCAATCAGACGATGGGCACGATCGACAAGGCGCCGTTCTACGCCTTCCCGGTCTATCCGGGCGACGTCGGGACTTACGGCGGCGTCGTGTGTGACTGCGATTCGCGCGTGCTGCGCGAGGACGGTTCGGTGATCGAGGGGCTCTATGCCTGCGGTGTCACCACCGCCTCGCCGATGGGCCGGGTCTATCCCGGCGCCGGGGCGAGCGTCGGCCCGTCGATGACCTTCGGCTGGATCGCGGCCAAGCACGCGGCCGGCATCGGCAATCAAGTGTCCTGAAACGCAGATACCGCAGGGGCGGTTCGCCCGTCCTTGCCAGCGGGGCCTGCCCTGAACCAATGTTCAAACATCCCAGCAGCCGCGAGCTGTCCGAGAGAGGAACCATGAGCGACACGCTACAGAACCGGGCGACGCCCGACGCCGCCACGCAGCTCGACATCTATCGCCGGATGATCCGCATCGAGCGCAACGATGATCTCACCCGCCAGCAGATCCGCCGCGGGCGCATCACCGCGCCGTACTATTCGGCACGCGGGCAGGAGTGCATTCCCTCGGGCATCTCGGTGCTGCTGAACGACGACGACAAGATCTGCACGATCTATCGCGGCATTCACGACATGGTCGCCAAGGACATGCCGCTGCGTCCCTTGTGGGCGGAGATCTGCGGCCGCGTCGACGGCACCTGCAAGGGCAAGGGCGGCCCGATGCACCTGACGCACCCGGAAACGGGCGTGATGGTGACGACGGGCATCGTCGGCTCCTCGATGCCGATCGCCAACGGCTTCGGCTGGGCGGCGCTGCTCGACGGGACCAAGCAGGTCACCGTCGCCTATTTCGGTGACGGCGCGACCAACATCGGTGCCTTCCACGAAGCGCTGAACCTTGCCTCCGTCTGGAAGCTGCCGGTGATCTTCGTGTGCCAGAACAACGGCTTCGCCGAGCACACTCGGTATGAGAACGGGACTTCGGTGGACTTCATCGCCAAGCGCGCGATCGGCTACGGCATGCCCGGTTATACGGTGGACGGCAACGACCCGCTCGATGTCTACGCCCACGCCCACGCCGCTATCGAGCGCGCCCGCGCCGGTGAGGGGCCGACCCTGCTGGAGTGCAAGACCTTCCGTTTCATGGGCCACGTCTTCGGCGACAACGACGCCTACATGACCAAGGAGGAAAAGGCCGCCGCGATCGAGGCCGATCCGCTGCCGCGCTTCCGCCAGAAGCTGATCGACGACGGTGTCGCCACCGCGCAGCAGCTCGACGAACTCACCGCGAAGATCGAGGCCGAGGTCAACGACGCCATCGAATACGCAATGGCCTGCGAATTCCCGTCCGACGACGAACTGCGCCGCGACGTCTTTGCCGAGGAGATTCCGGCATGAGCACTGACACTCTCGAAGCCCCCGTCATCGAGACGGTGAAGATGAACGGCCTTCAGGCCATCAACGCCGCGCTGTTCGAGGCGATGGAGGCCGATCCCAAGGTCCTCGTGCTGGGCGAGGACATCGCCGACAACGAGGGCGGCGGCGTCGTCGGCGTCACGCGCGGCCTGTCGAGCAAGTTCGGCACCTTGCGGGTGCGCTCCACCCCGATTTCCGAACAGGCGATCATGGGGGCGGCGATCGGCGCGGCGATGGCAGGCTACAAGCCGGTGGCCGAGATCATGCTGATGAACTTCACGACCGTCGCCATGGACATGATCGTGAACCACGCCGCCAAGCTGCGCTTCATGTCGGGCGGGCAGAGCCAGGTGCCGCTGGTTATCCGTACCCTGACTGGCGCGGGCAACCAGACTGCCGGTCAGCACGCCGACTTCTACGAGGCCTGGTTCGCGCATACCGCGGGCATCAAGGTGGTGATCCCCTGGACCCCGGCGGACATGAAGGGGCTCTATCTCTCGGCGATCCAGGATCCCGATCCGGTCATCATCATCGAGAGCGGCAAGACCCTGTTCGTGCCGATGGACGTGCCGGTGAACCAGGGGCCGATCCCGCTTGGCAAGGCCAACGTGGTGATGCCGGGCACCGACCTCACCATCGTCTCCTATGGGCAGATGATGTTCACGGTGATGCAGGCGGTCGAGGAACTGACGGCTGCGGGCGTTTCGGTCGAAGTGGTGGACTTGCGCACGATCTCGCCGTGGGACAAGGAGACCGTGCTGGCATCGGCTGAGAAGACCGGGCGCCTGCTGGTGGTTCACGAAGCGGGCCGCAACTTCGGCCCCGGTGCGGAGATCGCCGCGACCGCGCAGGAAGTGCTGTTCGGCAAGCTCAAGGCGCCGGTCGGCCGCCTTGGCGCGCCGTATTGCGCGGTGCCTTTCGCAAAGAAGCTGGAAGATGCCTATCTCGTGCAGCCGCCGGAGATCGTGGCGGAAGCCAAGCGACTGATGGCGATCTGAAGCCTCTCTGCCCTCCCGAAAGCGGGAGGGCAGCACGAAATGCTCTCGTCCCCCTCCCGCTTGCGGGAGAGGGCAGGGTGCCTGCTTATCCCAAAACCGCCTCTTCGCGCTTTTCCGGCCTGATGTAGATCGACGTGATCTTCGGGGAGAGCGCCTTCATTCGCGTCTCGAGTTCCTCGATCAGCGTCTCGGCTTCACCCATCGGCAGGTCGTCGGCAAAGTCCGCGCTGATCGCCACGAATACCGCGTCCGGTCCGGTGTGGACGGTACGCACGTGGTTGACCGAGGTGATATGCGGGTTGCCTTCCATGACTGCGCGCAACTGGGCGATCAGTGCCGGGTCGGCGGCTTCGCCGATCAGCAGGCCCTTCGCTTCGCGCGCGAGCAGCACTGCCACCGCCGCCAGCACCAGGCCGATCAGCACCGATGCCGCACCATCGAGGCGCGGCTCGGCAAAATATCCGGCGGCCCATATGCCGAGCGCCGCTATCGCGAGCCCGATGAGCGCCGCGCTGTCCTCGAACAGCACGATGAATCCCGGCGGGTCCTTGGATCGACGGATCGCCTGCCACCAGCTCTGCCCGGCGCGACCCTGGTTGAACTCCTTGACCGCGATGGCCCAGGATGCGCCTTCCATGAGGAAGGCGACGGCCAGCACGATGTAGCTGAGGGTCGGGTCCTCCACGGCGCGGGGCGTGCGGATATGGGCGATGCCTTCATAGATGGAAATGCCCGCGCCGCCTGCGAAGATCAGGATGGCGACGACGAAGGCCCAGAAATACAGCTCGCGTCCGTAGCCGAAGGGATGCGCGGCATCGGGCGCGCGCTTGCCCTGCTTCTGACCGTAGAGAAGCAGGATCTGGTTGCCGCTGTCGACAAGCGAATGGACACCCTCGGTGGCCATGGCGGACGAGCCGCCGATCCCCGCCGCCACGAACTTGGCGACGGCGATGCCCATGTTCGCCGCTAGCGCCCCGTAGAGGACGATGTTCTCGCGGATGTGTCCGGAAGTCTTGGCCATGCCCGGCACAACGAGCAGCGGGGCAGGGCGTTGCGTAGAAGGTGGAGGCTTCGACAAGCTCGGCCTGAGCGGGTTTGAGAGGTTACTCTGCTTCCGCTCATCCTGAGCTTGCCGAAGGGTCAGCCCAGCGCTTCCCGACCCGTCTTCTCGTTCCACAGGTCGGGCGATCCGCAAAGCTGCAGGTTCAGCATCGCGCGCTTCATGAAGCGGTGAATCGGATGCTCCTCGGTCAGCCCAATGCCGCCGTGGAGCTGGATCGCCTCTTCGGTGACGAACGCGAAGGCCTCGGCCGCGAGCGTCTTCGTCGCGCCGCACTGGACGAGGGTTGCAGCATCGTCGCGCACCCGGTTCCACAAGAGCGCCTCGGCCACGGCAATGCGTGCCTTCATATCGGCGGCGCGGTGCTTCAGGGCCTGGAACATGGCGATCGGCCGGTCGAACTGGCGGCGCATCTTCATGTACTCGATAGTGAGTTCCAATGCTGCATTCGCGGCACCGAGGCAGTCGGCCGCGATGGCAAGGTGCGCTTCGGGCGCCAGCGCGTCGTGCAGCGCCGCGGCGCCGTCCGCGTCAGTGAGCATGAGTGCCGGATCGGGCGCGTATCCATCCAGCACGAGGTCGAACAGGCGCCGGCTGGGGTCCCAGATCGCGCGCTCTACGATCGAGACGCCCGGCGCATCGATCGGCACGAGGGCATAGCCGCCGGGCAGCTTCGCCACGATCGCCACCGCCATGCCCGCATCGAACACCCCGCCGACCACGCCCGAAAGCGTGCCGTCCGATGCCGTCTCCAGTTTCGCGGGGAGCAGGTGCAGGGGGGCATATTCTCCGCCCGCCAGCCGTTCCAGCCACTCGGTGCGCGTGGCAATCTCGCTCGCCAGAACGGCCTGCAGGCCCAGTTGCGCCGGGATCAGGGGCGTCGTCGCCAGCACGCGGCCCATCTCGAAATGGATTGCGGCGGAAGCCTCCCGATCAAGGCCGAGGCCGCCGTCCTCTTCGGGCAGGCGCACCATCAGCCAGCCCATCTCGGCGACGAGGCTCCAGCTTTCGTCGCGCCCCGGGGAGAGGATGCCTGCGGGGAAAGCCTTTTGAGCGGCGTCGGTAAGTTCGTTGAGCTCGATCATGTCAGGCCACCCACGCTTTCGGCTCACGCGGCATGTCGAGCATGCGTTCGGCGATGATGTTGCGCTGCACTTCCTCGCTGCCTCCGGCGATGGTCCAGGCGTAGGAGTTCATGTAATCCGCCATCCAGTTGCCGGTGTTGAGGTCGCCGAAGGTGATCGGCGCGACGTACTGCTCGTCCATCCCGCCGAGCCGCAAACCGAGCTTGGCATAGGCCCGAAGCGCCCGGCTGTAGCTGTTCTTGACGATCGAGGCGTCGCCGATGCGCTCAATGCCCTTGATCCTGTTGTCGAGGAACTGGTCGGCGATCGCGCAGACGGCGTCCACTTGCGTCACCAGTTCGCCGAAGTCGCGCAGGCACCCGCGATCATCCGCATGTCCATGCTCGCGGATCAGCGCAGCGACGCGCGAGAGGGCGCCGCGCATCCGGTAGGACAGTTCCATCAGCGTCAGCCCGCGCTCGGAGGCGAGCGTCGCCTGCGCCACGGCCCAGCCCTTGCCTTCCTCGCCGACGCGCTCGGAGACTGGGATTTGCACGTTGTCGAGGAAGATCTCGGCGAACTCCTCGTCCCCCTGGATCTGGTGGATCGGGCGGACGGAGACACCGGGCGTCTTCATGTCCATCAGCAGGTACGTGATGCCCGCCTGCTTGGGGCCTTCGGATGAGGTACGCACCAGCAGCAGGCACTTGTCCGCGAACTGGGCCATCGTGGACCAGACCTTCTGGCCGTTGACGACATAGACATCGCCCTTGCGCTCTGCCCGCGTCTTGATCGCGGCGAGGTCCGATCCGGCTCCGGGCTCGGAGAAGCCCTGGCACCAGGTCTCGCCTTCGAGGATGCGCGGCAGGTAACGGTCCTGCTGTTCCCGGCTCGCGCATTCGTGGAGCGTCGCGAAGGCGTGGTAGGTCGATACGAACGATAGCAGCAGGCGCGGGCATTCGGCCTTCGCCAGTTCCTCGTAGATCACCTTCTGTTCGGCAAGGCTGCGGCCGCCGCCGGGGAACACCGCAGGCCAGTGCGGGATGGCATAGCCGGCCGAAACCAGCCGTGCGAACCAGTCGCGCTGGGTGCGGACGAAGTCGTCCTGCGTGCGGCTCGCATCGCGCCAGCCGGTCGGCGCCTCGGCGGCGAGGAAGGCGCGCACTTGCCTGCGCAGTGCGTCGAGATCGGGCGTATCGGTCATGGCCACCGTCCAAGCACGGGCGGCGGCGGCGCGTCCACAATCGGCGGTACGCGCGGGCGATATCGGGGCCTAGATCGCCACCTCGATCACGTCGCCCTCGATCCGCACCTCATAAGTATCGATCGGCATCGAGGCGGGCGGGTTGATCGGCCTCCCGGTTTCGAGATCGAAACGCGCACCGTGCACCGGGCAGGAGATCCACCCCGCGCGCACGCGGCCGCATTCCAGCGTCTCGTAGGCGTGGCTGCACAAGTTGCGCACCGCGAACACCTGGTCCCGCGCGCCGACGAGGAGCACGCTGACCCCGTTCACCTCGACCACTTTCTTGCCGCCCTGCGGAACCTCTTCGAGTTTCGCCACCGCGACGAATACCTTCTCGCTCACCCTTGTCCTTTCACATCTCTCGCTGTCGGCCTGCTGCGCCTTGCGCCGGGACGCAAGGGCCAGAGCAGGGCCAAGCAACCCGCAGTACCCCGCCGGTCATTTCCAGCACAAGCCGCCGACGCGATAAGGCTGCAAAGTCGGGCCAGGAGCCAAAGGCAAAAGCGGGAGAAATGTCGGGTGCGATTTGCCGAGAGCTTCGACGTCGTGGTGGTCGGATCGGGAGCAGCCGGTGCCATGGCGGCACTGCGCAGCGCGGACCACGGCCTGAAAGTGCTGGTCATCGAGAAGGCGCACAAGTTCGGCGGCACTTCGGCGACCTCGGGCGGGGTGATGTGGATACCGAATCACCGCCTTGAAGGCGATGCGGGAGACAGTCGTGAAAGCGCGCTCGAATACCTCGATGCGACGATCGGCGTGCCGGTCGACCGCGAGAGGCTGGAGGCCTTCGTCGATGAGGCCCCGAACATGTTGCGCTATCTGAAAGGCACCGGAGTCCAGGTCGCGGCGGCGGCCTGGCCGGACTACTTTCCCGACAGTGCGGGCGCACGCGCCGACCGCTCGGTAATCGTCCCGACTTTCGACGGGCGTCGCCTTGGCGATGGGCGCTATGCGCTGATGCGCGAGCAGTACAACCGCTTCAAGCTGTTCGGTCGCTACGCCATGGACCTGACCGAGACATTCGCGCTGATGATGCAGTCGAAAGGCTGGCGCACCGTCGCGGGCAGGATGATCGGGCGCTACTGGCTAGACCGGAGCACCCGCAAGGTCTCGCACCGCGACAGGCGCTTTACGCAAGGCGCGGCGCTGATGGGGGCGACTTACGAGCAGGTCTTCGCGCGCGGTGTCGAACTCAGGCTGGAGACCAGGCTGGAGCGCCTGCTGGTCGATGAGCGCGGGCAGGTGACGGGCGTGGAAGCGTCCAACTTCGGGCGCACTTATGCGATAGAGGCACGCTACGGTGTCGTCCTGGCGGCGGGCGGGTTCGAGTGGAACCAGGAACTGCGTGACCGCTTTTACCCGGTCCCCGGACTGACGCGGCATTCCTCGACGCCCGAGGATGGCAATCGCGGCGAGGCGCTGATCGCCGCCGAGCGCATCGGCGCCGACACGGAGCATACCACGCAGGGCTGGTGGATTCCCACGATGACCCTGCCAATGAAGGGTGCCTCCAACTTCCACGAGATCCATCAGGCCGCGTTCGACGTGGGCCGCCCATGGAGCGTGGTGGTTAACCGCAAGGGCCTGCGCTTCGTGGACGAAGCCTGCGGCTACGACCAGTTCGGGCAGGCGATGGTGCGCGATCACCTCAAGACCGGGGCCAACATGCCGTGCTGGCTGATCTTCGACGCCAAGTTCCGCCGCAAGTTCAGCGCCGGCGGGCTCATGCCCACGGTCCACACGCCCGCGCGCAAGGTGCCCGCCGACTGGTGGGACCACTACGTCTTCCGTGCCGATACGATCGCGGCTCTGGCGGCGAAGATCCATCTGCCGATCGAGATGGTGCAGCGGACGGTGGCGAACATGAACGCCTATGCGAAGACAGGCGTGGACCCCGAGTTCGGGCGGGGCATGAACGCTTATGACCGGATGTTCGGCGACCCGGCCTCGGCGCCCAACCCGAACCTCGGCCCGATCGATACCGCGCCGTTCTATGCGGTGCCGATCAACAACGGGGACCTCGGCACCAAGGGTGGTCTGAGGTGCGATGCGCGGGCGCGTGTGCTCGACGCGGCGGGTGATCCGATCCCGGGCCTCTATGCGGCGGGCAACAATGCGGGGACGCCTTTTGGCGACACCTATCCGGGGGCGGGCGCGACCATCGGGCCGGGCATGACTTTTGGCTATATTGCGGCCAACGACATCGCCGAGAGGTCCGCCAACCGGCGGACCACGGCCTCGGTACGCGCGCCGGCCACGGTTTGAGCGGGAGGCAATCCAGATGAACGGCAAGGTAGCGATCGTCACCGGAGCAGCCGGTGGCATCGGCGAGGCGATCGTCCGGGCGCTGGGCGCACGCGGCGTGAAAGTGCTTGGCACCGGCCGTAACGGGCAGAAGCTCTCGGCCCTGAAGACGGCGCTCGAAGGCATGGTCGAATTCGACTTCATCGCCATCGACGCCACGGCCGAGGACGCTCCTGCGCGGATCGTGGCGCGGGCGATGGAGAGGTTCGGCCGTTTGGACATGCTGGTCAACAACGCGGGATCGTTCAACTTCGGCCCGGTCGACCAGACCACGGACGCGATGCTGGACGAAGTGCTGGCCATTTCCCTGCGGGCGCCGTTCCGTCTTTGCCGCGAGGCCCTGGCGCGGATGGGTGGCGCAGGCGGGTCGATCCTCTTCATCGGATCGACCTGGGGCATCTACGGCACGCCCGGCGGAGGGGCCTACTCGACCGTCAAGGCGGGCCAGATCGGTCTCATGCGGACGCTCGCGGCGGAATATGGTCCGCGCGGCATCCGCTCCAACTACATCGCTCCAACCGTGGTGCGTACCGAGATGACGGAGGCGTTCTGGAACCTCGACGCCTTCCGCCGCACCAACCACGAACTGACGCCGCTCCAGCGGGACTGCACCGCGGCCGACGTCGGCAACATGGTTGCCTTCCTCGCTTCGGACGAAGCCGGCTTCGTCAACGGCCAGACAATCGCGGTGGACGGGGGGATTTCGACCACGCGCTACGTCTCGCCCGAAGCTGTGGGCGCGGTGCGCGGGTAGGCGGTCGCGGCAGGCAATCGCACCCGCGATTGCGGCGAGCCTCCTGTTGTAGCGCGGCCGTCCTTGCGCCTAACGAAGCGCTGAGAGGAGGGCGCCGCCCCGATGCAATTCGAATGGACCGCCGAGCAGGATGCGTTCCGGCACAAGATCCGGGACTTCCTGCACGCCAACCTGCCCGACGACTGGGAGAGGTTCTCCGAGCACGGCCCCGCGTCTCCGGCACTGACCGCCTTCGCGCGCGAATTCTGCGTGAAGCTGGCGGAAGCGGGCATCCTCTTCCCGCACTGGCCGGTCGAGATGGGCGGCGAGGGCCTCGGCCCGTGGGAGCAGCAGATCCTCTCCGAAGAGATGTGGATCGCCGGCGAGCCGCGCGGCGGGCAGTACATGAACGTCAACTGGATCGGCCCGACGCTGGAGAAGTATGGCACGCCGGAGCAGAAGGCGCGCTATCTGGAGCCGATCACGCGCGGTGAATCGCTGTGGTGCCAGGGCTTTTCCGAGCCTGACGCGGGTTCCGACCTCGCCTCTTTGCGCACGCGGGCGACGCTGACGGACGGCAGTTACGTCATTAACGGCCAGAAGATCTGGACCAGCTATGCGGGTCTCGCCGACACCTGCTTCCTGCTCACACGCACCAGTGATGACCGCAAGAAGGGCATCACCATCATCCTGGTGCCGATGGATACGCCCGGCATTACCGTGCGCCAGATTCCCTCGCTGATCGGCGAAGGCGACATCCATGAAGTCTTCTTCGACGATGTGACCGTGCCTGAAACCGCCCGCTTCGGCGAGGAAGGGCAGGCATGGGAGATCGTCGCCTACTCGCTGCGCAACGAGCGCCTCGGCATCCCGCGCTTCACGCTGGCGCGCGCCGCGCTGGACCGGGCGGTGGCGATGCTGCAGGAGCAGGGTCGCTTTGCGCGCGACTACGTGCGGATCGAGGCGGCGCGCTGCGCGGCACTGTGCGAGGCGGCGGGCACGGCCAACTATGCCGTCGTCCAGAAGCGCGTCGACGGCCTCGCGATCGGTGCGGAATCCAGTTCCGCGCGCTACGCCACCGTCATGGCCGAGCGGGCGGTGTGCGAATTCGTGGTCGAATTCCTGCCCGAAGCGCTCGCGGGTGCCTCGCCCTACCTCAAGATGCATCACCAGCGCGGCATCGTCGCGGGCGTGGCGGCGGGGTCGGCGGAAATCCAGCTCAACATCATCGCCAGCGACGTGCTGGAATTGCCGCGGGAGCCGCGCTGATGCATCTGTCTCTCAATGAGGACCAGCGGCAGGTCCTCGACTTCATCGACAGTCTCGCGCGGCCTTACGCGAGTGTACCGTTGCATGACGTATCGCTGGCGCCGGAGAGCGCGGAACTCGACGCCGCGCTGGTCGAGAACGGCTTCCTCGACGTGATGGCGGTCGAGGAACTCGGCCCCGTCACCGCCGCGCTGGTGGTCGAGAAACTGGCGCGTCTGCCCTTCGCGGTGGAGGCGGCGGTATCGGCCATGGTACGCCCGCTGATCGATCCGGACCTGCCGCGCCCGCTGTGTCTCGTAGAGGAGGGTCGCAGCGGCGGTCCGGTACGCTTCCTGCGGCCGGGTGCGACCGTGGTGATCGTGGGCGCATCGGGAGTGCGCAGCTTCACGGCGGACGAAAGCCGGATCGCACCGGCGCAGGAGGACACGCTCTACGGCTATCCGGTCGCCTTCCTGACAGACCTTCCCGCCGATCTTACCGCGCATGAGGTCGAACCTGGCGAAGTGCTGCGCGCATGGCGCGTCGCGGTCGCGGCTGAAGCGGCGGGGCTGCTGGGCGCGGCGCTGGCCAGCGCCGTGACATACGTGTCGGACCGCAAGCAGTTCGGCCGTCCGCTCGCCACGTTCCAGGGGATGCGGCATCGGTTGGCCGAGGATCAGGTGGTGACCAACAGCGTCTACTGGCTGGCCCTGCGTGCGGCCGGGACCGGCGACCCCGGCGACGCTGCGCTGGTCCTGCTGCACGCGCAGGAGGCGGCGAAGCGGGTGTGCTACGACTATCACCAGTTCCTTGGCGGCATGGGCATGACGCTGGAGCATCCGCTGCACTTGTGGACCTATCGCCTCAAGCTGCTGACTGCCGAACTGGGCGGGCGCGGCGAGCAGGGGCTGGCGGGGGCCGAGGCGCTGTGGGGTCGACCGGCTATCCCATCACCGCCACGCTGTCGCTGACCAGCCGCACCAGTTCCGCCTGCCCGCGCACGCCCAGCTTGGCGTAGAGGCGCTTGGAATAGTTGCGCGTCGTTTCCAGCGTCAGGCCCATGCTTTCAGCCGCTTCGGCGATAGACTGTCCCTCGTTCAGCGCGATCGCCAGCTGCGCCTCGCGCGGGGGCAGGTCGAAGAGGTGGGTGAGGCGCTCCACGCTGGCCGGCGTTCTTGCATTGGGCAGTCGGCACAGCGCCAGCATCGAGGGGCGCGGCATGTCGCTGGTGGCTGTCAGCAGCGCTTCCAGCCGAGGATCCTCATGCAGCATCACCGCACGCGGTGGGGGCGGCGTCGACGAGGCGAACAGCATAGCCGCCCCGCCCAGTTCACGCTCCGCATGGACGCCCAGATCGCGCAGGCGCTCGCCCACGCGCGGCGTATAGCCAAGATTCCCGCGCATCCACGCATCGAGGCGCGGGTCTATGGCCAATAGCCGCGCCTCGCGGTCGAACACCATCCACGCCGTTGCACTGCGAGCCATGCCCTGCGCGCTGACGCTGGCACGGATGCGGTGTTCCTCCAGCGTCACGTAACTGCGCAGGGCGGCCTCGACATAAGGTGAGAGTGCGGAGAGCAGGGCGCTGTCCGCCGCCTCGCACGGCTTTGCGCGGGCAAGGATCAGCCATGCATCCGTTTCCATCACACGCGGCAGGCGCACCACCCGCTCGTCGGCGATGCCGAGGCGTGCCATCTTGGCCAGGCGCTCCGCCCGGAAGACGGGATCGTGGTCCACGAACTCGCCGACGCTGTAGACGCGGCCCGGGCGCAGCTGGTCGTAGTGCAGGCGCTCCAGCGCATGCATCTCGAACGGATCGAGTTCGCGCGCCTCGCTGCGTAAGTCGCGTCCGGCGTGGAAGTCGGTGATCTGGGCATGCGGGCCGTCGCCCTGCTTCATCACGATGCTGACGTACTCGGCATCGCTCCGGCGACGCAGGCGCTCGAGAAACTCGGCAAACTGCGCCTTGTCGCCAATCCCCGCTATCAGCGGCAGCAGCAAATCTGTCTCGTCGTTGGATGTCAGAGCCATACCTCCCTCCCATATGGGAGGTTCTGCGATTTGTCATCCTTGCAAAGAGCGATTCGAGCCCAACAAGAGGGCGACCCTGCGAAGGCCAAAGGACCAGAGATCCTGATGAAGACCCTGACGCACCTCGACAGACTCGAGGCCGAAGCCATCCACATCATCCGCGAAGTCGTCGCCGAGGCCGAGAAGCCGGTGATGCTCTATTCCGTGGGCAAGGACAGCGCGGTGATGCTGCACCTTGCGCGCAAGGCGTTCTATCCCTCGCCGCCGCCGTTCCCGCTTCTCCACGTCGATACCACGTGGAAATTCAAGGCGATGTACGAGCTGCGCGACAAGATGGCGCGCGACAGCGGTATGGAGCTGCTAGTCTACCAGAACCCGGAAGCGGCCGAGAAAGGCATCAATCCCTTCGACCACGGCGCGCTCCACACCGACATGTGGAAGACCGAAGGTCTGAAGCAGGCGCTCGACAAGTACGGCTTCGACGCGGCTTTCGGCGGCGCCCGCCGCGACGAGGAGAAGAGCCGCGCCAAGGAGCGCATCTTCTCGTTCCGCACCTCCTCGCACGGCTGGGACCCGAAGAACCAGCGTCCGGAACTGTGGAACCTCTACAATGCCCGCAAGGCGCGCGGGGAATCGATCCGCGTGTTCCCGATCTCCAACTGGACCGAGCTGGATATCTGGCAGTACATCCACCTCAACGACATCCCCATCGTCCCGCTCTATTTCGCGGACAAGCGCCCCACCGTGGAGCGCGACGGCATGCTGCTGATGGTCGATGACGAACGCTTCCCGCTCAAGGACGGCGAGGTTCCGGTCGAGCGCTCGATCCGCTTCCGCACGCTCGGCTGCTACCCGCTGACGGGTGCAGTGGAGAGCGAGGCGAAGACGCTGCCCGAGGTGATCCAGGAAACCCTGCTCACCACGACCAGCGAGCGGCAGGGCCGCGCCATCGACAAGGACGCCGGCGGCGCCGGCATGGAAGTGAAGAAGCAGCAGGGGTACTTCTGATGGCCGATATCGACACCAAGGAAGCGGTCGCCAAGGAGGCCGTCTACGTCACCGACAAGCTCATCGCCGAGGACATCGACGCCTACCTCGTCCAGCACGAGCACAAGACGATGCTGCGCTTCATCACCTGCGGCAGCGTCGACGATGGCAAGTCCACCCTGATCGGGCGCTTGCTCTACGATTCGAAGATGATCTTCGAGGACCAGCTCGACGCGCTCACCGCCGACTCCAAGAAGGTGGGCACGCAGGGGCAGGAGATCGACTTCGCGCTCCTCGTCGACGGCCTCGCCGCCGAGCGCGAGCAGGGCATCACCATCGACGTGGCCTACCGCTTCTTCAACACCGAGAAGCGCAAGTTCATCGTCGCCGACTGCCCGGGACATGAACAGTACACCCGCAACATGGTGACCGGCGCCTCTACCGCCGACCTCGCGGTGATCCTGATCGATGCGCGCAAGGGCGTGCTGGTGCAGACGCGCCGCCATTCGTATCTTTGCCACCTGATCGGCATCAAGAACATCGTCCTGGCGGTGAACAAGATGGACCTCGTCGACTATGACCAGGCCGTGTTCGACGGCATCGTCAAGGACTACGCCGAGTTCGCCAGGTCGATCGGTATCGACAGCTTCACCGCGATGCCGATCTCCGGCTTCAAGGGCGACAACATCACCACGCCTTCCGCCAATACCCCCTGGTACAAGGGGCCGACGCTGGTGGAGCACCTCGAAACCGTCGAGGTTCTCTCCTCGGTCGATGCCGACAAGCCGTTCCGCCTGCCGGTGCAGTGGGTGAACCGTCCCAACCTCGACTTCCGCGGCTTCTCGGGCCTCATCGCGACGGGCAGCGTCAAGCCGGGCGACAAGATCCGCGTCCTGCCCTCGGGCAAGACCAGCGCGATCACCCGCGTCGTTACCTATGACGGCGATCTCGACGAAGCCGTTGCTGGCCAGTCGGTTACGGTGTGTTTCGAAGATGAAATCGACTGCTCGCGCGGCTCGGTCATCTCGGTCGCCGACAATCCGCCGCAGACCGCCGACCAGTTCGAATCGACGATCGTATGGCTCGCCGACGAGGCACTGATCCCCGGTCGCGCCTACTGGCTCAAGCTGGGCACGCAGCAAGTCTCCGCGACCGTGGCCGAGCCCAAGTACACCGTCAACGTCAACACCATGGAGCACATGGCAGCGAAGACGCTGGACCTCAATGCCATCGGCGTGGCGGAACTGACCACCGACAAGCAGGTCGTCTTCGAGCCTTATGCCGATAACCGCACGCTCGGCGGCTTCATCCTGATCGACAAGATGACCAATGCCACCGTCGCGGCGGGCATGCTCAACTTCTCGCTGCGCCGTTCGCAGAACGTCCACTGGCAGGCCGTCGACATCGACCGCAAGCAGCACGCGGGCCTCAAGAACCAGAAGCCCGCCGTGCTGTGGTTCACCGGTCTTTCGGGCTCGGGCAAGTCCACGATCGCCAACATGGTCGAGAAGAAACTGCACCGGATGAACCGGCACACGTTCCTGCTCGACGGCGACAACGTGCGCCACGGTCTGAACAAGGATCTGGGCTTCACCGAGGCCGACCGCATCGAGAACATCCGCCGCGTGGGCGAGGTCTCGAAGCTGATGACCGACGCGGGGCTCATCGTCATCACCGCGTTCATCTCGCCGTTCCAGGCGGACCGCGAGATGGTGCGCGCGATGCTGCCCGAGGGCGAGTTCATCGAGGTGTTCATCGACACCCCGCTGAAGGTCGCCGAGGCGCGCGACGTCAAGGGCCTCTACAAGAAGGCGCGTTCCGGTGAACTGAAGAACTTCACCGGCATCGACAGCCCTTACGAGGCGCCGCGCAATCCCGAGGTGCGGATCGACACGACAGTGATCTCGCCGGAGGAAGCCGCTGAACTCATCGTCAACACCCTGCTGGGAGACGCCTGATGGCCTATACCGACGGCGATCTCGCAGCGAAGCTGGCGGATGAGGCGGGCAAGATCCTCCTCAGCGTGCGCGGCTCCGGCCTGTTCGGGGGCAAGGCGCTGGGCAAGGCGGGCGACCAGACCGCCAACCAGTTCCTCTGCCACGCCTTGCGCGAACAGCGCCCGGATGACGGTCTGCTCTCCGAAGAGGAGAAGGATAACGCCGAGCGCCTTTCCATGAGCCGCGTGTGGATCGTCGATCCGGTGGACGGCACCCGCGAGTATGGCGAGGAGCGCGCGGACTGGGCGGTCCATGTCGGCCTTGCGGTGGACGGCGTGCCGGTGCTGGGCGCGGTGGCGCTGCCGGGAGCAGACCTCGTGCTGCGCTCAGACCAGCCGGGCGAGGTTCCGCCCGCGCCGGAAAAGCTGCGCATGGTCGTCAGCCGCACTCGCCCTGCTAAGGAGGCCACCAGCGTTGCCGAGACGATCGGCGCGGAACTGGTGCCGATGGGTTCGGCCGGGGCCAAGGCGATGGCGATCGTGCTGGGGCAGGCGGACATCTACCTGCACTCGGGCGGGCAGTACGAGTGGGACAGCTGCGCGCCGGCCGCCGTGGCGCTCGGCTGGGGGCTGCACGTCTCGCGGATCGACGGTTCGCCGCTCGTCTACAACCAGAGCGACGTCTACATGCCCGACCTGCTGATCTGCCGGAAGGAACATGCCGAGATGGTGCTGCGCGAGGTCGCGGCGCTGGTTTGAGCGCGGCCCCGTCATTCGCCCAATGCGTCGTCATCTCAGCGAAAGCTGGGACTGCTGTGACCATCGTGCAAGCTTGCGTCAGGCCGCAGCGTCATTCGCCGAAGCCTCGACGCAAGCTCTCGTCAGGCCGCCAGCGGTCCCAGCCTTCGCTGGGATGACGGGCGGTCTGACGCAGACATTGCTTTGACGTTAAACCGCCCCCACGGCATCTTGCGATCGATTGCGGATCACATCCCGGTCAACATTGCTGTTCAGTGACGCCCCCGCTATAGCCGCCCCCTTTTCCGGGTAATCAGGGGCAGACATGGAAGCGAGGACCAGGCGCAGGGTCAGGGACCCGATCGCAACGCGCGAGACGATCCTCGAGGCAGCCAGCAATCTTCTTGCAAAGGACGGGCTTGAGGGGGTCAGCTTGTCTGCGGTGGCGCATCTTGCGGCCGTCAATCGCGGCACGGCCTACCAGCATTTCGAAACGCGCGAGAAGCTGATCGAGGCGACGATCGAATGGGTCTCCGACAAGTTGTTCCGTGCCGTGTTCGGCGATCCCGAGACGATCGGCGACCGCCGCGTCGAGGAAGTCGATACCGCCGCGCTGACCGACCGCCTGTGCGATTTCGCCATGGAGAACCCTGAGATCTGCCGCGTCTGGCTGCAGCAGGTGCTGGCCTCGCCGGATCCCAGTCAGGATCCCTTCTGGCGTGAGTATGCGGGATCGCTCCAGCGTTTCGCCGATACCAGGCTGGCGATGCCGGGGATCGATGCCGAAGTCTTCTCGGTGATGAACCTTGCAGGCGTGTTCTTCTGGCCGATTTTCGCGCGCTCCCATGCCGCGAACGAGGAGGAGCGCAACGCGCTGACCAAGCGCTTCAGCCACGAGATATTGCGCCTCTCGATGTACGGCTCGATGAACGCCTCGCGCTTTCCCGAAGTGGCGGCGCGGCTGGCGGCGGAAGATGGGGCTGCGTAGTCTCGCGGTCGAGGTCAGCGCGAGGGGGCTTCGACAGGCCGTGCCTGACCCTTCGACAAGCTCAGGGTGAGCTGACGTAGCGTAAATCTCTCAATTCCCGCTCAGGCTGAGCTTGTCGAAGCCCCCTCGGCGAGCCACTTCCATTTCGCCTCCGCGATGCCATGTCCCACCGGCATTGACGCATGGGGTCCGAACCCGTCAGCACGGCAGGCGAGTTCGACCCCGTATCGGGCCGAAGAGGGAGTTCGCCAGAGATGTTTTCCGCCATCGTCATCGACAAGACCGAACAGGGCCAGGCCGTCGGCCTTCAGCAGCTCGACGAAAGCGCGCTGCCCGAAGGCGATGTGACCATCGACGTCGCCTTCTCGACGCTCAACTTCAAGGACGGCCTGGCGATCACCGGCGCCTCGCCGGTCGTGCGCAAGTTCCCGATGGTGCCCGGCATCGACCTCGTCGGCACCGTGACCGAGAGCAGCCACGGCGACTGGAAGGCCGGCGACACCGTCGTCCTGAATGGCTGGGGCGTTGGTGAAGTCCACTGGGGCGGCCTGGCGCAGAAGGCGCGGCTCAAGGGCGACTGGCTGGTGCCGCTGCCTTCGGCCTTCACTCCGGCGCAGGCGATGGCGATCGGCACGGCGGGTTACACCGCCGCCCTTTGCGTCGATGCGCTGGTGGACTGGGGCGTGACCCCGGATCAGGGCGAGGTGCTGGTCACCGGCGCGACCGGCGGTGTAGGTTCGGTTGCCATCGCGATCCTCAAGAAGCTGGGCTATTCGGTCGCCGCGCTCACCGGCAAGCCGGGCGAGGCGGACTATCTCAAGGCCCTCGGCGCTGAGACGATCATCGACCGCGCTGAACTCTCCGAAAAGGGCAAGCCGCTCCAGAAGGAGCGCTGGGCGGGCGTGGTCGACACGGCGGGCAGCTTCACCCTCGCCAATGCCTGCGCGCAGACGAAGTACGGCGGCGCGGTTGCCGCCTGCGGGCTGGCGCAGGGCGCGGACCTTCCCGCGACCGTGATGCCCTTCATCCTGCGCGGCGTGGCACTGCTCGGCATCGACAGCGTCATGGCGCCTAAGGCTAAGCGTCTGAAGGCATGGGACCGTCTGGCGAAGGATCTCGACCCTGCCGCGCTCGACACCATCGGCCAGACCATCGGCCTCGGCGACGCGGTGGAAGCGGCGAAGAAGTTCATGTCGGGCGAGGTCAAGGGCCGCTTCATCGTCGACGTGAACGCTTGACCGTGAAAGGCGGCGGGCCGCGAGTCCGCCGCTTCACCATAACGAAGAGGATGGCATGACGGGTTCGGTCAAGGTGGTGGACGGTCTCTCCGTGGTCCACGGCATTCCGCTCGGCGAAGAGCAGGGCATAGGCGCGCTCACGCTGGGCGGCTACGTGCGCGAAATCGCCGGACGCTATGGCCCGCGCGAGGCGGCGGTGATCCACCTTGATGGTGAAGCCGTGCGCTGGACTTATGACGATCTCTACGCCCGCTCGCTGGAGGTGGCGAAGTCGCTCATCGCGCTGGGCACGGGGAAGGGCACGCGCGTCGGTGTGCTGATGACCAACCGGCCGGAGTTCCTGTCCGCCGTCTTCGGCGCGGCGCTTGCGGGCTGCGTGGCTACGCCGATCAGCACGTTCTTCACGCCTGCCGAACTGGAAGTGGTGCTCAAGGCCTCGGGCGTATCGGTGCTGCTGCTGGATCGCTCGGTGCTCAGGAAGGACTTCGCCGAAATGCTGGCCGGGCTGGAGCCCGAGGTCCTGACCGCCGAGCCCGGCACGCTCGCTTCGCGCAAGTTCCCGTTCCTGCGCTACGCCGCGATGATCGACGGCGAAGAGGCCTTCGGCATGATCGAGGGTTTCGCAGCCTTTGCCGCGCGCGGCCGCAACGTGGCCGAAGACCTCGTCCTTGCGGCGAGCGATGCGGTGGCGCCGTCGGACCCCGGCATCCTGCTGTTCTCCTCGGGCTCGACCGGCAAGGCCAAGGGTATTCTCAGCGCCCACCGCGGCGTGTGCCTGCAGCTCTGGCGCTGGCCGCAGTGGTACGCCATCCGTGACGACCTGCCTGCCCGGACGTGGTCGGCGAACGGCTTCTTCTGGTCGGGCAACTTCGCATCGGCGCTCGGCGGCACGCTGTCGCGCGGAGGCACGCTGGTATTGCAGCGCTGGTTCGACGCGGCCGAGGCACTTGACCTCATGGCGGCGGAGCGGGCCAACATGGCGCTCGCCTGGCCGCATCAGTGGCCGCAGCTGGAGGCCGCGCCGAACTATCGCGACGTCGACCTGTCGTCGCTGGTCTACGTCGATGCGAACATGCCGATCGCCCGCCAGCCCACCGTATCGACCACCTGGCGCGAGCCCGGACAGGCTTACGGCAATACCGAGACATTCACGCTCATCACGGTCTTCCCCGCCGGCACGCCCGAGGCTGTCGCGGGCAAGTCCCACGGGATCCCGACGGCGGGCTCCACGATCAAGATCGTCGATCCGCTCACCGGCGCGACCATGCCGCTGGGTGAACGCGGGGAGATCGCGGTGAAGGGGGCGACGGTGATGCTCGGCTACCTCGGCATCCCGCTGGGCGATTCGACCGACGGCGACGGTTTCCTGCGCACTGCAGACGGGGGCTATGTGGACGCAGAGGGCCGCCTGTTCTGGGAAGGCCGCCTCAACGATATCATCAAGACCGGCGGCGCGAACGTTTCCCCGCTGGAGATCGACGAGGTCATCCGCGCGCATCCGGAAGTGAAGGTCTCGCAGACGGTGGGCGTGCCCGACGAACTGCTGGGCGAACTCGTGGTCTCGTGCATCGTGCCGGTCGAGGGAACCAGCCCCAGTCCCGAGGCGATCCGCGATTTCGCGAAGGAGAAGCTGGCCAGCTACAAGCTGCCCCGCCGCATCCTCTTCGTCGCCGAGGACGATCTCAAGACTACCGGCAGCGCCAAGATCAAGACCGCCGAACTGCGCAAGCTGGCAGCGGAACGGCTGGCGGACGCCTGAGCGGTGGGCGAGCCCGACTTCGCCGACTGGCTCGCCCTCTGCAACCTCAAGGCCGCCTATTGTCGCCTGCTCGACACGAAGGACTGGGAGGGCTGGAAACAGCTTTTCACCGAGGACTGCGTGCTCGACACGACAGCCAGCGGCGGCATCCGGGAGCAGGGCCGCGACCGTTTCGTCGCGCAGGTCAGCGAGGCGCTGGCGAATGCCCGGACCGCGCACCAGATCCATTCGCCCGAGATCGCCATCTTCGGCGACCGGGCGCAAGTAGTATGGGCGATGCAGGACCGGGTCATCAAGGACGACTTCGCGCTCACCGGCTATGGCCACTATCACGAGACTTGCGTGCGCACGCCCGGAGGGTGGAGAATCGCCGAGCAGGTGCTGACGCGGCTGATCCTCGAGATCGAGCGGCCCGGTTCCGACATCGGCAGCCGGGCGCCATCACTCTGATGTAATCGCTGGGGCGCGTCGTCCGGCGATAGGCGGGGCCAGAGCGAGCCGCTATGGTACTCTCCGAAGCAGCCGACCTGCATGTAGCGGGCGGCGAAGGGAGCGGAGGAAGCGTGGGCAAGACCATCGTCATCACAGGTGCCGGAGCAGGCCTCGGCAAGGCTCTGGCGCAGCGTTTCGCCAGTGAGGGTGAAACCGTGATCCTGCTCGGCCGCACCTTGTCCAAGGTGCAGGCCCTTGCGGACGAACTGGGCGGGCCGGCCCTGGCGATCGAATGCGACGTCGCTGATGCGGGCTCGGTAAGCACCGCCTTCGCGCAGATCGCCGAGACGCATCCGAAGATCGATGTCCTGATCAACAATGCCGGAATCTACGAGCCATTCACCGTGGCCGAGGCGACCGACGAGCAGATCGACAGCATCCTGAACACCAATCTCAAGGGGCCGATCTACTGCTGCCGTGCGGCGATCCCGATGATGGAGAGCGGCGGCCTGATCATCAACGTGGGCAGCGAGTCCGTCGCTGTGCCGTTCGTGATGCTCTCGCTCTACCAGTCGAGCAAGGCGGGGCTGGAGATGTTCACAACCGCGCTGGAGGCGGAACTGGAGGAATCCGGGATCCGCGTCGCCCTGCTGCGCGCCGGGCCGATGTACGATGACGGCAAGTCCTCGCCGAACTGGGACCGCGATGCCGCCATGCGGTTCCACATGGGCTGCGCGAAGAACGGGCTGGACCTGCGCGCGCGGCCGGTTTCGCATTCCGCGTCGCCCACTTCCGTGTTCCGCGCGGTGATCGACCTGCCGCCAGACGTGCGCGTCAGCCACGTCTCGATCGGCGCGCGCAAGATCTGACCATCCGGGCCTGACCCTCTCTTGAAGGACATGACATGACCACTCTTCCCGAAGCCCGGCTCTATATCGACGGCAAGCTGCGCGATGCCACCGGAGGCGCTACTTTCGACGTTATCAGCCCATGGACCGGCGAGCCCGTCGGCAAGGCGGCTGACGCCACTGCCGCCGACGTGAACGAAGCGATCGCCGCCGCCCGCCGCGCCTTCGACGAGACCGACTGGTCCACCAACGTCGAAAAGCGCGTCGCCTTGGTCAAGAAGTATCGCGAACTGTTCGAGCGTGAACGCCCCCGCCTGGCACAACTGGCGATCCATGAGGCCGGAGCGGCGCAGGGCGCCGTGGGCCGCGCCCATGTCGGCATGGCGATCGACGGCTGGGACGATTACATGGCCGTGTTCGACAAGCTCGAGTGGGAGAAGGACTACGGTGAGAAACCGGCTTTCGGCATGATCCACAAGCGCCTCGGCGTGCGCGAGGCGGTGGGCGTCGTCGGCGCCATCACGCCGTGGAACGTGCCGCTCTACGTCAACATCGGCAAGGTCGTGGCAGCGCTGCTGGCCGGTTGCACGGTGATCCTCAAGCCGGCGCCGGATACTCCGGGCATGGGCGCGATCTTCGGTGAGCTGGCAGCCGAGGCAGGCTTCCCGGATGGCGTCATCAATGTCGTGTTCGGCGCCGACGCGGCGCTGGCAGGCGAGATGCTGGTTACCGATCCGCGTGTCGACCTGATCTCGTTCACCGGTTCCACCGGCGTCGGCAAGCGCATCATGGAGCAGGGCGCGCCGACGCTGAAGCGGGTGTTCCTCGAACTGGGCGGCAAGTCGGCCAAGATTGTGCTCGACGATGCGCCCAACTTCGCGATGGACGTGGGCATGACCATGCTGGTCTTCCACGCCGGGCAGGGCTGCGCCGTCCATTCGCGCCTGCTGGTGCCCCGCAGCCGCTACGAGGAGGCCAAGGCCATTCTCAAGGGTGCCTACGGCAACTTCGGCGACAACTGGGGCGATGTCGAAAACCCGGCGCACATCATGGGGCCGGTCGTGTCGAAGCGGCAGATGGAGCGTGTGAAGAGCTACATCGACCTCGGCCAGCAGGAAGGCGCGACCCTGCTTGCAGGCGGCAACATCCGCCCGGACAAGGGCGGCGGATATTTCGTGGAGCCGACCTGCTTCGTGGACGTTACCAATGACATGCGCATCGCTCAGGAAGAGATATTCGGCCCCGTTCTGGTTGTCATTCCCTACGAGGACGATGAGGATGCCATCCGCATCGCCAACGAAAGTTCCTACGGACTTTCGGGCGGCGTCTCGGGCAGCCACGACCGCGCGATCAACATCGCGCGCAAGGTGCGCACCGGCTCGATGAGCGTGAACAACGGCATGTGCATCGCCGGCGACATCCCCTTCGGGGGCTTCAAGGCCAGCGGCATGGGCCGCGAATGGGGCGTCGAAGGCATCGAGGAATTTACCGACGTCAAGCTGCTCGCCTGGCCGGTCGGGCAAGTGGAAGCCGCCTGAGGCGCGATGCCCGGAGAGGTTGCAGAGACGGAGCACCTTGCGACACTGCCGCCGGCACTTGCGGCGGCAGTTGCCACGGCCTGCGCGGCGGTCAGCCACAACCTCAACGGGCAGCGCCTCGGCCGCAAGGGCAGGGTAACGCGCGAGCGTATCCTGGCTGCGGCAATCGAACTGATCGAGGATTCGGAGGAGCCGGTGACGCTCGCCCGCGTGGCGCGTGGGGCGTCGCTGGGCATGACCTCGGTATACAATTACTTCACCGACATGACCGAACTGCTGCTGGCGGTGCTCGACCCGGTCATGGCGACGGCGGAGGATGATTACCTCTCGCTGGTGCGTGAGCGCTGGCCGGACGAGGAACTTTACGCGCGCTGCTATGCCTTCGTGCGTGCCTACCATGGTTTCTGGGCAAGGCATTCGCGGCTGCTGCACTTGCGCAATGCGCTGGCTGACCAGCAGGACGGGCGCATGATGGCGCATCGTATCCGCAGCAGCCGTCCGATCATCGCGCTGCTGGTGCGGCAGATGAGCGACGAGCCGGTCGGTCTCGGACCACATACTTCGATGGCGACGATGGTGATGATCGGTATCGAGCGTTCAGTGACACTGGTGACCGACCGTGAACTGCGCAAGCTCGTCGGCATCGAGCCGGAACTGAGCGAGGATCGCTATCTGGTGCCGGGGGCAAGGCTGATGGAATTCGCGATCAGCGATGCGCGCCGATAAATCCTCCCCCGCCGGGGGAGGACCTGGCCTTACTTGCCTTTGCCGCCTACGCCCTTGAGGTAGGCTTCCATGCCCTTGATGTAGTCGGGGTTCAGCATCAGCCCGCTGTTCGCCATGCGCTCGACATGGCGCGCGGAATCGCGACCGACTTCGGCGCAGAGTTCGATCGCCACCTTGGCAGCGCCCATCTGCTCGCCGTTCTGCTTTGCCAGGTGCCGACAGAAGTCCATCACCTCCGCCTCGAACTCCGCGTCCTCGTAGACCTGATGGACGAGCCCCATGGTGAAGGCCATGTCGGCGCTGGCGGGCTTGTTGGCCATGATCAGCCAGCGCGCCCAGTGCGGGCCGCAGATCCGCGTCAGCCGCGAGACTCCGCCCGATGCGGGCAGAACGCCGAACAACCCTTCCGGGAAGGCATAGGCCGCGCTCTTCGCCGCAAGGCGGAAATCGCACGAAAGGCTCATCTCCAGCCCGCCGCCCACGCACATGGCGTGATGCGCTGCGACGATGGGCTTCTCGACGTGCTCCATCTCGTCCCAGAGCTGCTGCATGTTGTTGAGGTTGAGGCGGTGGTTCTCGCGCACCTTGCTGGCGGAGTTCGCCGCCACGTTCGCTTCCGACGCGATGTTGCGGTTGCCGCCGCGCAAGTCCGCCCCCGAACTGAAGTAACGCCCGGCCGAGCGGATCAGCATGACCTTGAGGTCCGCCCGCTCGCGTAGCCGCAGCACTGCTTCGGTGAGCAGGTCCATCATCTCGCGGCTGATGGCGTTGAGCTTGTCCGGCCGGTTGAGCGTCGCCACGAGAATGCCGTCGACTTCCTCGGTCAGCAGGTGCGGTGCGTCTTCGGTCATTTTTTTGTCCTTTTGGATCTTGGCGTTGGCCTGCAGTGGCTTCGGCAAACTCAGCCTGAGCGGAGGAGTTTCCTGCACTGCCTCCGCTCACTATGAGCTTGTCGAAGGGTCACCCCCGCGTCCGCGGCAGACCGAGTCCGCGTTCGGCGACCATCGAGCGGTGCACTTCGCTGGTGCCGCCGTAGATCGTCGTGCCCGCCGCGTGACGGTAACACTGGTTGAGCAGCGCGACTGCCCCCTCGCGCTTGGAAAGTGAGAGCGGCGCGGTCAGATCGAGCAGGTCCCGGCTGTCGCTGAGGAACTTCTCGGAGGAGTACATCTTCGACATCGGCCCAAAGGCGTGGTTCGGCTTCTTCTCGATGCTGGACCACTGCGCGCGGTACGTCAGCATGTCCGAAATCCACAAGTGCGCCACGCTGCGGGCAAGGCGGCACTGGGTGCGCACCTCGCCGTCGATGCCGAGTTCGCGGGTTACTTCTTCGGCCGCCTCGATCATCGCCTTCATGACCTTGGAAAATCCGCCGCCGTGCTCCAGTTCCAGCGCTGCGCTCATCGTCTTGGTGCCGCCGTCGATCTCGCCGAGGCGCCAGGCATCGGGGATCACCACGCCATCGTAGAAGGTAATGTTGGTGCGCTCGTCCTGGAAGGTGTGGACGGCCTGCACCGTCACGCCCTCGGTCTTGAGGGGGACGATGAACATCGTCAGGCCCTTGTGTTTCGCTACGTCGGGGTTGGTGCGCGTGAGCATCAGCACATAGCTCGAAAGGTTCGCGCCGCTGGTCCACATCTTTGTGCCGTCGATGCGCCAGGAGCCGTCTTCCAGCTGCGTCGCCTTGCACTGTGCAGCGAAGACGTCCGAGCCGCACGAAGGCTCTGAATAGCCCAGCGAGCACAACACGTCGCCGCCGACGATCCTGGGCAGAACCTCGGCCTTGAGTTCGTCCGACCCGTACTTGTCGATCATCATCGCCACCATCGCCGCGACATTGGCGCCCGGCGTATTGTAGCCCTGTCGCTCCATCTCGCCCATCGCGGCAATGCGTGCGTAAGGAGTGATGTTGCGGCCGGAGAGATGCTCGGGCAGGCCGGGGAACAGCAGGTTATGCTCGGCCAGCATCTTGTGGACCTCGGGCACGTAGCCTTCCCAGGAGTAGTGGAATTTCGCCTTCTGCTCGGCCGTGACCTTGGTGGCGAACAGTTCGGCGATCTCGCCGCAGACTTGCCGGGCTTCGTCCCCCAGGTCGAAGTCGAGCGGCACGTCGCCCGAGGCGGGCAGGGCGACCGTCTCCCCCGCATAGAGGCGGCGCCCGGCCTCCTCCAGCGCCAGTGCGGGATCACCTGCGACCAGCGGCCATGCCTTTGCGCGCAGGTTGTAGAGGTGGACGTCGTACTCGTTCGACAAGCCGTAGCCGCCGAAAGTGTGCAGGCCCTGCGCCACAGATCGTGCCGCGGCGTCGCAGGCGTACCAGTAGGCGAGCGAGATCGTTGCGGCGGCCTCGTCGGCGTTGTCGTAGATGTCGCGGATCGCCTTCCATGCGAGGAACTTCGCGCCGTCGATGTCGCACAGCAGGTCGGCGAGGGGGTGCGAGATGCCCTGGAAGGTGCCGATGAGCTGGCCGAACGCCTTGCGCTCACCCGCATAGACGGCCGCCATCTGCAGCGCCTGCCGACCGATGCCGGAGAGCGCGACCGCCATATAGAGCTTCCACTCCTCCAGCGCGGCGGCGAACAGGGCGAGCGCTTCCTCGCCGGAGGCAAGCACGATCGTCTCGCCTGCCTCAAGATCGATCTCTGCGATCGGCGTGGTGGCGAGGTTGGGCTCGGCCTTCGCACCCGCCGGCGTGACCAGCACGATGTCCGGGCCGCGCCGCGCGACGACCGCCTTCGCCACCGCTCCGCCGGCTACCCACTGCTTCGATCGCTGCGCAGCATCGTGCATGGCGATCGTCACGACCGCCTCGCCGCCGATGGCTGCTTCGAGGAGGCCGTCCTGGCCGCCAAGCTGGCCGAGCAGGCGCGCCGCCACCAGCGTTTCGGCCAGCGGGCCGGAGACGAGCGTGCGCCCGGCCTCTTCCATCAGCAGCGCCGCGTCGAACAGGCCCAGGTCCATGCCGCCCGCATCCTCCGGCACGCGCATGGCGAAGGCGCCGAGTTCGGCCAGACCGCTCCACAGCGCCGCATCGAAGCCGTCGCTCTCCTGCGCCTTGCGAACGCGCACGGTGCTGGAATGCTCGTCGAGAAAGCGCGCGAAGGTGTCGCGCATCATTTCCTGTTCGTCAGTGAGATCGAAGTTCATGGCAGGCTTTCCCGGAGCTTATCGTTTTCCTTCACCATTGGTCCTGAACACAGGTTGGAAGGGCGTTCAATCCAGCCCCGGCGGCAATCGCGGGCACGATGCGGACCCCCGTGTGGGAGCGCCTATCGTGCAAGCGATGGCTCGGGCGCGCGTGTGGCTAGTGGGGCGTGGGAACGATAGTCTCGCCGGCAAAAGACAAGCGGGACGAAGCACCGGCGAACGCACTCACGGGAGACGAGAGATGGAAATGAACGACATGGTCATCATCAGCGTCGATGACCACATCAGCGAACCGCCCGACATGTTCCAGAACCACTTGTCCGGTGCACTGCTCGAATCCGCGCCGAAGATGGTCAAGGACGAGAACGGCAAGGACGTCTGGGTCTATCAGGGACAGAGCTTCGCTTCGGTTGCGCTCAATGCCGTGGTCGGGCGCCCCTTCGAGGAATACGGCATGGAGCCCACTTCACTCGACCAACTGCGTGACGGCGTCTACATGGTGGACGAGCGCGTGAAAGACATGGACGTCAACGGCGTTGCGGCTTCGCTCAACTTCGGTTCGGTGTTCGACTTCGCCGGAGGGCGCCTGCACCGGGTACCGGACCGCGACCTCGCGGTGAAGCACGTCAGCGCCTACAACGACTGGCACATCGACGAATGGTGCGGCGCGCATCCGGGACGCTTCATCCCCTGCGCCATCCTGCCGACATGGAACATGGACGCGACGATCGCCGAACTGAAGCGGGTCAGCGCCAAGGGCTGTCATACCGTATCGATCAGCGAGAACCCGACCTGCCAGGGCCTGCCCAGCATCCACAACGCATACTGGAAGCCGTTCTACAAGGCGATCGCCGAACTCGACATGACGATCTGCATCCACATCGGCGGAGGCAATCCGGCGCCCCACGCCTCGATGGAAACCCCGATCGAGGCGTGGATCTCGACGATGCCGATGACGATCGCCTATGCCGCGTCGGACTGGCTGCAACTGGAGGCGCTGCACGAGTATCCGGACATGCGCATCGCGCTGTCGGAGGGCTCGATCGGCTGGGTGCCCTACTTCACCGAACGGGCGGACTTTTCCAACTCGCGTCACAAGTACTGGACGCATTCGCGCTTTCAGGACCTGAAGCCGAGCGAGATGTTCAGGCGCCACTTCCTGAATTGCTTCATCGACGACGCCTTCGGCCTGCAGAACATCGGCTTCATCGGTGAGGACAACATTGCCTACGAGTGTGACTATCCGCACTCGGATACGCTCTGGCCGGAAGTGCCGGAGAGGCTGTGGCCCACGATCAACCACCTGACGGACGCGCAGATCGACAAGATCACGCACGGCAATGCGATGCGCTGGTTCCGCTTCGATCCGTTCAGGCACCATGCCAAGGCCGACCTCACCGTCGGCGCACTGCGCGCCAGGGCGGCGGCCGAGGGCGTGGATGTCACGCCGAAGTCCTCGCTTGGCGAGCGGCCGCTGGAGGAAGGCGATGTGCGTCCGGTAACCTCTGGCGACATCATGAAGATGTTCATGCGCCACGAGGATTCCGACCGCCTCGGCCGCATGGCCGGGCAGGAGGCATGAGGCAGCCGTAAGCGCGCGGAAGTAGACGTCCCGGAGCACACCCGGGACGTTCGGACAGCGCACAAAGAAAAGGCCCCGCGAGGTATCTCGCGAGGCCTTTTCCCGTTGGGATCGTTGTGGATCAGGCGGCGTGCGAGAACTGCTCGACCGTCGACTGGTGATGCTGGGCCACCGGATCCGGCAGGCAGGCGCGCATGGCGTCGCTCAGGCACTGGAACAGCGCTTCGGGGTTCACCTTGTCATCCTTGCCGTAGACGATGCTGACGACCAGTGGGTGCCCCTCGGGCTGGCGCGGGACGAGGCCGCTCAGCGCATCGGCGCCGGTGGCGAAGCCGGCCGGTCCGAACAGGTGGCGAGGATCGCGGCAGGCATCGATGCGGGACATCATTTCCGAGAATGCGAACTTGTCCTGCTCGGCCGCTTCGGCGTTGAGGCGGCGCACCATCCCTTCGCAGCGTTGACGGGTGACGGTGGACAGCATCAACCAGCCCGGTGCGCTGCGGGCCAGCGGTTCCTTGACGCCGCCGGCCAGTTCGCGGGTGGCGGCAGGTGCGCGCGGGCCGTGGCGCCAGTTCACGATCTGGGCGTCGAGCCCGACCATCGAGTGCAGCGCCACCGAAAGCCCGGTCTGCGCGACGAGGCGGTCCATCAGGCGCACGATGCGGCCGTCACGCACCAGCTCGGGCTGGCCGGAAGTGCCGATCAGCGCCGCGCGAGGGGTAAGGCTGTAGGCGCGCGAGTAGGGATCCTTGTGCAGCAGACCCAGCTCGACGAGGCTCGAAAGCAGTTCCGAGGTGCTCGACTGCGGCCGGTTGTACCGACGCACGATGTCCATGACGGTCGCTTCGCGGTGTGCGTCGTCGAAGTACTCCAGTACCTCGATCACGCGGCGTGCGATCTTTGCCTTGTTCGATGACGTTGCCTTGCCAGCCATGAGGTCTCTCTCCTTCCCTCTCGCGTGGTTGATGAACTCGATCGTTAGCGTCGAGCTTGCCTCAATCCCCGAGTCGTATCCCAGATAACTGAGTCATTCTCGTTTTTTGCTGACTTTGGTTAGCATCAACAACGCTGTTCATCAAGCATCGTTTTCGTATACGAACATCGAAAGAGAGGCGAGTACGGTTTTCCGCCGGTCAAGCCGAGTTCGCCGTGTGGAAAAGGTCGCTAAACCGTGTCGGGCGGCGGGGGGCTGGTCAATGCATTCAGGGCGGTTCATGCCTGTACGGGACGATCGAGAATCACGCAGGAGTTGTATGAAGAGGCTGGGACTAAGCGGTTTGACCGTTCCTGCGACTGACCTTGTCTCTGGCGGATCCGCGCTGGCCGAGCCGATAACGTTCATCGACGGTGATAGCTTGTCACCTGACTTCGACCATCTGAGCCTGCCGCCCTGGCCCGTGATCGCGACGGGAAAGCGGCACGAAACCTTGGTAAAGTTGGATACTTTTGTCGAGGCTGGCTTTGACGTGAGACAAATCCGCAAAGCGGTCGAAGCCCGCCCGATCGCTGCGGCGACTCTGGTACAACTGCTGCGCCTGCTGCCTTCGCTGAGTTTGGAAGATGGCCTCGTGGCCGAGTCGCTGGCCTACGCGGCGTTGCAGGGAAGCAGCGAGCACCGCGAATGGCAGGCCGGGCGGGTGCGGGCGGCGGACCGACGCGCGCCGGGTGCCGTTCTGCTGACCCGCGAAGGCGATGCCGTGACGGTGACGCTCGACCGCCCGGATGCAGGCAATGCGATCGACCGGCCGATGCGTGATGCGCTGCATGAGGCTTTTGCGCTGGCGAACCTAGACACCACGATCACCTCGGTCACGCTGCGTGGGACAGGGCGCTGCTTCAGCCTCGGCGCCGATCTTGATGAGTTCGGCACGACCCTCGACCCGGCGACGGCGCATGCCATCCGGCGTCGCACGCTGCCCGCCAACGAGGCGCTGCGCTGCGCCGATCGCTTCGTGGCGGAGATCGACGGTGCCTGCGTAGGGTCGGGACTCGAACTGGCGGCGTTCGCATCGCGAATCACCGCAACGCGCCGCTCGTGGTTCCAGCTGCCGGAACTGATGATGGGAATCATTCCCGGCGCCGGAGGTTGCGTCTCGCTCACTCGCCGTATCGGGCGTCAGCGGACCGCCCTGATGGTGCTGTCAGGCCGACGCATCAGCGCGCAGAAGGCGCTCGAGTGGGGGCTCGTCGATGCGCTGGTGGACTAGGTTTCCGCCTGCGATCACCATTCTTACGTCGCTCCTGTCGAGGCGGGCGCGAACTTCGGACCATGGGCGGTCCATGAGGCACAAGTCGGCCATGGCGCCTACCGAAACGGCGCGTTGGCGTGAGAAGTCGGCCGGGTCCGCAAGATAGAGCGCCAGAGCCGCTTCCGGCGTCAGTCGTTCGTCAGGGCCGATCACTGCGCCGCTCGGAGTGCGGCGGTTGACGGCGGCGGCGATGGATTTCCATGGATCGGCATCGCCATAAGGCGCGTCGCTCCCTCCGGCGAGAGGCAGGCCTGCGGTGGCGAGGCTGCGCAGGCGATAGAGGTCCGGACGATGCCTTGGGTCGACGTCAGCCAGATAGCGGTCGCCACGTTCGGCAATGAAGTGGGGCTGGACGCAGGCCGACAGGCCGAGATCGCACATGCGTGAGACGAGATCGGGAGAGGCCACGGACACATGTTCGATCCGGTCGCCGCGGACGCTGCCTGCTTCTTCGAGCACGGCGAGTGCGAAGACCAGTTCCACCTCGGTCACGCAATGAACCGCGACCGCGCGGTTCTGGGCATGTCCGGAACGCACAAGAGCGACAGCCTCGTCGAAGTCGGGCAAGGCGTTCTCGTGGAGATGCAGCTTGAGCGGGCCGAGAGTGCATCCGGAAGGCAGACGTTCCGCCAGCGCAATGCCGCCGGCCAGCATCGACGACTGCAGGAGCCGTCCGTCAGCGCGTTGCTGCGCGAAATGTCGAGCCACGCCGGGGTCGTTGCGCGGTGACATGTCGGTTATGCCGGTAACGCCGCAGCGGGCGAGCCGGGCGCTGGTCTGCGCGAAATCGGGAAGTGTGCCTCCGAGCGTGCGGCTAAGCCATGCGTCCTCTTCGAACAGGCGGCCGGTGAAGCGTCCGCCTTCCCTTTCCAGCCCCGGCGGCGCATCCGCGATCGTGAGCAGTTCTTCCAGCGCACGCGAGTTGAGCAGCCACATTCGCCCGGTGCGATGCTGCATGCGCAGTGGACGATCGGCGATTATGCCGTCCAGCATCGCGGCATCGGGCAGCACGCCGTCGAGAACGCTTTCGTGGAAGCCGACGCCGCGCAGCCATCCCGTGCCGGGCGACTGCAGGGCCTGCGCCAATTGGGCCGAAGTCACGACATTGGGCGGCCCGCAGGAGATCGAGGATTGCTGTGCGGCAAGCGCTGCAAGATGAATGTGGTGATCGTGCAGCCCCGGCAGCAGCAATCCGCCTCGCGCGTCGATGACCTGCTCGCCGGAGCGGGGAACCAGGGTGCCGATCGATGTAATCCGCGCGCCTTCGATCCGCACGTCGCCGCGCCGGGTGCTCCATATCTCCGCATTCCGGATCAGCATCGTGCGAAGGAACCGAGATAGTGCGCCGTGTCGGCGCCGATCGGTCGTACCGGCGCGGTCAGTGGGCGCAGGCTCACTGCAGGGAAGGGGGCGCCGATCGCCTGTCCCCATGCGCATAGTTCTGCGTCGATCATCGCGCGATCATGCGCCCGTTCCTCGGCGAGTGCCATGGCGCAGATCGCGCTCATCGACAGGCCGATCCGCTGGGCCACGCCGCTGCGCCAGGCGGAAAGCCCTTCGCGCGCGGCGACGATGCCGGTGAGGGGGTCGGCAATGGCGTCGCCCACGTAGCCGATACCGCCACCTGCATCGGCCATTGCGCGGGTCAGGCCGCCCGCCACGCCGCAGTCGTTGCCGATGCCCACCCAGTCGGCGGGATCTCCGCTTCCTCCGTGGCCGGTGATAGACAGCCAGACCAGCCCGGGCGTCTTGCGCACCAGCGCTTCGGCATCGATACCGAGATGCCGCAATGCGCGTGGTCGCGAGGATTCGATAACGATGTCCGCCCGCCGTATCAGTGCCACAAGCGCCGCCTTCTGCGCATCGTCGGCGAAGTCGACGAGGAGGCTGGCCTTGCCCTGGTTGATCCGGTCGAAGGTCTCCGGATCGTCACGCCGGATCAGGTCCGGGCGGGTGAGGCTTTCGACTTTCAGAACTTCCATGCCTGCCTGCCAGAACAGGTGGCCCGCCAGTGGTCCGGCCCATATCGCGGAGAGATCCAATACTAGTGGCCGATGCGCCTCCGCCCTGTAGCGGTGTTCGCCGCGCAACATGACATCGATTGCGGGCGATGCCGGAGTTTCATCGACACGGGCGACGGGTAGACCGAGCGTGCGCCCGGTCTGCACGAGGTCCCTGGCGTCATGGCGCAGCACGGCTGCAGCAATCGCCTCCCAGTTGCCCGTATCGATCGCAGCATCGCCGAACAGCGCGGGTAACAGCTCGCGGTCCACCTCGCGGATCAGGGTGAGCGCAAACCATTCGCCGTCACGCGCAGGCATGAGCCTGCTGCCGCCCAGCCCGGCCGAAGTCGTGCCCGTGATCGTGTAGCCGCCGTTCGCCCCGCGTTCGCCCATCAACGTCGCGCCATCGATCCGGGGCAGGCCATGCCCGGTCGTCATGGCCTGCAACTGCCGGTCTGCCCACCGCGCCAGCGGGATCGCAAGAACGGGGCGAAGGTGGTCAGCCGGCAAGGACTTCCTTCACCTTGCGGCGCAGCAGCTTGCCCATTTCGTTGTAGGGAAGCTCTGCCAAGAAGGCGACTTTCTCCGGTACGCGCGAGGAGCGCAGGCGTGAACGGACGAGGTCCTTCAGTTCGGCTTCTGCCGGAGCCTCGAAGCCGTCGCGCGTGACGATGGCAATGCCTACCGCCTCTCCCCATTCGACCGAGGGGATTGCGCAAGCACAGGCATCGGCGATGGCGGGGTGCGTGAGCAGCACGTCCTCGATCTCGCCCGGCGACATGTTCTCGCCGCCACGCACGATCACGTCGTCGGCGCGGCCGGAAAGGAACAGGTAGCCGTCCTCGTCCATGTAGCCGGCGTCGCGCGTGGGGAACCAGCCTTCTGCATCGAGCGCGCTCTTTTCCTTGTACTCACCGGAGACCTGCTCGCCGCGCACGTAGATCTCGCCAGCCTCGCCGAGTGGCAGGACTTCGCCGCCTTCGCCCCGGATTTCGATCTCGACCGTCGGGATCGGCTTGCCGAGCGAGGTCAGGCGGGCGCGAACTTTCGGATCTTCGGAGGCGAGCGCCTCGCGGTGATCGTCGGGGCCGAGCAGGGCGATGGTGGAACTCGTTTCGGTCAGGCCATAGGCGTTGGTGAAACCCGCCGCCGGGAAACGTTCGAGAGCCTTGTGGATGACCTCCAGCGGCATCTTGCCGCCGCCGTAGGCGATGGCGCGCAAGGATGCGGTCCGGATGAATGCGCCTCCATCTGCAGCCTCTTTGTCCATGGCATCGACGATGCGGGCCAGCATGGTCGGCACGACGAAGGCGTTGGTGATCGCCTCCGCCTCGACGAGGCCCAGCCAGCCCTCGGGCGAGAATGCGGGCAGCATGACGATCTTGCGCTGGGCATAGATCGAGGACAGCAGCGCCGAGATGCCTGCGATGTGATAGGGCGGCACGACCACCAGTGCGGCGTCGGCCTCGTCGGCACTCGCGAACTCGACGGTGCCCAGGATATAGCCAAGCAGGTTGGAATGGCGCAGGATCGCCGCCTTGGGCGCGGCCGTGGTGCCGCTGGTGAACAGCTGGATCGCCACGCCCTCACCCGGATCGTATTCGCGCGCATCGTCGGCAGGGACGGTTTCCTGCGCCTTGAGGGTGAATTCCTCGCGCGAAAGGATCGTATGGCCCTGACCCCCTGCTATGCGCGTAACGCGCTCTTCGTCGCCGATGACGAGGGCCGGGGCGATGCGCCCCAGTAGCGCGGCAAGGTCGGCGTCGGGCAGGCGGTAATTGAGCGGGCAGTAGGGCACTCCGGCTAACGCCGCGCCGAAGACCGCGATCACCGCCGCTTCGCTGCTTTCGTCGAGGAGCGCGACATATTCGGCGCCGCTGTCCTGGATGATCGAGAACGCGCCGCGCGCGGCGGCGAGGAGGTCGCCATAAGTCCAGCGCTTGCCGTCGCAGACGAGGCCGACGCGGTCGGGCGCGGCCTCGGCCGCCATTTCGAGAAGAAGAGCGATGTTCATCGGAGCGCCGGTTACCTTGCGTATCAGTCCGAGGCGGGGAGCGGCTTGGCGTCCTTGACGACGAGCGCCTGCCCATCGACAGATAGCGAGCCCTTGCCGGGCTTCACGCAAAGCAGTTCGTACTGACCGGCGGCATCGACGTAGCGCTTGCCCATCAGCGTTCCGGCCGAGAAGTCGGCAGCGAGGGGGGCTGCCTCGGCAGGCTTTGTTTCAGCCATCGGCGCACCGCCGCATTCGATCTGCCCGTCGGCCGCACGGATCACCATGACCTCGGTGTCGCAGGCTGCGCTCTTCAGGCGGGTTCCAGGTCTCATTTCGCGTTCCTTGTCCTCTTGTGTGCGTCTTGTCTCGACGGGCGCGTTTCGCGCTGGTGGCACCATCTGAACTTATGTCTTCGGCCATGCCCCGTTCAAGGCGGCGCATGGCCAAGTGCCGGTGCAGTATCGTCGAAGGGCGTTCAGGCAATCGCGCCCTTGGCCTTCCATTCCTCGATCCGGTCCCATTCGACGCCCATTTCCATGAGCACGATCTCGGTGTGTTCCGAGGCCTGCGGCGAACGGGTGGTTTCCACCGCCTCGCCGTTCCACTGCACGGGGCCGCGCACCAGCTTGAGCGGGGCGCCGCCGTCAGCGCCTTCGACCTCGACGATCATGTCGTTGGCAAGGGCCTGCTCGTCGGTCAGCAGTTCGTGGAAGCTCTGGATCGGTGCCCACTGGCCCGAGAACGTCTTGAGGTGCTGGCGCCAGTATTCGAAGGGTTGCGCACCGAAGGCCTTGATGAGGATGTCGCTGGCGGCGCCGGCGTTCTCGAACAGCGCGCGCGGTTCGGAGAAACGCGGATCGTCGGCCGCTTCAGGCACGCCGAGGTGCTCGAACAGGCTGCGAATGTGGCCGGTGGGCGAGATCGTGCACAAGTTGATCGTGCCGTTGTCGCTCGTCTGGTAATTGCCCATGAACGGGTTGCGCGCCGCGCCGCCGGTGCCGGGCATCGGGTTGCGCGTCAGCACCCCGGTCTCGGCCACCTGCGCGATCACTGCGCCCGAAGCCCAGGCGGCGGTGCTCAGAAGCGAGACGTCCAGTTCTACCGCCTCGCCGGTCTTTTCGCGGTGGAACAGCGCGGCGGAGATACCGCCGGCGATGAACATGCCGCCGATGGAATCGCCGAACGCCGGGATGCCCTGAGAAATCGGTCCCGGCAGTTCCTCGGGGGTCATCGAATAGGCGATGCCGCTGCGCGACCAGAAGCAGGTGCCATCGAAGCCGCCGACCTCGCGCTCCGGCCCCTTGTTCCCGAGCGCCGAGCCGCGTGCATAGATGATGTTCGGATTGACGGCGCGGATGTGCTCGACGTCGAATTTGTTCTTCTGGCGCACCTGCGGGAGGTAGTTGGTCAGGAACACGTCGCACTGCTTCGCCAGTTCGTAGAGCACTTCCTGGCCTTCAGGCGTGGACAGGTCGATGCCGACACTGCGCTTGCCGCGATTGGGGTGTTCGAACAGCGTGTGACGCAGCGGGTCGAGCGTGACGCCGCCCATGTTGAGGAAGCCGCGCTGGGTGTCGCCCCGCACTGGATGCTCGATCTTGATCACGTCCGCGCCCCAGTCGGCAAGGACGGCGCCCGCCGCCGGCGTGAAGGTGAACTGCGCCACTTCGAGGACGCGGACGCCCTGCATGACCTTTGTCGACATCTGCTGCCAATCCCCGTGATTTTCTGTCTGACGCCCCGGTTTTCCGCCGTTTGCGCCTGTAGTTCCGGTGTGCGCGCAAAGCCGGGAGGGATCAACCGGGTGGCCCATCGTGCCGACGATCATGCCTGCAAGCCCCCGCTTTTCAATGGTTTCTGATGACGGGCAAGGGCTGGGCGGGCGAGATGCCGCAGAGGCGATGATGTTGCTCAAAGTGCTTTTTCAGATGCGAATTTCGCAATTGACCGAGTGTTCAAAAAATACTAACCCAGCTTAGTAAGTAAATAAATCCGACCGTTCAGGTTCGCAGTTTTCGGAGAAACGCCATGAAGAAGTTCGCCACGCTCGTCGCTGTCGCCGCCATCGCTTCGGTCCCCGCCGTTGCCTTCGCCGAGACCACCCAGGTCCGCGAAGCCACCGAGGAAGCCGCTGCCGGTGCCGTCTCGGTCAACGCCGGTAAGATGCTCTATGCCGCCGACGGCTACCGCATTGCCCCGATCTATCGCGTCACTGCCGACGGCAATCCGCAGGTCATCCTCAACGGTCGTCTCGTGACCGTTCCGGCCTCGAGCCTCAGCGACGCCGGTGGCAAGGTCACCACTTCGATGTCGAAGAAGGAACTTGCTGCCGCGAAGTAAGTTTTCGCGATACTCTCAAGAAGAAGAGGGCGGCGCCGGATGGCGTCGCCCTCTTTTTTTGGGATGATGGCAGGTCGTTCCGGTTGCTCGACGAAGCAGGGTGGTAAAAGGCCCTCAGCCCCGGCTGACGTTCTCGTAGATGCGCGTCATGAAATCGAGCAGGGTATCGACCTCTTCCTCGGAGAAACCGGCAAACATCTTCTGCTCGCTCTCAGTCGCGATGGTGCCGAGTTTCTCGAGGAGCGGTTGGGCCTGTTCCGTCAGGTACACGGCGCGGGCACGGCGGTCGTCGCGGCGGTCGCGACGTTCCAGCAGCCCCTCTGCGCAGAGGCGGTCGATCAGGCGACCGGCGGATGCTTCCGACATCTCCAGGTATTCCGCGACAGTCCGCTGCGTCGAGCCGGGATAGCGCGCCACGATCGCAATCATCGCCCACTGCGAGCGCGTCACGTTGAGCGCGGCGACCTTGCGGTCGAAATTGTTGCGCTGGAGCCGCGACACGATGGTCATGCGCAGCCCGACCTGCCGCGTTGGGCTTTCGTCACGCATGTTGAAGGGGTTGCTGATCGTTCCCATTGGCTTTTCGTCGGCTTCGGTCGCCACTAGGTGCTCCTTGTACTGCGCCGTCAGACGCGCTCGATGATTATGGCCGGGGCCATGCCGCCCGCCGCGCACATCGTGATGAGACCGTAACGCCCGCCGGTGCGCTCGAGTTCGTCGAGAGCAGTGCCGATCAGCATGGCACCGGTGCCGCCGATCGGGTGGCCGAGCGCGATCGACCCGCCATTGGGATTGACCTTGGCGCGGTCGAGGTCAAGGTCGCGGATGAACTTCTCGACGACGACGGCGAATGCCTCGTTCACTTCGAAGACGTCGATATCGTCGGCAGTGAGCCCCGCCTTGTCGAGCACCTTGCGGGCCGCGGGTACCGGGCCGTTGAGCATGAGGGTGGGGCAGTCGCCCGTCTCCGCCATTGCGACGATACGGGCACGCGGCTTCAGGCCATGTGCCTCTGCGTAGTCCTTCGACGCCAGCAGGATCGCCGAGGCCCCATCGACCACGCCCGAGGAGATGCCGACGTGATGGATCGGCTTGATGTCGACCTCGGGATACACCTGGTTGATCAATTCGCCGTAAGTCTTGCCGCCGGGTGCAGACGGCATGTTCAGGAACATCTCGAAAGCCGGCTTGAGCTGGGCGAGGCTTTCGGCGGTGGTTTCTGGACGCGGGTATTCCTCGTGGTCAAGGATGACATTGCCCTCGTCGTCCTTCACGACGATCGTGGACTTGTCGAAACGCCCTTCCGCCAGGGCGACGGCCGCCCGGCGCTGGCTTTCGACGCCGAGCGCTTCGAGTTCCTCGCGGGTGATACCTTCCATCGCGGCGATGGCGTCGGCGCAGACGCCCTGGTTCGACTGCGGGTGCCTGGCCTGCAGGCGCGGATTGCCTGCCCCCATGCCGGCGCTGCCGACACCCGCCTCGCGAATCTTCATGCCGTACATGTTGGCGTAGGACAGCATGTCCATCCCGCCGGCTACCATGAGGTCGGCCATGCCTGACTTGATCATCGCCGCCGAGAGGCTGGTGGCGGTGAGGCTCGATCCGCAGAAGCGGTTGAGGGTGACGCCGCCCGCCTTCACGTCGTAACCGGCGTCCAGTGCCGCCATGCGCCCGATATCGCCCGCCTGCAGGCCCAGTGCGGCCGAGACGCCCCAGATCACGTCGTCGACGTCCGCGGTTTCGAGCCCGTTGCGATCCTTGAGCGCGGCGAGGACCGTTGCCGAAAGATGTTCGGGATGCATCTGCGACAGCGCGCCCTTGCCCATCTTGCCGATCCCGCGAGGGGTGCGCACGGCGTCGATGATATAGGCCTCGGTCAAGACAGGTCTCCTCGCGTTCCTTCGCGCAGCAAAGCGCGGTTTTTCGCGTGATGCGGGCCTGCTGCCCGATTTGCAATCTAGGTAGCGGGCGCTATCGCCGCAGCGATTGCTGACTATGGTTAGTATGTCGGAATCGTGTTCGCTTGCGTCAATGGATCGTCTTCGCGATGGGCAGGTTGACGGCTGCGTCGGTGCGTCCAACATCGGCGGACAGACATAACGACAGGGGATGGGCAGCCATGGCGACGGCGCAGGATGAGGAGGCAGGCGGCGCTTTCGCACCGCTTCGCGAACATACGTTCCGCAATATCTGGACGGCCAGCCTGTTCTCCAACTTCGGTCAACTGTTCCTCGGTGTCGGCGCCCAGTGGGAGATGACGCGGCTGAGCAATTCGCCGAGCATGGTCGCGCTGGTGCAGACGGCAATGATGATCCCGCTGATGCTGGTGACGCTTCCGGCCGGCGCCATCGCCGACATGTTCGACCGCCGCCGGATCGCCATGGCCGGCCTCACTTTCAGCGCCGTCAGCGCCGCGGTGCTCGCGGCGGTGACCTTTGCGGGACTGACGACGCCCTGGCTGCTGCTGGCGTTCTGCATCCTGATCGGCGCGGGCGTGGCGCTGTTCTCGCCATCGTGGCAGGCATCGATCCCGGAGCAGGTTTCGCGCTCTCACCTGCCTGCCGCCGTAGCGCTGGGGACCATCAGCTACAATGTCGCGCGCAGCTTCGGTCCCGCATTGGGCGGCCTGATCGTGGTGCTCTACGGCGTGAAGGTCGTGTTCGGCATGACCTCGCTGCTCTACCTGCCACTGCTGACGGCGTTCTTCTTGTGGCGGCGGACACATGTGCCTTCGCGGCTGCCGCCCGAACGGATAGATCGGGCGATCCTGACCGGCGCACGTTATGCGCTGCATGCGCCTGCAGTACGCACGGCCCTGCTTCGGGTACTGGGTTTCGGACTGAGCACGGCCACGGCTTCCGCGCTTGCCCCCTTGATCGCAAAGGATTTGCTGCATGGAAATGCTGCAACGTTCGGCATCCTGCTTGGCGCTCAGGGCGTGGGCGCGGTAGGCGGTGCGCTGTTCGTCAGCCAGATTCGGGCGATGATCTCTACCGAGTGGGCGGTGAGGCTGTTCGCGATCATGAGCGGGGTGGCGTTGGTGGCGATCGGGTTCAGTCACTCGCTCACGGTAACCTGCCTTGCGTTTCTTTTGGTGGGCGCGGGCAATATCCTGACTATCGCGATGCTGAACGTGACGGTGCAACTGTCGGCCCCGCGATGGGTGACGGCGCGGGCGCTGTCACTGTTCTCCTCGGCGATCACAGCGGGGATCGGCATCGGCGCATGGGGCTGGGGCGTGGTCGCCGCGCGGCATGACGTGGCCTTCGCGCTGGTGGCCTCGGGCATCGCCGTTGCCGCGACCGCGCTCCTCGGTACGATATTGCCAATCCGGGAGGATCCCGAGGCCGATATGGATTCGGTCGAGATCGGCCATGAGCCCTCAGCCGCATTGCCGCTGACCTTGCGGTCCGGGCCGCTGGTCGTCGAGGTCGAATACGACGTCGATCCCGACCAGGCCCGGGAGTTCTACGAAGTCATGATGAAGATGCAGAAAGTGCGCAAGCGCAACGGCGGCTTCGACTGGACGATCTCGCGCGATATCGAGAATCCGGCCCTCTGGACCGAGCGATACCACTGCCCTACCTGGGGAGACTACCTGCGCATGCGCGGCCGCTACACCCAGAGCGATTTCGATATCCAGGCCCAGGCGGACGGCTTCAACCGCGGCAATCACGGTCGCCGGGTGCGTCGTCTTCTCGAAAGGCCCTTCGGTTCGGTGCGCTGGAAGGCGGAGTCCTTCGATCCGCGACAGGAGACGATCGGCTACATCACGCCGGGAACCTGATGCCGCGTGAAATCTGCCAGCGCGATATATAAGCTGGATCTCGGTCCATCACTGGATCGCGTGACGGCCTCGTGTAGCCTCGCTGCAAAAGCAGTTGGGAGGGATACCGTGAAGATAGCAGGGGCTTGCACGTCCGTGTTCGCATTGGCGATGCTGACGCCGATTTCAGCGCATGCGCAGGGCGCGCAAGAGGCCGCCACGGCTGACGAGGGCGCGATCATCGTTACCGCACAGCGCCGCGCGGAGGCGCAGGTCGATGTGCCGATTTCGATCACCAACCTTTCGAGCGACGCGCTAAAGACCGCCAGCGTCCAGCAGCTTGCCGATATCGGCAAGGTCACTCCGGCCCTGCGCTTCGACTTCGCGGGTGGATTCTTTCAACCCACCATTCGCGGCATCGGCACGGCGGTGACGACTTCAGGCGGCGGTGGCAACGTCGGCATCTATATCGACGGGTTCTACTCGCCCAACCCGCTGGCGGCCGACTTCGACCTCATCAGCGTCAGTTCGATCCAGGTGCTCAAGGGGCCGCAGGGCACGCTGTTCGGTCGTAACACCACCGGCGGCGCGATCCTCGTGACGACCCGCGAGCCCTCGACGTCGGGCAATGCGTTCGAGGGGCGCGTGACTTACGGCCGCTACAACGAGGCCAAGGCCGAGGCCTTCGCGAACTACGTCATATCCGATCGCGTGGCGCTGACCCTCGAAGGGCAATACCGCCGAGGAGACGGCTGGCAACGCGACATCTCCAACGACGACCGGCGCGTCGGCGACTACGAGAACTGGTCGTTCCGTCTTGGTCTGAAGGCGGAACTCACCGATACGGTCGACGTCCTGCTGCGCTACAAGCACGGGCAGGTCGATGATCCCTCGACGATGCTGGCCTCCAGTCTCGACACTTCGGACTTCGGGCTTGGCGCGCCGTTCGGCGGAGTGCCGGGGACTTACACCACGGCCAAGAACCGCATCGCCAGCGGCTCGGTGCCGGAAGTCTTCCGCTCCAACACCGACGTAGTGCAGGGAACGGTCCGCGCGGATCTCGGTTTCGCGGACCTGACTTCCTACAGCCAGTATCGCAGCGAGAATTCGCTGATGTCGCAGGACCTCGACTATTCGGGGCTCGATCTTTTCCAACTCGGCCTGCCCAACCTCAACGAGACCTGGAGCCAGGAACTCCTGCTCACGTCGAAGGCGGGACCGAAGCTGCAGTGGACTGCGGGCCTGTTCTATTTCCAGAACACCGACACTTACATCACTTACATCAACAATGGCGGCAACGCCCCCGACCAGCGCATCCGGCTCGGCGGGTCGAGCACCACGGTCAAGAGCTACGCCGCCTTTCTCGACGCCACCTACGAGATCACGCCGCAGTTCTTCGTGACCGCCGGTGCGCGCTATTCGATCGACAAGATCGTCGATGCCTACTGGAACCAGCAATTCGCTCTCACCGAGATGCCGGTGCCGAACATCTCGAACAACAAGCTGACGCCGCGCGTGGTGCTGCGCTACAAGCCGACCGACCGGACGAGCATCTACGCCTCGTTCACGAAAGGCTACAAGGCGGCGATTTCGGACGTCGGTGGATCGTGCCAGATTCCGGACACGAACTACACCTGCAACCGGGTAAAGCCCGAGGACATCAATGCCTACGAAGTGGGCTTCAAATACGAGGATCGCGGTCTCTCGTTCGAGGCTGCCGCATTCTACTACGACTACAAGAACCTGCAGGTGTCGATCTACCGCACCGGAACAGCGGAGATCATCAACGCTGCGACCTCGGAAATCTACGGGTTGGAGGGCGCGTTGCACTATCAACGCACACCCGCGTTCCAGATCAACGCCGGCGCCTCTTACGTTCATGCGCGCTACAAGCGGTTCAACAATGCGCCGGTCTATGTGCGCTGCTCAGAACTGGGCGAGGAAACCGCCGCGACCTGCGCTGCCAACGGGATCAGCTTCGTCGTCGTTCCCACCACTCTGGAAGACGTGACGATGCAGCGCACGCCCGAGTTCACCGGATTTGTCGGCGCACGCTACGAAACCGATCTGGCGGGCGGAGAACTCGCGCTGTCGGGCAACCTGTTCTATTCGTCGAGTTTCTTCTTCGGCCCCTCGGGTGTCCAGTTCAAGCAGGGCGGCTATGAAACCCTGGCCCTTCGGGCGCAATGGAGCGCGCCGGGCGACAGGTTCCACGTGGCGGTCTTCGGGGACAACGTCACCAACAGCCGATACCTCACGCAGGCGCAGTATTCGAGCTTCGGCATCGGCGCGAACTGGAGCAAGCCGGTTACTTACGGCGTGGAACTGGGCGTGCAGTTCTGAGCCGGGGGCGTTCCCTGATGGGAATTGCCGTCTGCCGCGACTGTTGCTGACCTGCCGGTTTCAGGCTGAACGCAGCACAAGGGAGAGATCGATGTCGCAAGATGCAAACAGGACCTGGCGTGTCGTCCAGTGGGCGACGGGTAACGTCGGCAGCCGCGCCTTGCGCATGGTCATAGAGCATCCCCGGATGGAACTGGTGGGCCTGTGGGTCAGTTCGCCGGAGAAGGTCGGCAAGGACGCGGGCGAACTCTGCGGTCTTGCGGAAACCGGCATCAAGGCAACGAATTCGCTGGAGGAGATCGTCGCTCTCGATGCCGACTGCGTCTTGTTCATGCCGCAGGGGACCGACTGGGACGCTCTGTGCGCGCTCCTTGCTTCGGGCAAGAACGTGGTGACGACGCGCGGCGACTTCCATTACCCGCCGCTCATGGATGCCGGAAGACGCGGCCGCATCGAGGAGGCCTGTGCCGCTGGCGGTACGTCGATCCATTCCACCGGTTCGAGTCCCGGTTTCGTCACGGAGGCGCTGGCGATCCCGCTGCTTTCGCTACAGCGCGAACATGGCCTGCTAACGATCGACGAATATGCCGACGTGTCGAGCCGCAATTCGCCTGACATGCTGTTTCACATCATGGGCTTCGCCGCGACGATGGCGCCCTTCGACCAGCGCCGGGCCGAGCATCTCAAGGGGGATTTCGGCAGCTCGCTATCGCAAGTCGCCGAGGCCATGGGGTTACCATGCGACGATATAGAGGCGATCGGCGAACTATCCGCGACGCGCCGCGATCTCGACATAGCGGCGGGTAGGGTGCCCGCCGGCACCGTCGGCGCAATGCGCACCACCATCACCTGCAAGCATAAAGGCCGCCCGGTATTGCGCTTCCGCGCGAACTGGTACGTCACCACCGACATCGAGCACGAGTGGGACTTGCGCGAGTCCGGATGGCGGATCAGCACCGAGGGCGACACGCCGGTCAAGGTGGATATCACCTTCCCGGTCGCGGAGGAGGACTACGCCGCCTACACACCCGGCCTGACTGCGCACCGGCCGATCAACGCCATTCCAGCGGTCTGTGCGGCTGCGCCCGGTATCCGCACCACCGTCGAACTGCCGCAGATCGTCCCGCTTTACGGCTGAGTTGCCGGCCCCGCTGTCGCCGCCGTCGACTGATCGCCACCGAGTACGCGATAAAGCGCGATCCGGTTGCCCGCCTGCGCCAGACGCACGGCGATCTCCGCCTGTCGCGCGGAATAGAGGCTGCGCTGGGCGTCGAGGTTGTCGAGCGAGCCGACGATGCCCCGGCGATACGTCGCCTCGGTGAGCGTCGCGGTATCCTGCGCGGCGCTGGTGAAGGCGGTTGCGGCGCGCAGCCGCTCGGCAAGAGTGCCCTGGTCGGCAAGGGCGTCCGCCGTCTCCCGGAACGCGGTCTGGATCGCCTTTTCGTAAGTTGCCAGCGCCGCGTCGCGCTGGGCCTTGGTCACTTCGACGTTCGCTTTGCGGCCACCCGCGTTGAAGATCGACCAGCTGCCGTCCGCGCCCAGCGTCGTGGTGCGCGAGGCGGTGTCGAATAGGCTCGACAGCGACTGACTGGCGAAGCCGATCAGCGCGCTCAGCGAGATCGAGGGGAACAGTTGTGCCCGGGCCACACCGATGTCGGCATTGGCGGCGCGCAGCTGGTATTCGGCCTGGACCACGTCCGGGCGGCGCAGCAGGACTTGTGTCGAGAGACCGGCGGGGACTTCACCCAGTGCGGCGTTGACCTCGTCCATCCCGGCCGGAAGCAGCGCGCGATCGAACTCTGCGCCGACGAGAAGGCGGATCGCGTTGATGTCCTGAGCGAGGGCGGCGGTCTGCGCGGCGACGTCGCCATTGGCGGTTTCGAGAACCTGTTCGGCCTGCCGCAATTCAGTGCGCGGGGCGACGCCGCCCTTGAGGCGCGCAGTGGAAAGCCGAACGCTGTCCCTGGCGTTGGCGGCCGTGCCCTGTGCTACTTTGAGCAGATCGGTGTCGGCCGCGTAAGTCGCCCATGCCTGCGCAAGATCGGCGACCAGGCCCAACCTTACCGTCCGCGCGCCCGCTTCCGTCGCAAGTGCGGTATCGCGGTCTGACTGGGTGGCGTTGGCAAGCTTGCCGAACAGGTCCAGCTCGAAGCTGGAGATGCCACCCCGCAAGGCATAGCTCATTCCGTTGAGGCCGAAGCCCCCGCCCGTCTCGCTATCGGTCGCCGAGCCGGTGACACCGACCGCCGGGAACTGGTTCGCCCGCGTAACGCGCACTTGCGCCCGTGCCGCCGCGACGTTTGCGGCCGCCACGCGCAAGTCGCGGTTGTTGGCCAGCGCTTCTTCGACGAGCGCCTGCAGGCGAGGATCGCGGAAGATGTCCTTGTAGGACACGACCGGCAGCGAAGCCTCGCTCTGCTGCAGGTAAGCGTCACCCACCGGCCACGACGTTGGGACCGGCAGGTCGGGCTGGACGTATTTGGGGGCCAGCGAACATGCGCCGAGTGCCAGGGCAGGCAGGGCGCCCGCCATCAGCCGGATGCTCATGTGCTTCATGCCGGGTCTCCCGAGCGTTCTCGGCGTTGCTGCAGCTTCTCACGCGCTGCGGCAAGGCCGTCACGCACGCTGCGACGCACGAGCACGAAGAACAGCGGGATGTAGAAGATCGCGAGGATCGTTGCGGTGAGCATCCCGCCGACCACTGCCGTGCCGATGGCGACGCGGCTGTTGGCACCCGCACCGGTGGCGATGGCAAGCGGCAGCACGCCGAAGATGAACGCGAAGCTGGTCATCAGGATCGGGCGCAGGCGGATCTTGGCGGCCTCCAGCGCGGCGTCGATGACGCGCTTGCCTTGCCGTTCCGCCTGCTCGGCGAATTCGATCATCAGGATCGCGTTCTTGGCGGCGAGGCCCATCGTTGTGAGCAGGCCGATCTGCAGGTACACGTCGTTCTCCAACCCGCGCAGCGTGACGAAGGCGATTGCGCCCAGCAGGCCGAGCGGGATGACGAGGATCACCGCGACCGGGATCGACCAGCTCTCGTAAAGTGCCGCAAGGCACAGGAACACGACGAGCAGCGACAGTGCGTAGAGGATCGGGCCTTGCCCGGACGACAACCGCTCCTGATACGACGATCCCGCCCATGCGACGCTAACGCCGGGAATGTCGGCAGCAAGTTGCTCCATCACGTTCATCGCCGTACCCGAGCTGACGCCGGAACCGGCATTGCCCGAGAATTCATAAGCGGGCAGGCCGTTGAAGCGCGAGGTGGAACTCGGCGCCGTCGACCATCCGATCGTCGAGAACGAAGAGAAGGGCGCCATTTGCCCGTTAGAGCCGCGCACGAACCATTGCGCCAGGTCCTCCGGGCGCGAGCGGAACTGTGCATCACCCTGTACGAAGACGCGCTTGACGCGGCCCTTGTCGATGAAGTCGTTGACGTAGGTACCGCCCCAGGCCGTTGAAAGCGTGGAGTTGACGTTGCCGGGCGTCAGCCCGAACGCGGTGAGCGCGCGGATGTCGGTGTTGATCTTGAGGGTCGAGACGTCCGGGAGGTTGCTCAGGCGCACGCCCGACAACTGGTCATTCGCGCCAGCGGCGGCGAGCAGCTTTTCGCGAGCGGCCATGAACTTGTCGTCGGACAGGCCGCTGGCGTTCTGCAACTCCATCGTGAAGCCCGCCGAATCACCGAGGCCGCGAACGGCGCCCGGCACCAGCACGAAGACCTGCGCGTCGCGAAGGCTGCGGAACGCGGCGCTGGCGCGCTGGACGATGGCGTCGGCGCCATCCCTGGAGTCGGTGCGCTGCGACCAGTCGGTCAGGTTGATGAAGCCCTGTCCGCTGTTCTGGCCCGAGGCGCCGCGACCGCCGCCTGCCACCGAGAACATGCCCGCGACGTTGTGCTTCTCGTAAGTCGTGAAATACTTCTCGATCTCGCGCTGCACTTCCTCTGTGCGCGAGCGCGGAGTGCCTGCGGGCAGACGCCACTGGACCATGATGTTGCCCTGGTCCTCGTTCGGCAAAAAGCCGGTCGGCAGCCGCTGGAACAGCAGGAGAGTGCCGATGCAGGTGACCGCGAACAGCGCGAGCCAGCGCCACTTGTGTGCGACCACGACGTCCACCTTGCGCACGTAGGCATCGGTGACACGCTCGAAGCTGCGGTTGAACCAGGTGTGGAACTTCTCCCAACCACGCGCGAGCCAGGGCAGATGGCGTTCGATCCAGGTCGGCTCGTGGTCTTCCTCGCCATGAGGCTTCTTGGCCTTGAGCAGCGTCGCCGTCAGCGCCGGGCTGAGGATCAGTGCCACCAGTACCGAAAGCACCATTGCGGTCACGATCGTCAGCGAGAACTGGCGGTAGATCACGCCCGTGGAGCCGCCGAAGAACGCCATCGGCAGGAATACCGCCGAAAGCACCAGCGCGATGGCCACCAGCGCGACCTGGATTTCCTCCATAGACTTGATGGTGGCGTCGCGCGGGGACATGCCGGGGTTTTCTTCCAGCAGGCGCTCGACGTTCTCGACCACGACGATGGCGTCATCGACCAGCAGGCCGATAGCCAGCACCAGCCCGAACAGTGTCATCGTGTTGATGGAGAAGCCCATCACGTAGAACACCGCGAACGTGCCCAGCAGCACCACCGGCACCGCGATCGCGGGGATCAGCGTGGCGCGCCAGCTCTGCAGGAACACGAACATGACGATGACGACGAGGATGATCGCCTCGAACAGAGCCTTCTCGACCTCTTCGACCGACAGCTTGATGAACGTCGTGGAGTCGCTGCCGTAGATGTACTTCAGGCCGTCCGGCATCTCCGCCGCGAGGTCCTGCATCTTGGCCTTGACGGCTTCTGCCGTGCGCAGGGCATCGGCGCCGGGCGCCAGCGAGATCGAGATGCCCGCGCCGGGGTGGCCGTTGACGCGGCTGACCGAGGTGTAGCTGTCCGCGCCGATCTCCACCCGCGCAACGTCGCCGATGGTGACGACCGAACCGTCCGGGTTGGTCTTGAGCACGATGGCGCGGAACTGGTCGGCGGTCTGCAGGCGTGAACCCGCGGTGACGACGGCGTTGATCGCCTGGTCGTCGACCGCAGGCGTGCCGCCGATCTCGCCCGCCGCGACTTCGGTGTTCTGGGCGGTAATCGCCGAGGTCACGTCACTGGGCATGAGCGCCACGGCGGCAAGCTTGCGCGGGTCCAGCCAGATACGCATCGCGTGCGGCGCGCCGAACACGTTGACGTCGCCCACGCCCTGAACGCGCGAGAGCGGGTCCTGGATGTTCGAGGCGAGATAGTCCGACACGTCCTGGTTGGAACGCTGGTCTGTCTCGTCGTAGACCGCCACCAGCAGCAACTGGTCGGCGTTGGACTTGGTCACGGTGACGCCGCGTGCCTGCACGGTTTGCGGCAGACGCGGGATCGCCGACTGGACCTTGTTCTGGACCTGCACCTGCGCGATGTCGGGGTCGGTGCCCTTGGCGAATGTGGCGCTGATGGTCGCCTGGCCGCGGTTGCTAGACTCGGAACTGAAGTAGAGCAGGCCGTCGATGCCCGTCAGCTGCTGCTCGATGATCTGAGTCACCGAGTTCTCGATGGTCTGTGCCGACGCGCCCTGATAAGTGGCGCGGATGTTCACCTGCGTGGGCGCGATGTCCGGGTATTGCTCGTTCGGCAGGAAGTTCAGCGCGCCGAGACCGGCGAGCATCACGATGATCGCCAGAACCCAGGCGAAGATCGGGCGATCGATGAAGATGCGGGACATGAACCGTCAGCCGCGCTTGTGGCCGGATTGGCCTGCCTCTGCGCCGGTTCCCGCACCCTGGCCTTCCTTGCGCGGCTCGACCTTCTGAGGCGCCGTGCTCACGACCGGCTTGATCGGTGCGCCCTGACGCAGACCGTTGAGCCCTTGCGTGATGACCTTGTCGCCTTTCTTCAGCCCGCCGGTCACGACCGCGTACTCATTGTACGTGCGGTCTGCGGTGACCTTGCGGCGCTCGGCCTTGTTGTCGGCGCCGACCAGCATCACGTAGGCGCTGCCGTCGAAGTCGCGCTGGACCGCGTTCTGCGGGATCAGGAACGCATTGGGGTCCGATGCCTGGTCGAACATTGCCGTCACGAACATGCCGGGCAGCAGAAGGCCGTCCGGGTTCGGGAAGCGGGCGCGCAAGGTGACGGTGCCGGTGGTCTGGTCGACCGTGACTTCCGAGAACTGCACGATGCCCGCCTGCGGATAGCGGGTGCCGCCGTCGAGCATGAGGTGGACCTCGGTGCTGCCGGGGGTGACACCCCCTGCGGCAAGCCGGCGACGCAGCGAGGTCAGCTCGGCGGCGGACTGCTGCATGTCGACGTAGATGGGGTCCATGCGCTGGATCACCGCGAGGGGATCGGCCTGTGTGGCGCTGACGAGCGCGCCGACGGTGAACAACTGGCGCCCGATCTTGCCGCTGATCGGCGCGGGAACGGTGGTGAAGCGAAGGTTGATCTTCGCCGTATCGAGCGCGGCGGCGTTCTGCGCGATCGCGGCCTTGGCCGTGCGCGATGCGGCAAGCGCGTCCGTGTAATCCTGCTTGGCGATCGCTTCCATGTCGGCAAGCGGGCGATAGCGCTCAGCCTTGACCGACGCAGCGTCCGCCGTGGCGCGTGCGCTGGAGAGGTTCGCCTGCGCCTGGTTGACCGCTGCGCGGTAGAGGCTGGGATCGATCTCGAACAGCGGTTGCCCTGCCTTGACCGTGCTGCCCTCGGTAAAGAAGCGACGCTTGATCACGCCGGTCACCTGCGGGCGCACCTCGGACGTTTCGAAGGCGACAGTACGGCCGCTGAGCGTTGCCGAGAGGGGTACGTTGCTGGTCTGCGCGACAACATAGCCGACTTCGGCAGTGCGCTGCTGCTGCCCCTTTGACGGTCCGCCGGAGCATGCCGCAAGCGACACTCCGGCAAGCGCGAGGGCAGCAACAGGCAGGAGCGGCCAGCGCCAACCGGAGGGCCGGCGAAGGGCATAAGAGGGGAAGCTGTTCAAGTCGCACGCCTTGTTGGATGTCGCATTGTCCTATTCAGCAAAACGGTGCGCGAGCAAGCGTCCATTTCGCGGATGCGACAATTTGCGACTAAAGATCAAAGTCGAATGACAATCCGGCAGAATGAGACGGAATTCGCCTCTGGAACCGGTAATGCGTTCAATTTCGGGTGCGACACCAAAGGAAAGGAAATGGTGCCCGAGGGCGGATTCGGCGGGAAGGCTGGGCTTGAGGCATCTTCGCCGATGAAGGGCGCGAGCCGAGCGCTGATCTCATCAAGCGTGGTCCCGGCATCGTGTGCTGCCCGGATTCGGTCGATGATGTGGTCGATGTCCGATACGTCGTCGGTCATGATGCTTCCATGTTCTGGTTGGTATGATGGGGCAAAGGTCGAGGGTCACGAGGACGCCGATCTCGTCAGTTCAGCGCGGCCATCCTGTGCTATTGCGCAATCCTGTAGAACGGCGGAGCGACGAGCATGGACGACGACTGTGGCTGCCCGTTGTGCTCGGGTGACGTCCCTGCCGAACTGATCGACGATATTCTCCATGCAGCCGCCCAGCCGGGCAGGAGAATGACGGCTGATGAGTTTTTGCGGTGGCTGGAAGTCCTTGAGCCTTCCGCTTCACCGCTGTGATTTCAATTCCACAACGGTGCTCGTGCTGCTCTGAGGTCAGGCGGCGAGAACGCGGTAGACCGATGCCCTGCCGATGTTCATGGTTTTCGCGATTTGGGTTGCCCCAAGCCCTTGTTCCTTGAGTTCACGAATGCGGGCCGGATCGATGGTGGCGGGGCGGCCACGGTAGACGCCTTTCAATTTTGCGGCTTCGATGCCCCGGCGCTGGCGGGCACGGATAAAATGCTTCTCCACGGAACTGATCATACCAAACAAGATTAGCGTGATTTCAGCGAGCATATCGGTGCCGTCGAAGCGGATCGCAGGGTCATTGACCCGAAGGATGGCTCCGCGCTCGATGACACGTTTTGCGATGGTGAGAAGGTCACCCGTGTCACGAGCCAGCCGGTCAGGATGCAACGCGAGAAGTTCGTCGCCGGGTTCGAGAAGGCGGAGGGCCGCTTCCAATTGATCGCGACCAGTGAGGCTCGATCCGTTGCCGATGTCGGCGAAGACGACGACGGCACCCAGCTTCTCCAGCGCGGCCTTCTGCGACGCGATGTCCTGCCCATCCGATGTCGAGATGCGCGCGTATCCGAGAATCTTCCCCAAACCTGTCTCCTCCGTCTCGTATAGAACTAGACCGTGGCCGCTGACCGCTTTGAAATTGAAAAACCGACCCGGTCGAGACGGTATTTCCGTATCGTCGATTGTGCTGCCTAAGGTTACCTATCCGGGACGAGATTCTCACGACCAAGGGATGGAAACAAGTATTTGATATTGTTTCCAGAATCCTTCGCCCGTGACGATGTACGGGGCCATCGGGATCAACGGAGGGAAATACCTGAAATGGCAAGGTACGTTTCCGGGGAATGCTGGTGGAATTGAATTCAGCAAAGGGCTCGGGGCGCTAGCAGAGGATTATCTCCCACATCTCCCGCCAGTCCGCTGCCCATCTCCCACGCTGAAACCCGCAGAAATCCGGGGTCGGTGGGAGGTTGGAAGATACTTCTCTTCAAAAAAGGAAAATGAAACTGCGTTCTCGAATGAGGCGAAAACGTCTTTTCGATCTCCCAACCTCCCACGCGGGGTCGATCAAGATGGCGCAGGATCAAGGACAGATACGACGTTCACCCCATCGTGCCCCGGCCATGACAGAAGAGGGTACGGCGGCACAGCCGCCATGCAACCGTCAGAAGGTCACCATATCCGGTGCATGAATGCTACACATATCGATGATCGGAAGATGGCTGGAAACCATCGTGTGGCTCCCAGCCATTGATCAGGCCGCCCGGCGAACCGACAAAATCGAAGCCAAACGTTGCCCGGTATCCAGACCCCGCGCCTCTTCAACATCCTGACGCTCGGCCAAATGGTAGACGGTGCCACCCCTACCGTCCGATTTCCGCACAAACGGGCTGCCGGGCCTGCCAACGAATTCCGCCAAGGCCCTGCCGAACGAAATGACATTCAGCCTAGCGTGGTTGGGAAACAGGTCTTCCGTCGTGGCGTGGTAGTCTTCCAGCAGAACTTTCGCTCCGACCTTTCCTGCGCTGCCAAGGTGCCATCCGTCGAAGTGCCTTACCCAGTATTCAAGCGGCGTAATCTCGCGCTCTCGCTCTTGCATCGCCTTCAACGTCGGGGCGCTGAGCGGCAAAGGATGAGGATCGTCGGCACGCACAGACCGCCACAATGCTACGAAATCCGTCGAGTTGATGACATCGTGGTCACACCCCGTCGGATGCTCGGGGGACTTGTTCTGGACCGGCATAGGGGCGAAGCGGCGCAAGCCAGTAGCGTCGCGAATTTTATCGCCGAGACGGCCATTCATCGTGCCGATAAAGGTGGTCATCACACGGAATGTCGCTGCGCGCTGGGAATGGAATACACGCGCCGTGCGCTTGTCGGCAGTGATCGCGTTCTTGATCGCATCCATGTCACTCTTCCCGGCTTTTTCCATTTCGTCGAAAAACAGGATTGGCGATGCCCAGAGATCGATATGCCTTCCGTCCATGGCCTCTGCGAAATTCGTAGCAGTTACACAACCCGCAAGCGGTGCAAGGAAGCGCTTGACGGCTTCCGACTTGCCCGCGCCCTGTCCACCATAGAGCACGAGCATGAGGTGGTCATAGACGGGCAGTCCCTTCATCTTACGTTTTGTCTGCCAGATCAGCGACTTCCATGCACCGACGACGTAGCAAGGCGTCGCATCCTCGTCGGACTGATCGAGCATCGCGGTAGCAAAGGCTAGCCATTCTTCTTCGTATCGCGGCGCGTCCGGGGCATCGATCACCGCCCAGACATCGTTCAACACACGATCCCGCTCAGCCTTTGCCCAGCGTTCCACCTCAATCCTGAGCGCCGATTCCTTGAATCCGGCGTCGAGGGTATAGTTGGTGGAGATGATGTCATTGATCAGGTTTGCGACCGTATAGTCGGTGGCCAGCCCGGCGGCGGGGACGCTCAGCATGCCATCGAAATCCATCGCAATCTTCTTCTTCGCGATGAAGGCCCGCACGAATTCCTCTGGGTTCCGGGCTTTCACACCCAAAGCTTCGACCTGCGCGAAAGAGCGGACAGCGCGCTCAAATTCGCGATCCGAGAAGCCTTTGGAGGCCGCCCAGTTTCGAAGAATTATTGGTTTTTGGTCAGTTTCGAGCAGTTTGAAAACCTCGTGGAGGTTAAGTTTGTCCTTGGCCGTGTCGGCATAAAGGGCGAAAATTTCGTTCATCATAATTCATTCAAATCCTAACGTGGGTTGAGATCACCAGAATCTGTCTGGCGCAGGCCATCCTCCGGATGGCGCGGATCGGCGGCGTTGAGAGCCGCGAATTCGAGGGCATTGCGCGCCTGTCTGCGCAGGTCTGCCGGTGGAGGTCGAAGTAGGGCGCGATATGAAAACGTTTCCCCGAGTTCGACGAGGATATCTTCGGTAACCGGCATTGAGCGTGATGCTGCCCGGACCGCTACGGCACAGAGGAAGCGATAGTCCCGCTGCCCCTCCGTGTCGGCAATCGCGCGGATGCGATCCGTGAGAAAGGGACTACGATCCCAATCGGCGAGAACGGCCTGAAAGCTTGGCGCGAAGTCAATGTCAGGCGTTGCGATACGGACCGCAGGGAGCGCGCTTGCACTCTTCCGGACAATAGCGCGCGCTTTTGGCGGCGGGGTCACGTCAACACGAAGGTCCTGCAACTCCGAGGCGCTCAGGACCGGAGCCCCTTCGCTCATTTCAAATGCATTGAAGCCGTCATTGAATATCGTCAGCGTGCGAGTTCGCGGACACTCGTAATCCCCGTCCCATTGCGCCGGGAAGAACGAGAGCCGTGCCGGGTCCTTCGTGCCTGCATCAATGACGCCGCCGAGTTTGTCGTTCACAGCTAGCCACGCCGCCAGATGATGCTGGGGCTCAATTGGGCATTCGTAGGGAAGAATGATCCGGTACCGATGGTGGGATTTCCGACATTTCGTTGTCGTAAAGGCCGTGAATTCAAAACCTTCGCCCCGAAGCCAAGCGGTCATCTGATGGAAGGTCCGATATCGAGGATCGGTGGGACCAATGTCCACGTCGGCACAAATACCGAAGACCTGCCGAACATTGCCGTTGGCGCGTGTGCCATCGACATAGGCTGGCGTTAGCCCGACGTGATCGAGTTTGTCGTTCCGGAGCACCGTCTTGTGAGAGAATTCTTCCAGAATCTCGCCACATTCCTGAAAAGACATTTGCCCTAGCAGAACTTCGGTATTTCGAGCAGAATAGTAAAAAGAAAATATTGGTTTCACAAAAAAGGCTCTCTATGCCCTGCCTGACATAGAGAGCCTCGCTCGGAATAGCGTTCACTACACCAAGATTAAATCTCCAACCCAACGTCAGGCAGAACGTTCAATATATTTATCATCTGATTTTCGCGTCTATTGCAGCCTGCAATGTTGGCGCGGCGTATCCATTGCCGTAGTTTTCCGACGAATTTCGGCTTCCAGAACCGCCACTCCAGCCGCCTAGAGCGAGCGAGATGTCATGAGGCACTTTTGCGCTGCGAAGCGCATCCCTGAAATTGTGGCGGAACGAATGGTAACACGTCCGGGGGCGGTCCGCGCCGCATTTGCGGAGAAATTGAGTGAACCATTTGGAGAATGCAACAGCGCGAATTCCTTTCGGTCCGGGCGCAATCTCATAGAAGAGTTTCGAATGCCCGAAATGTTTCCGGTCGGCGACGAACTTCAAGAAACCAAGTTCAATCAAGTTTTGATGCAGGGGGACCACGCGCTCGCTGGCTCTTGTCTTAAGCCCCTTGTCCTTCGCGCCCGATTCTGACGCTTCAGAAACGGTGAAACACCAAATGCTTTCGACGCAGCGAACGTCGGTCACATCCAATTGGCATATTTCGTTAAGGCGCATGCCGGTGTGCAAACCGATGAGCGGTATCCAATACCGGGCATTTTGGGGGCGGGCGTCGCCCGGAACGGCATAGCCGCGTTCACCGTCGAGGCAGCCGACATACAATGGTGCAGCAAAGATGGTGCGGAGTTGGTTGGTCGAAAACGATGAACGCTTTTCCTTCTTCGAGGTGCGATCCGGCAGGCGGAGTCCTCTCAGCGGATTCTTTGCGATAAGCTCTTCGTTCACCGCCCAGTTCAGGAAAATGGAAAAGGCGGTCAGGAGCGCGTTTGCGTTCGCCGCGCTGATCAGGTCAGCCTCGTCATTGGACCGACCGAGGTTCGCCGCTTCACGTAAGCTGAGTCGAGGGAATCGCTTCGAGGCATTGCGCGGTAAGAAGCGCAGAACGTCAATATACTCGCGACATTGGGCGCGCGACAAGGCGGAGATTGCGACGTTCGCCCCGATCACCGCGACAGCAGTCCGTCGCCCAGTCTCATACGATTCCCGAGTTCGAGGGGACCACGGCTGGGTAGGATCGGAAAGATATCGGTCGTAGGCCTCTCCAAGCGTCAGCAGGGGCGGCTCAGGACTTTTTACGGGGGCGATGTCAATCCCATCGCTATTTCGCTTTAGAAAGGCGCTCTGGCCGCCAATCAGCAGCATCTCGTCCCATGGGAGGCCTAAGCCTCGCCGCGCGCTTTCAAAGGTCGACTCAATCTGGCCTACAATTCTTGGTAGCCGTCGAAGGGCGGCTTCCAAGCTGTCTGTGCGCAGGGATTGCCAAATTTCTGAGCGACCGATTCGCTCGCGAACATCCGCTGGCACTCGACGACGATAATAAAATCGACGGTCGCGAATGATCAGACCAACCGGCAGTCTGTGTAGCAGTTTTGTGTAGCAGCCTCGACCGCCTTCATATGGCTTCCCTACTGGGTTGAGCGCGGCAATCTGGGGGGGAGTGTGTAGCAGTTCAGTGTAGCAACGACCGTTCGAGACAGAGCTTTGCGACGGAACGGTAGGGTTTGCGCCACTTCTGGAAGAAATGGTGCCCGAGGGCGGATTCGAACCACCGACACTGCGATTTTCAGTCGCATGCTCTACCAACTGAGCTACTCGGGCACTCGTTCGGCGGCGGCCTCTGGAAGAGACCGGCGAGCGGTGTGGGCGGGCCTATGAAGAAGGTGGCCGACCTTGGCAAGTCCTAAATGACGAAGAAATTTCAATCGTCCTGTGGATTGTTTTTTTCCTGCCCGACGAAGTCCTCGGGATCGTGGGGCTGGCCGGGCAGTGCGTAGCCGTCTTCAAGCCATTGCAGGAGATCGCGGTCGCGGCAGCGCTTGGAGCAGAACGGTGCGTGCTCGGCGACGCGCGGCTTGCGACAGATGGGGCATTTGCGTTCGGAAAGGGTCATAGCGGCACCGCCTGCGCGAATCCCGCCGTCGGTGCAAGCGCGCGGCTTTCGGTCCAGCGGATCGTGCGCCCGGTGCGCCTTGCAAGTTCGGAGAGCCATGGTTCGGTGGTCGCGGCGCGAACGGCAGGGTGGGCCGTCAGCAGCAATGCGCCCGGTTCCATGACGCCCTCCGCGCTTCGCAGCAGCAGGCGCGCGGCGGCGGCAGCCGGCGCGGCGCGCACACGCTGCGGGATCGAGGGGCGTTCCAGCCGCGCGACGAGCTGGACGAAGCCGAAGCCGTTCATCGCCGTGCGCTGGTGGGGCCAGTGGTCTAGCGCACCGGCCAGCGCTTCATCCACCGCGCGGCGGTCTTCCTTTCGCTCCAGCGAGGGGAAATCGATGCCGATCGACCCGGCAAGGTCGAGTCGTCCGACCGCATCTGCGATCGCGGGCACGGACGCGAGCGCGAGCGCGGCGAGGGGGAGCGTGCCGTCGATGTCGATCAGTGTCATCGCGGGGGTCGGAGTGACTACCAGTGAACCACCGTCGAACGCGATCACGCCATCCAGCGCTTCGGCCACGATTTCGGGCCACGGGTCGTCGGGGAAGCGGCGCACTTTCCTGACCGGCAACCCGTCTACGCGCAGCGCTTCGGCAAGGCTTGGCGCAGGCCGGGGTGCAAGATCGCTCGCGCGCGCTTGGGCGAGCTTGTGGCGGCCTGTCTCTGCCATTGCGGCACGGGTGACGATCACCCGCTGGCGCGCGCCTTCACTTGCGGACCTGGGGAGGCCATCGACAAGGGCTTCCTCACCCGAATCGAAACGGACGGTCCCGCGCGCGGAGCCGGCGCGGCGCGATACGAGCACGGCGTCGGCAACTTCGCCGGCGGCGAGCGGCCCCGGCCAGTGCAGTCTGGCGGCAAGTACGTGGCCGTTCTCGACGAGAATCGCGCGGGCTTCGCCGATCCCGTCCTCGATCAGCCATTCAGCCAAGGGGGAAGCCGGCGCCTTTCAGCAGCGCGCGCGTCTCGAACAGGGGGAGCCCGACCACGCCTGAGTGGCTGCCGGAAATCCACGCGATCAGTCCTTCGGCACTGCCCTGGATGGCATAGCCGCCTGCCTTGCCTTCCCACTCACCGCCGGCGATGTAGGCTTCGGTCTCGTCTTCGGAGAGTTGCTTGAAGCGGACAACGGTTTCGCTCAGCCGCTCGTGCAGCCTGCCGTCCGGCCCGCGAAGGGCGATCGCGGAAAGTACGCGGTGGCGTCGGCCTGACAACAGGGAGAGGCATTTCCGCGCGGTCTTCTCGTCCTCGGCCTTGGGCAGCACGCGGCGGCCGCAGGCGACGACTGTATCTCCAGCGAGAACGAAAGTGGCCCCCGGGGCATCGCCAACCGCCAGCGCAAGCGCCTTTTCCCGAGCCATGCGCCGTGCGTACTCGCGCGGCACCTCGCGGGGGTGCGGGGTTTCGTCGATATCTGCAGCCTCCACCGCGAAATCGCTCATCCCGATGCGAGAGAGCAGTTCGCGGCGTCGCGGACTTGCGGAGGCGAGAATGAGTCGAGGGGGCTCATGCCCCGCCGACGAATCCACCATGTTCAGGTCAGGACCCGAACTGGCCCGGACCGCCACGGCCCGGCATGAAGCGGTAGGTGATGCGACCCTTGGTGAGGTCGTAGGGGGTCAGCTCGCAGAGCACTTCGTCGCCTACCAGCACGCGAATGCGGTTCTTGCGCATCTTGCCTGCGGTGTGGCCAAGGATCTCGTGGCCGTTCTCCAGCTCGACGCGGAACATCGCGTTGGGGAGAAGTTCGACCACGCGGCCGCGCATTTCGAGGAGTTCTTCTTTCGCCATCGGCGATCAGTTTCCGTTGTTCTGGTTTGTCATCGGGGCGCGACATAGCCACGACTCCGCGAAAATGGAAGCCTTGGCGGCATTTTTGCCAATCGTGTGGCCGCATTGCCTCCAGTGGAGCGCCAGGCGTGTCGTCGGCAAGCCCTTCGCGATCATCCGGGCAATGGCTCAGGTTACCGGTTCATCGCCGCGCAAGACGGTTGCGACAAAATGATACCGCGCCGCTGCTTGTGGTCCGCCAGAGGCCAAGGCAATAGCGCGGGAGGGGAAGGAACACATCACTATTTCACAATTGCACGTTGGCGGAGACTGCACTTGCGTTCCTTACCATTGATCAGCCTTGTGGCGTGCCTCGCCATGCCCACGCTCGCGTCGGCAGCGGAAGGGGCGGCCGACGCACCGAATGCGCCGGTCATCAAGGATGATGACAAGGATCCGGACGATCCTCTGGAAGTTCACGGCAACGAGATTCTCGTCACGGCGCCGCGTGTCATCGGCTCGATCGACGTGCCTCAGCAGCCCATCGAGGTCTTTGACGAGACCGACATCGCCTCCTACGGCGTAAGTTCGATCGAGGAACTGCTCGACGCGATCTCCCCCCAGACCGGAAGTGGTCGCGGGCGTGGGGACGGGCGTCCGGTCATGCTGCTCAACGGCCAGCGCATCTCCAGCTTCCGCGAGATGCGCGGCATCCCGCCAGAGGCGATCCGCCGGGTGGAAGTATTGCCTGAGGAAGTGGCGTTGCGCTTTGGCTATTCGGCCAACCAGCGCGTCGTGAACATCATCCTCAAGGATCAGTTCCAGGCGGTGACGACGTCGGGCGAGTACAATCGTCCGACGCGCGGCGGCTACGACAATTACGAGCTGGAAGGCGGCCTGTTCAAGATCGCCGGGCCGCGCCGCTACAACATCAACGGCAAGCTCGACAATACGGGCATGCTGACGGAAGCCGAGCGCGGCGTGACGCAGGACGCATCCCGCGTCTCCCAGGTCGCGGGCGATCCCGATCCGGCCCGCTACCGCAGTCTTGCCGCGCAGGACCACGAACTGACGCTTGAAGGCACGATGACGCAAGGGCTGGGCGAAAAGGGCCTGGCCGGCGCGATCACCGTGACGGGCGGCTATACGCGCTCGAACACGCTGTCGCTATCCGGGCTCGATACCGTTCCGCTGACTTACGACGGCCAGGAACTGCGCCGTACGCTGCCCGACCCCCTGACCAATCGCTCGATCACCGATACTTTCGAGGGGGGGCTGGGCTACAGCACGATGGTCGGCGAGTGGCAACTGAGCGCCACCGCCAATGCGACTTATACCGACAACAATACCCGCGTGGATCGCCGCCGCGGCGAGGCGCAGTACGGCGACCTGCAGGCCGAGGTCGCTTCCGGGGCGCTTTCCATCACCGGGGCCTTGCCCGATGTGCCAGGCGCCGGAGTGGACGTGGCGACGACGCGCCAGCTGACCCTGTCGAACCTCGTCACGCTTTCCGGCAAGCCCTTCCGCATGCCTGCGGGCGAGGCGAACCTGACCGTGAAGGCGGGCTACGACTACGACCGCTCCATGAGCGAGGATACGCGCACCACGGTGGGCGACGTGACGCTCAGGCGCGGCGACGTGCTGGGGGGCGTCAACCTCGCGCTGCCGTTGACCAGCAAGGGCGAGGACTTCCTCGGCGCGGTGGGCGACATTACCTTGAACTTCAGCGGCGGGCTCGATCACCTGTCGGACTTCGGCACGCTCAAGGACTGGAGCGCGGGCGTGACCTGGTCGCCCACCAGCACTCTGATGCTGCAGGCCAGCTATATCGTCGATCAGGCCGCGCCGAAGCTGACGCAGCTCGCCGCTCCGAGCGTCGAGACGTACAACGTCGCGGTCTACGACTTCACCAATTCGCGCACGGCGCTCGTCACCACGGTGACCGGCGGCAATCCGGATCTCAAGAAGGAAACCCAGCGCGACTGGAAGATCTCGGCTCAGTGGAAATTGCCGTTCCTGCAGCGATCGAACCTCATCGTCGAATATTTCCGCAACCGGTCGAGCGACGTCACGCAGTCGTTCCCGCTGCTGACCTCGGCGATCGAGGATGCCTTCCCCGACCGCGTGACGCGCGATGCGGACGGCAACCTGACGCGCATAGACCGGCGTGCGGTGACGTTCGACGAAGTGAAGTCCTCGTCGATGCGGTGGGGCTTCAACATTTCGGGTAGCCTGGGCGGTTCGTCCGCTTCGTCGGGTAGAGGCGGAACGGAAGGGGGCTCGGCGCGGATGAGCGCTGCGCCGGTACAGTCGGTCACCGGCCCCAACGGTCCCATGGCGGGAGGCCAGGTGCTCGATGGCGGACAGGCGGGGGGGCAGGCGACAGGCCAGGCGACAGGCCAGTCGGGACGACCCAACTTCGATCCTTCGCGCTTTGCCGCGATCCGCGAGAAACTCTGCGCGCCGGGTGCCGGCGATCCCGATCCGGCGACGTTGCCCGAAGGGCTGCGCAATCGCCTCTCCGGCGCCGACGGCAAGATCGACGCGGCCAAGCTGGCCGAGTTCAGGCAGCGGGCCTGTTCCGCCGATGGACCGGGCGCTACGCCCGGTGCGGGCGGCGGCCGTGGGCCGATGGATCCGGAGCGTTTCGAACGCATCCGCACGGCGCTCTGTGCAGGCGGCAGCGGTCCGCCCGACGTCGCGAGCCTGCCGGACCGTATGCGCGAGCGTATCATGGGTGCCGACGGCAAGGTCGATCCGGCCAGGCTGGCTGAACTGCGCGAACGGTTCTGCAACGCGCCGACGCCAGCCCCCGGCACGACCCGCGCCGAAGGCGAGCAGCCCATGTTCCCACCGCCGGGCGCATTCGGTGGTCCACCGCCGATGGCGTCCAATGCCGGGGCAGGTGGTGCGGGCGGTACGCGCTCGGAGCAGGGCGGTCGTGGTCCGGGTGGTATGGGCAGTCCGGGAGGAGGCGGCGGCTTCGGCCCTCCGGGTGGTCGCAACGGCAGCCGCTGGAACCTCTCCGTCTATCATACCTGGCGCTTTACCGACACGATCCTCATCGCGCCGGGCGTGCCGGTACTGGATCAGCTCGGCGGCGATTCCGCCACAGCGGGCGGCACGCCGCGCCACACGATCGAGGCGGAGGGCGGTCTGTTCAAGAACGGCTACGGTCTGCGCCTGAAGGCCGAATGGAACGCCCCGGCGCGCGTCGATGGTTCGGGCGCTCCGGGGAGTCAGGACTTGCGGTTCGGCAGCACGTTCGACGTGTCGCTGCGGCTGTTCGCGGATCTTGGCCGCAATGAGGACCTCGTCGCCAAGATGCCGTTCCTCAAGGGATCGCGCCTTTCGCTGCGAGCGGACAACCTGCTGGATTCGCGCCAGAAGGTTACCGATCAGAACGGGAGCACCCCGATTGCCTACCAGCGCGCCTATCGCGAGCCGCAGGGCCGCGTGCTGGGGATCGATTTCCGCAAGATGTTCTGATCCTGCGGATAGGGCCGGGTCGGGGACTACCGATCCGGTCACTCATGTCCTATCTGCCGAAAATGGCGAGAACACCAGCCGGTACTCCTGAGCAGCCCAACCAGCTCGAACGCTTCAATGAGGAGCGGGCGACCTACACCGTGCGCGGTTCCGACCAGCCCGACCTGCAGGCGGGCGTGGAGGTCATCCGCGATACGGTGCGCACGCTGCCCGCTAAGCCCGGCGTTTACCGCATGCAGGACGCGCGCGGCGACGTGCTCTATGTCGGAAAGGCGCGGGTGCTGAGGAACCGCGTCGCCAACTACACCCAGTGGGAGCGCCTGCCCGGCCGCCTGCAGCGCATGGTCAGCCAGACGCGCTCGATGACGATCGTCACGACCAATTCGGAAGCCGAGGCGCTGCTGCTGGAAGCGCAGCTCATCAAGCGCTTCCGGCCCGCGTACAACGTGCTTTTGCGTGACGACAAGTCGTTCCCTTTCATCCTGCTGCGCACCGACCACGAGTTCCCGCGCATCATGAAGCATCGCGGCGCGCGGCGGATGAAGGGCAATTACTATGGCCCCTTCGCCAGCGCTGGTTCGGTGAACACCACGATCAACGCGCTGCAGAAGCTGTTCCTGCTGCGCAGCTGCACCGACAGCTTCTTCGCCCGGCGCGACCGGCCTTGCCTGCTCTACCAGATCAAGCGCTGCTCGGCCCCTTGCGTCGATCGCATCGACGAGGCGGGCTACAAGGAGCTGGTGCAGGAAGCGAAGGACTTCCTCGGCGGCAAGTCCAACGCGGTGCAGCGCAAGATCGAGGCGCAGATGGCCGAAGCCGCCGCCGACCTCGACTTCGAGCGCGCGGCGATGCTGCGCGACCGCCTGCGCGCGGCGACCTTCATCCAGGGCAGCCAGGCGATCAACGCGGAAGGGCTCGACAATGCCGACATCTTCGCGATGGCCAGCAAGAGCGGGCAGGTCGGCGTGCAGGCCTTCTTCATCCGCGGCGGCCAGAACTGGGGCCACCGCGCCTTCTTCCCGACCCACACCGAGGGGCTGAGCGAGGAAGAGGTGATGCAGGCGTTCCTCGCGCAGTTCTACGAGGAAGTGCCGCCCGCACGCTGCATCCTGGTAGACCGCGAACTGCCCGAGGCCGACCTCATCGCCGAAGCCCTGCGCGAGAGCGCGGGCGGCAAGGTGGAGATCTCCGTCCCCCAGCGCGGCAACCGCCGTAACCTGATGATGCAGGCCACGCGCAACGCGGTGGAAGCGCTCGACCGCCGCCAGGCCGAGCGCGGCACGCAGGCGAAAGTCTGGCGCGAGATGGCCGACTTCCTCGAACTGCCGGACCTGCCGCAGCGGGTGGAAGTCTACGACAACAGCCATATCTCGGGCACCAAGGCGCTGGGCGCGATGGTAGTGGCGGGGCCGGAGGGCTTCCAGACCAGCCAGTACCGCAAGTTCAACATCAAGTCCGCGCAGACCGACGACGACTACGCGATGATGCGCGAGGTCATGACCCGCCGCTTCGGCCGCGTGCAGGAGGAAGACCCCGAGCGCACCGGCGGCACCTGGCCCGATCTCGTCCTGATCGACGGCGGCAAGGGCCAGATGAACGCGGTGAAGGACGCGCTGGAGGAACTCGGCATCGAGGACGTCAACCTCATCGCCATCGCCAAGGGGCCGCATCACGGGCGCGAGGGGCGCGAGGTGTTCCACTTCCCTGACGGGCGCGAGAAGATGCTGCCGGTGAACTCGCCGGTGCTGTTCCACCTCCAGCGCCTGCGCGACGAGGTCCATCGCTTCGTCATCGGCGCCCACCGCGCCAAGCGCAGCCGCGCGATCACCGCCAGCCCGCTGGACGAGATTCCCGGTATCGGCCCGGCCCGCAAGCGCGCGCTGCTGCTGCACTTTGGCACCGCGAGCAAGGTGCGCGCGGCAAGCCTGGACGACCTGCGCCGCGCGCCGGGCGTCAGCGTCGCGGTCGCGCAGACGATCTACGATTTCTATCACCCGAACGGCTGACCGAAAAAGACGACCGGCGCGTCACCTGCGGCGGACCGCGCAACTGAAGGTCATCTCCCCGGTTCAAGTTTCCGTAGGACGGAGGTGGGAAACGGGAGATTCAACGTGGTTACACTTAGTCCGCTCGCCATAGCCACCGGGCTTGTCGTGCTGGCCATCATTGCCGGCATGGCGGTAACGGTCATGCGCAGGCGCCATTCGGCCCGCCTGCGCGATCGCTTTGGTGACGAGTACGATCGTACCGTTGATCAGTCAGGCAGTACGCACAAGGCCGAGACCGTACTCGACGAGCGCCGGAAGCGCGTCGAGGGTTTCGATATTCACGCTTTGCAGCCCGCACAGCGCGAGGTCTTCGTCCGCGCCTGGCTGGAGGTGCAAGCCCAGTTCGTAGATGACCCTGCCGGAGCGGTACAACGGGCCGATGTGCTGCTTGCCGACGTGATGAACGCCCGCGGCTATCCGGTGGCGGATTTCGACCAGCGCTACGAGGACCTGTCGGTCGATCATGGAGAGGTCGTCGCGCATTATCGTACCGGCCATCACATCGCCGCCAGCCATGCGCGCGGCGAGGCGGGGACAGAGGAATTGCGCCGGGCGATGATCCACTATCGCGCGCTATTCGACGATCTCGTCAATGAGCCGGAGAATTTCAGCCCGGTGATCGAGCATCGCGGCGGGCGGGTTCATGACTTGCGCAAGGAAACGACCCGACGCTTTTGAACTTTGTCAGCCGGCAGCGTGGCGGTGCGTCAGTATGCCGGTGAAAGATGCGCCGCCTTGCCATGCACGCTCGTGAAAGAAGAACACTACTGCGTTCACCATGGGTTCGATCAACGCGATCCCGCCCGCCATCTTGACCGATCCGGTAACAAGATAGGCGACTGCGAAGCCCACCATCAAGTGCAGGGACAGGAAGCTGAAGGTCTTGGCGAAATCGCGGGTCATCGGGCGGTCCTTTCAGACACCCGTGTTAATGCGAATTGATCGCAATAATAAACCGGCGATTTTCGCTACAGTGATCGGAGGGAACGATGGCGGGGGTTCACAACCCCAGCTTGCGGGCGATGCGCCAGCCTGTCGCCTTCATGTGGTTCCTTGTCGGCCAGCGGCCCGGTGCGGTGGGCTTCAGGCCACAGCGACGCAGCAACCCGTTGAACGCCCGCGCGTCGGCTTCCGCAAAGCTCCATTCCGACCGCCAGGTTATCGAGAGAGAGACGGATGGTTCCGATCCGTTGCGGACGAAATGCGGAGCCATCACCGGCACGTAAAGCGCCTCACCCGGCCCTAACGGGTACTCACGACCACCCTGGAGCATGTCGTCACGCCATTTCAACTCGCGGCCGCCGCCGGTGTGGTAGGTTTCGTGCACCTCGTCCGGTGCGAAGCTAGGGTCGCCCGCAGGGAACTGCGTCATCACCTTGCACCCGCGTACTTGCATCAGGATGTTGTGTTCGGGGTCGAAGTGATAGGGCGTGACACCTCCGGCGCTGGTCACGAAGACGAAGGCCTGCGTCTTGAGCATGCGGCCGGTGCGCGCTTCGATGGCCGGCCGGATTTCCTGCAGAAGCGCGGCGAGCAGGGCCGCATAAGCGGGGTCCTGTTCGACGTTCTTGAGCACGGCCCACGAGCGGGTCGTCTCGATGTGGCGGATGGTTTCGCCGATTGGAATGCCGGTTGGGGCGGGCTTGCCTTCGAGGCCGATGGGCTGGTCGCTGGCATTGTATTCGACCGAGGCAGCAGGAAGCCCCTCCGCCAACCGGGCGAGAGCCTCCAGTTCCATGAGCGGATGCGCGCCAAGGGCGTGAAGCAGTTTATGCGGGGTTTCCGGGTAGTTCGATGCGAAAACGCCGCGCGAGGCAGTCGAAAACACAGAGCCGGGGTGGAGTGGAGCAGGCGCGATCATGGTTTGTGTCCGGCGGGATGGCGTGCGGTTTCCGCGCGCACGAACTGACGGAAGGCGGCGCGGCGCAGACGCCCGCCGATGGCGATGGAGAGCCGCCCGATCCCCCGGCGCTCGCGCCAGAGGTGGTCGATCATCGGGTGATCGGCGCTGGCGCAGCTGTCGGTCCAGGCGATATCGGGACGATCCAGCATGGCAAGGTTCTCGCGCTGGAGCAGCACGCCCGGCGAAAAGCGCGCATAGGTCTCGTCGAACGCGGTCTTGTATGAATAGGCGCCCGGCGCGGTGAGAAACGTGGCGAGCATCGCGATGGGACGTCCATCCAGCATGAGGGACAGCCGTTCGAGTCTTCCCCGCGCGGAGGCGCCTTCCAGACTTTCCTGGAACATGCGCTCCGTCGCTTCGGAACTTGCCAGGGCAGAGCGCGCCTGGCCTTTCCAGCCCGCCGCTTCCAGCGCCAGGAAATCAGCGCACCACTGCGCCACGTCCCCTTCGTCGGTGCGGTGCTCGAAGTTCAGAGCGCCTTCCTCCGCCAGGCGATTGGCCTGACGCCGCAGTTCCTTGCGCTTCTTGCCTGACAGGGCGCCTTCCAGATACGCATCCGGCGACTGGTCGGAGGCGAGCATCGCACGGGCCTCGCGGTGGACTGTCTCGACCTGTCGCCCGTCCTGGGCTGCCACGGCTTCCAGAGCGGCGTGCAGCGGGCCGTCCAGGATCATGCCGCGCAAGTGCATGAACAGCGCCGAACCCGGCCGTGCATCCGCCCAGCGCAGCACGGCCTGCCAGAATGGCACTTCTGCGCCTGTCGCGACCAGCGGCACGCCGCAAAAGCAGTTGGCGTGCAGCCAGCTCGACAGTTGCGGAACCGGCCAGCGATAGTAGCGGGGGGAGTGGACGACCGGCAGAAGCCCCGCCAGTCGGCCGTCCTGCTCGTATCGCAGGATGGTTACGCTCTCCGTTTCGGGAAGGTGGCGCAGCGACGGGAGAAGATACCAGCTTTCGAAAAAAGGGTTGGGCTCGCTGGCATTGCGCGCGAGCCGATCCCAGGCATCGACCTCGCTCTCCAGAGCACGCCAGGGCAGGGCCACGAGGTCGCCCGACGGCGAGCACGCAGCGACATCATCGGCGACGAGCGCCGAGGAAGCGTATTTGCGGTGTGCCTCGCCAGCCACTTGCAGAGCGAATCCCTGTTTCCGGAACGTTTCGCGTTCGTGGCTTGGCCTAGCGGGCAGAAATCAAGGAAACGCTAACGGCCTGGCGCCGTACGGGATCGTGACCCGCACGGCGCTCGCCCCTTTATCCCGCAGCCATTGCAGCAAGCAGCAGCAGCGCGACGATGTTGGTGATCTTGATCATCGGGTTCACGGCAGGCCCGGCGGTGTCCTTGTAGGGATCACCCACGGTGTCGCCGGTGACGGCGGCCTTGTGCGCTTCCGACCCCTTGCCGCCGTGATTGCCGTCCTCGATGAACTTCTTGGCGTTGTCCCATGCACCGCCGCCAGAAGTCATCGACAGCGCCACGAAGAGCCCGCTGACGATCACGCCCAGCAGCAGTGCCCCGAGCGCCGCAAAGCCGTTCTCCGGCCCGGCGACCCAGCCGATCAGGTAGTAGACGACGATCGGTGCGAGCACGGGCAGCAGCGAAGGCACGATCATTTCCTTGATTGCCGCCTTGGTGACGAGATCGACCGTGCGCGCGTAATCGGGCTTTTCCGCGTAAGTCATGATGCCCGGTTTCTCGCGGAACTGTTCGCGCACGTCGACGACCACATCGCCTGCGGCGCGGCCCACGGCGGTCATGCCCATCGCGCCGAACAGGTATGGCAACAGTGCGCCGAGCAGCAGTCCGACGATGACGTATGGGTTCTCCAGGCTGAAATCGACGTCCAGCAAGGGGAAGAACTCACGCAAGTCGGTGGTGTACGCCGCGAACAGCACCAGCGCGGCGAGGCCGGCCGAGCCGATGGCATACCCCTTGGTGACGGCCTTAGTGGTGTTTCCCACGGCGTCGAGCGCATCGGTCTTTTCGCGCACCGCGTCGTCGAGGCCTGCCATCTCGGCGATGCCGCCTGCATTGTCGGTCACCGGACCATAGGCGTCCAGCGCCACGACCATGCCGGCCAGCGCCAGCATCGCGGTGGCGGCATAGGCGATCCCCAGCAGTCCTGCCAGCTGGTAGGCGATGATGATGCCCGCGACGATCACGATGGTCGGGAGCGCCGTCGCCTCGAGACTGATCGCGAGGCCCTGGATCACGTTGGTCCCGTGCCCGGTGACGGAAGCCTTGGCGATCGAGCGGACCGGACGGTAATCGGTCCCGGTATAGTATTCGGTGATCCAGATGATTAGTCCGGTGATGGCCAGACCGACGAGCGCGCAGTAGAACAGTGTGCGCCCGTTGAAGTCGGCCCCCGGGATGACGGCCTTCATATCGCCGAGGGCATGGGAGACGGCCCACCAGATCGCCGGGATCGACAGCACCGCTGTCACCAGGAAGCCCTTGTACATGGCCCCCATGATGTTCTTCGAACCGCCGAGACGCACGAAGTATGTGCCTATGATCGAGGTGACGATGCAGACGCCGCCAATGAGCAGCGGCAGGGCCATCATCATGGATAGGCTGTCTGTACCCTTGAGCAGCAGTGCGGTCAGCACCATCGTCGCGCCGACCGTTACTACGTAAGTCTCGAATAGATCGGCAGCCATGCCGGCGCAGTCGCCGACATTGTCGCCCACGTTGTCGGCGATGACGGCGGGGTTGCGGGGATCGTCCTCGGGAATGCCGGCTTCCACCTTGCCGACCAGATCGGCGCCGACGTCTGCCGCCTTGGTGAAGATGCCACCGCCCAGACGCGCGAAGATCGAGATCAGCGAGGCGCCGAAGGCGAGGGCGGTCAGCGCCTCGACCACGGTGCGGTCCTCTGCGCCCACGGTATGTCCGGCGGGGCCGGTAAGATACCAGTAGAACACCGCGATCGCGAGCAGCGCGAGACCGGCCACCAGCATGCCGGTGATGGCACCCGCGCGGAACGCCAGCGTCAGGCCGTCCTGCAGACCTTTCTGCGCGGCTGCGGCGGTACGGACGTTCGCGCGTACCGAGATGTTCATCCCGATGAACCCGGCCAGGCCCGACAGGATCGCGCCGATCACGAAACCGGTGGCAGAAATGGCCCCGAGCGTGAAGGCGAGGATGACCGCGACGATCACGCCGACCACGGCGATGGTGGAATACTGCCTCTTCAGGTAGGCTTGCGCCCCCTCCTGAATGGCGGCGGCAATCTCCTGCATCTTTTCGGAGCCTGCGGGAGAACTGAGCACCTGGCGACTGGTGATGATGCCATAAATGATGGCAAGAAGCCCCAGGACTATTGAAATCGTGACTGGATCCACGAAGACGTCCCCTTCCCAATATGTTGTAGCGGCGGGTTTTCCCGCTCGCGACGACTAGGGCTATAGACAAGCCGAATAGGTGGCAAGCGGGGATGACTCCGTACCGCTTGCAATCTTGAAGGGGGCAGCTGCCAGCTTAGTGCTGGTAGCCGAGGCGCTCGGGCAGCGGCAGCAGCCTGCCATCAAGCGACAGGGACAGGCCAGACCCATCGTTCACCGAGCCGATCGGCGTGACCTGCCGGTCCAGCGCGCTGGCTGCTTCGAGGATGCGCGCGGTATGCTCTGGTGGTGCGGTAAACAGCAGTTCGTAGTCGTCCCCGGCCGTCATCGCGGCCATTCGCGCGTCTACCGTTTTCCCGGCAATGGCGACCAGTGCTGGGGAAAGGGGCACGGCCGCGGCGTCGAGTGCAATGCCCACACCGCTCGCCTCGGCCATGCGCGAGGCGTCCACGAGTAGCCCGTCGGAGACATCCATCATTGCACGGACCAGCGGAGCAAGCGCCTCGCCGAGCAGGGGCTCGGGCGAGGGGCGCCGATAGCGTGCGAGAAGCGCCGAGATGGCGGCTTCCGGGCCTTCAAGCCGACCCAGTGCGGCAGCAAGGCCAAGTCCGGCGTCACCGATGGTCCCGCTCACCCACACCCGGTCGCCGGGCTTTGCGGCGCTACGCGAGGGCACGGGGTAATGCTTTTGCCCGGTGCCGAGAGCGGTGAGGGAAAAGCTGCGGGCTGCGCCATCGGGCATGCGCACGGTGTCGCCGCCCAACAGCGGGATGGCGAAGCGGCGGCAGGCCTCGTCCAGCCCGGCGAGGAACGCGGTGTCCCACCCGGCATCACCCAGCGCGTGCGAATAGAGGCAACCGACCGGCGTCGCGCCCTTGGCGGAAAGGTCGGAGACGTTTACCGCCACCAGCTTCCACGCGATGTCCGCCGGCGGATCGCCGGGCAGGTAATGGACGCCCTCGACAACGGTATCCATCGTGAGGACCAGCGCCTCCCCACCGATCTGGAGCACGGCTGCGTCGTCTGCCAACCTGCGCGCGGCCGGATCAGTGGCGATCGCGCGCAGGGCGTGGATGAAGGCATGCTCGCCGGTCATCCGGGGATCATGCCTGCGTTACTTGTCGGTTGCGTTTTCCGAGTCATCAGGATGATCCCATCTGATTAGAAAACGCTTTAGCGGACCGACTTCGCCACCGAATCGAGCACGCCGTTGAGGAACTTCGCCTCGCGCGGGTCGAAGAAGGCGTGGCACACGTCGAGGTACTCGCTGATCGCGGCGCCGGTAGGAATGTCGGCGCGGGCCAGCAGTTCGTAGGCGCCCGCGCGCATGATCTGCAGCATCGTCTTGTCGAGACGGCCAAGCGACCAGCCCTCGGTCAGCTTGGAGGCGAGCAGTTCGTCGATCTCGTCGCGGCGGGCAATGGTGCCCTTCACGACGTCGTCGAAGAACGCGACTTCGGCCTGCGCGAACTGCGCCTCGTCGATCTCCATGCCAAGGCGGTGGCGGTGGAATTCGTCGAGCAGGGAGGCCATCGGGGTGCCCTCCATGTCGAACTGGTACAGTGCCTGGACGGCGGCGAGGCGCGCGGCGGCGCGCTTCTGCTTGGAATTGCTCATGAGTTCAGCCTTACGGAAATGGAGCGCGCGTGCGCGGGAAGCCCTTCGGCTTCGGCAAGGGCGACGGCGGCGGGGCCGACGGCCTCCAGCGCCGCAGCGTCGAGCTGGATGAAGCTGGTGCGCTTCATGAAATCGAGGACGGATAGCCCCGAGGAGAACCGCGCCCGGCGCCCGGTAGGCAGCACGTGGTTCGGCCCTGCGACGTAATCGCCGACCGCCTCGGGGGTCATGCGGCCGAGGAACACCGAACCGGCGTGGCGGATCCGACGCATCAGGCTTTCGGGATCGTCGGTGGCGATCTCGACATGTTCGGCCGCCAGCGCATTGGCGAGGGCGGGGGCTTCGTCGAAGCTGGCGACGTCGATGATGACGCCGTTGACGTTCCAGCTTTCGCGCGCGGTCTTCTCGGTGGCGAGCGCGCCGAGTTCAAGTTCGACTGCTTCGGCTACGGCGTCGGCATAAGCCGCGTCGTCGGTGATCAGGATCGACTGCGAGGTCGGATCGTGCTCGGCCTGGCTGAGCAGGTCGGCGGCGATGCGGCGCGGCTCGTTCCTCGCATCGGCGATGACGAGGATTTCGCTCGGTCCCGCCACCATGTCGATGCCGACCACGCCGTAGAGCTGGCGCTTGGCCTCGGCCACCCAGGCATTGCCGGGGCCGGTCACGACATCGACGGGGGCGATGCGGTCGGTGCCATAGGCCAGCGCGCCGACAGCATGGGCACCGCCCACGCGCCACACTTCGTCCACGCCCGCAAGGTGCGCGGCGGCGAGGACGAGCGGATTGACCTCGCCCTTGGGTGTTGGGGTGACGACGACCAGACGCTCCACGCCCGCAACCTTGGCGGGTATCGCGTTCATCAGCAGCGAGGACGGATAGGCCGCTCGCCCGCCGGGAACGTAGAGGCCGGCCGCGTCCACCGCGTTCCATGTCGCGCCAAGGCGCACACCGGCGGCGTCGGTGTAGTCACGATTCTCGGGCAGCTGCGCGGTGTGATAGGCGCGGATGCGCTCCGCCGCGAGTTCCAGCGCCGAGCGAAGATTAGGGGCGAGCGCGTCGAAGGCGGCCTTGCAGGTAGCGGCATCGACGTTCCAGCCAGTCTGGTCGAGATCGTGGCCGTCAAATTTCGTGGTGAGTTCAGCCAATGCGGCATCACCACGCTTGCGCACGTCCCGGAGGATCGCGGCGACGTCAGCGGCCACGTCCACCGCGCTCTCGCGGCGGTCGGAGACGACGCGCGTGAAGGCCTCCGCGAAACCGGCGTCCGTGCTGGACAGGCGCAGCATCAGGCAGCTTCCTTCCCGGCAACCAGCGCGCGGAACGCCTCGACCAGCGCGGCAACGCGCTCGTCGGTCTTGAGGGCGGCGCGATTGACGATCAGGCGCGCGGAAATGTCGAGAATGCGGCTCGTTTCGACGAGCCCGTTCTCCTTGAGCGTGCGGCCGGTGGAGACGAGGTCGACGATCCGGCTCGACAGGCCGAGGCAGGGGGCCAGTTCCATCGCGCCGTTCAGCTTCACCACCTCTGCTTGCACGCCCAGCTTCTCGAAGTGGCGGCGGGTGAGGTTGGGGTACTTGCTGGCGATGCGCAGGTGCGATGGCAGCGTGCCGCCGGTTTCGCCCACCTTTTCGGCGACCGAGAGGCGGCAGTGGCCGATGTTCAGGTCCACGGGCGCGTAGAGATCGGAGTAGGCGAACTCCTCCACCACGTCAGAGCCGACGATGCCGACTTGTGCGGCGCCATGCGCAACGAAGGTCGCCACATCGAAAGCGCGCACGCGAATGAGGCGCATGTCGCTGTTTTCACAGGCGAAGGAGAGCGCGCGCGACTTCTTGTCATGGAATTCCGCCTCGGGAATCACACCGGCGCGCGCCATCAGCGGCAGCGCTTCGTCGAGGATTCGGCCCTTGGGCACGGCGAAAGTCAAAGGTGTCGGCATGGTGCGCGCCTTAGTCGGGCGGCGCTGAAAGGGCAACTGGGGTGTTTGCCCTGAGTGAACGGCGATGCAAAACGCCGTCATCCCAACGAAACCCCGTCATCCCAGCCTTCGCTGGGATGACGGGCGCATGTCTACGAGCTTGCGCGCTTACTCCCCCGGCGCGCTGGCCTTGATGGCTACCGCATGCACGCGATTGCCGGGAATGTCGCCCAGCGCCGCGTTGACCAGTCGCTGGCGCTGCAAGCGCGAGACACCGGCGAACTGCGGGCTCTCGATCAGGATCGTGAAGTGCGATTCGCCGCTGCCGTCATCGCCCATGTGGCCGCTGTGGCTGGCGGAATCGTTGACGACGTCGAGCGACGTGGGGGCGAAGGCGGCGGTCAGCAACTGCCGCATTTCCTGTTCGAGTGGTCCGGACATGGGGTTCCATTTAGGCGATCGATGTCCCATCTGAAAGCCGGTGAGACAGCATAGATTTCATGGAAGGTTCGAATCGACGGGGCGCGAGTGCACCTGGCCGGGTTGCCGGGAGGCAGGTGAGTTCCGTGCACCGGGCGGTCGCCCCTCGGGATTTGACGGGCCGGGCGACTACCGCTGGTTCTGCCTCGAGCATGTGCGCCAGTTCAATTCGGGCTACGATTACTTCGAAGGCATGGAAGCCGAGGAGATCATGCGCGCCCAGTCGCCGCTTTACGGTTGGGAGACGCAGAACCGTGCGTTTCGCCCCGATGCCGGCGTGGACAACGCGCCGCACTGGGCGAACTTCTCCGACCCGCTGGAGGCGATACAGGCACGGGCGCGGGCGCATGTGAAGCGGCGGCAGGCCGATCTGAAACCTGAGAATGCGCGGTTCACGCCGAACGAAAGGCGGGCGCTGGAGTTGCTCGGGCTGGATGGCGATATCGACCGCAAGACGCTGCGTCTCCGGTACACGCGACTGCTGCGGCAGTATCACCCCGATCATAACGGCGGTGATCACAGCCATGCCGCCCGCTTGCAGGGTGTGGTCGAGGCGTATCAGTTGCTGAAAAACGCGGCGGCTTTCGGGTAAGAACTTTCGTCCCGGATCAGGTCCGGGACGATGCAGGCTCAGCCTTCGCCTTCGCAGATCGCCGCCAACTGGTCAGCGCATGCGCCCCAGCCATCGGTAAAGCCCATGTCCTCGTGCTGCTTGCAGGTTTCCGCGCTCCAGTGGCGGGCGGTGGCGGTGTAACGAGTCCCTTCGCCTTCGGGCGCGATTTCCCAGATGCCGATCATGAAGGGGCCGCTCGGCTGGCAATCGTCCACGATGGCATCTGTGGAAACGAAGCGACGGCCCTCGTCGTAGGCGAGGTAGATGCCGTTCTGAGGCATGACTTCGCCGTCGGGACCATACATGGTCATCTTGCAGACGCCACCGGGGCGCCTGTCCTGTTCGTCGACCTCAGCGCGCCATGGAGTAGGGCACCACCATTCGTTCTGGCGATTGACCATGACATCCCAAACTTTAGCAGGCGGCGCGGCGATATGGCGCGTGACGGACAGTTCGTTGCTCATCAATCCTCTCCTTTCAGTCTCTGTCAGGCGCGCCCAGAGGGAAGAACGCGCGGTAGGGGCGGGCGGCCTCGACGCAGGCGCTGACGGGTGGCAGGGCGAGCAGATGGGCGCGCCATTCCTTCAGGTGCGGGAATGTCTCGGCGACGGGATGCACCCAGTCGGCGTAGAACAGCGAAGGCGCGGCCGCGCACTCGATCAGCGTCACTTGGCCTTGCGCCGGGTAGTACTGAAGCCAGCCCTCAAGCCATGCGTAACTGCGTTCCAGCCGTTCGCGCGCTTCGCCGATGCGGGTCATGTCTGGCTTTGCGGCATCGCGAATGTATTCGTTCACGACCTCCTGCATGTTGCCCATGACGTAATTGTCGAACACCCGGTCAAGCATCCTGACGCCAATCGCCGCTTCGGCATCGGAGGGCAGCAAGACATCCGGTTCGACATGATGCAGTTGCAGGTGCTCGATGATCGAGGTCGCCTCGAAGATCAGGTTCTGGCCGTCCTGCAGGACCGGGAACTTGCCCGCTGGTCCGGCCATGGCGACGATCCTGCCGTGATCGAGGTGATCGCCGTCGACGATGCGGAACTCATGCTCCAGCCCCGATCCCAGCAGAGCGATCTGCGCCTTCCAGGTGTAGGACGAGAAGGGGTGGCCGTAGAGAGCTAGCATCAGCCTTTCGCCGCCGCCTCGATCGCGGCGATGTCGATCTTGCGCATCGTCATCATCGCTTCCATCGCCCGCTTGGCTGCGGCGCGATCAGGGTTCGCCATGGCATCGGTGAGCGCGCGCGGGGTGATCTGCCAGTTGAGGCCCCACTTGTCCTTGCACCAGCCGCACATGCTTTCCGCCCCGCGGTTGCCGACGATGGCGTTCCAGTAGCGGTCGGTCTCCTCCTGGGTGTCGGTGGCGACCTGGAACGAGAACGCCTCCGACTGCGGGAACTGCGGGCCGCCGTTGAGGCCGATGCACTCGATCCCCATCACCGTGAACTCGACGACGAGGACGTTACCTTCCTTCCCGTCCGGATAGTCCGTTGGCGCACGCTGTACGGAATCGACGCGGGTGTCTGGGAATACGGTGGCGTAGAAGTTCGCGGCGTCCTCGGCGGTGCCGTCGTACCAGAGGCAGATCCGGTTCTTGGCCGTCATTTCTTCATCTCCTCTATCAGCTTGCCGTCGATGCCCTTGGCCGTGCGGTAGGCAGGGCGCTCCTGGCAGCGTTCGGCATAGGCGACGAGCGGGGGCAGCGGCGGGATGATGCCGAAGGTCATGCCCCAGTCGATCGCGCTGCCGACATAGACGTCGGCCATAGTGAACCGTGTGCCGCAGACCCAGTCGTCCTCGGCCAGCTTTTCCTCGATCGCGGCGAGGGTGCGCTCGAAGCTGCCCCAGCCCGCCATCATCTCCTGCTGCGGGGTCGGCTCGAACTTGAGCGCGCGCGAGGTGATCGCCTGCTCGATCGGGCCGGAGGCGAAGAAGGTCCAGCGATAGTAGTCCGCCATCTCGCCGTCGTTGGGGAGCAGGTGCGCTTCCGGGTTCATCTCGGCGAGATAGAGGCAGATCGCGGCGGCTTCAGTGATCACCCGGTCGCCGTCGTCGGCATGGTGGATCAGCGTCGGCACCTTGGCCATCGGGTTGGCGTCTAGGAACGCGGCGGGCTTGTCCTTCCAGTCGATGAGAACCTGTTCGTAGTCCGCCCCGGCCTCGTGCAGCGCCCAGCGGGCGATCTGTCCGCGCGACATCGGGTTGGTGAAGAAGGTGTAGTCGGCCATCGGGATTCTCCCTTAGATGAGGGTGGAACATTGATGGAACGAATGGGCGGCGTCAATCACCGCCCGCCCGGTTATCTGCGCGGTCCGACGAGGCCGAAGTAGGCACCCTGCGGATCGAAGGCGTGGACGGTATATTCGCCGGTGGGGATCTGCTGCGGATCGCCCATAGGCTTGCCGCCGCCGTCTTTTACTGCGGTCAGCGCGCGGTCAATATCGTCCACGCCGATGTAGTAGGTCCAGCCCGGAACCGGCATGAAATCGGCCTGCTTCATCACCGCGCCGATCTGCACGTCCTCCAGTTGGAGGAAACGGTAGTCGCCGAGCGGTCCCATCGGCATCGCACCCTGCTGGGTCCAACCGAAGTGCCTGGTGTAGAAGGCTACCGCGGCATCGTCGTCCGGCGTCACGAGTTCGTTCCAGCGCACCGTCTGCGGCTTGTCCACGCTGAACACGTCGCTGGTGGCGTCGGGATCGTCGGCGGGCGGCTCCGGCGTCATAACGTAGAACGCCGCGCCCTGCGGATCGGTCACCATGGCGAAGCGGCCGACGCCTTCCATGGTCGTCGCGGGGACGTGGACGGAGCCGCCCTCGGCCGTGATCTCGGCCACTTTGGAATCGACGTCGGGAACGTAGATGTAGCCCATCCAGCCGGGCTTCGCGCCCTGGCCGATCATCTCGTCGTCGAGTGCGAAGACGCCGCCGGTATAGCCGCAGCCCGCGCCGCCGCCATCGATGCGCTCGATCATGCGGTAGTCCATGCCCGCTTGCGGCATGACGTTGGCGCCGATCTTCCAGCCGACGACGCTGCCGTAGAACGCGGATGCGGCGTCGGAATCGCTGGTCATCAGCTCATACCAGATGAAGCTGCCTACAGGGTTGCCCATGGCTCAGCCTCCCAGCGTGACGACGGGCTGGAAGCCACCGTAGATCATGCGCATGCCGTCGAAGGGCATGGGGTTCTTCTCCGGGTCCATGCGCGGGTCGGTGTTCATCGCGTCCATGACCGCCGCCATGCCCTTTTCGCGGGTCGCCTTGTCGGGCCATTCGATCCAAGAGAAAACCACCGCCTCGTCCTCCTTGCATTCCACCGCGCGGAAGAAGTCAGTCTGCTTGCCTTCGGGCACGTCGTCCTGCCAGCATTCGAGGACGCGGGTGGCGCCGTGCTCCATGAAGACCGCGTCGCCCATCTCGGCGTGAGCGATGAACTTGTCCTTGTTCGCCTTGGGGACGGCGATCACGAAACCTTCAACGTAGGTCATGTCAGACTCCTTCCTTGGCTTTATTCTTGGGATCGTGCTCCGCGAATGGCGCGAGTTGCGCTTCCAGCGCGCGCTGGAACGCCGGGCGAGCCGTGCCGCGCTCGACATACGCCGCGAGCGAGGGCGTCGGCGCAAGCACGGTCGGGTCAGGGATGGCGCGCAGGATCGTCACCATCGCTATGTCCGCGATCGAGAAATCCCCGGCCAGCCACTCGCTATCCCCCAGCGCCGTCTCGAGGCGCTTGAGGCGGCCTTCCAGCGCGGCAGTCAGGGAAGGGCGGCGCAGCGGTGCCCAGTCCTCCTTGCGCGAGAAAAACGTGCAGTTGACGAACTCCATCACGAAAGGCTCGATCGAGTTGAACGCGCCGAGCAGCCAGCTCAGGACTTTTGCCCGTTCCTGCGAGCCGGTCGGAGGCAGTGCGGCCGCCTTCTCGGCGAGATGGATCAGCGTGGCGCCGCTTTCGAATATCCCCACGTTGCCGTCACGGACGAAGGGCACTTGCCCCCAAGGCTGGTCGTCATAGTACCATTCGGGACGCTCGATCGCGCTGATCAGGCGTACCTTGTAGGGCAAGGCGTATTCCTCGCAGGCCCAGCGCGGGCGCAAGTCGCGTACCTGCCCCTGCGCGAAGGACGGCACCCATTCGAAAGCGGTGATTTCAATCTGTGAGGTCGGATCGATAGGCATCGTCTTCTCCCTCTCCCGTTTCCTTATGTCACGCCGTGGTTGGGATTTCCATTTCCCCCGAGGCGGCGGCAGGGTCCATCCACATCGTCTCCCAGACGTGGCCGTCGAGGTCGGTGAAGGCGTGGCTGACCATGAAGCCATAGTCCTGTGGCGGATTGATGTCGGGCGTGCCGCCTGCCGCCGCAGCCTTGGCCTTCATCTCTGCGGCCTCTTCCTTGTTTTCACATGCAAGGCAGAGCGCCACTTCGCTGGAGCCGGTGTCGGGGATCGGGCGGTCGGTGAAGGTGCGCCATTTGTCGTGCGTCAGGATCATCACGAAGATGGCTTCCGACCACACCATGCAGGCCGCCGTGTCGTCGGTGAAGCGCGGCTCGTTGGTGAAGCCGAGCGCGGTGTAGAACGCCTTGGAGCGCTCCAGATCGGTGACGGGGAGGTTCACGAAGATCATGCGTGCCATCTGCTCTCTCCTTCAGAAGGGCGAATCGCCTCTTGCCCGAACCTGACCCTAGTGGTAACTAAATGCAACCATGAAGTCACAAAAAGAAACCATACGTTCGGAAAGCACGACGGACAGTGTGAAACGCGCACATGGCCGCTGGTATGGCGATGCCTGCGGGGCGGCCTTCGCGATGGAACTGATCGGCGAACGCTGGTCGCTACCGATCATACGCGAGATGATGCTCGGACCGCGCCGTTTCTCCGAGATCCGCGCCGAATTGCCGGGCCTGAGCGCCAAGACTCTGACCGAGCGGCTGGAGAGCCTCGAAGGGACGGGCATCGTCGCGCGTGAAGTGTTGCCGCTGCCCGCTTCGGTGCAGGTCTATCGACTCACCGAATGGGGGCTGGCGCTGGAGCCGGTGATGCAGGAACTGGGGCGATGGGCGGTGCGCTCGACGCTCCACGACCCCACGCTGCCGATCACGCCAGTCTCGCTGATGCTCTCGTTGCGCACGATGATCCATCCCGAGCGGATCGGCGATCTGGCGCTGACGGTGAGCTTCGAGGTGGGGCTCAGGAAATTCACCGGGCGGTTGGTGCAGGCCGAACTGGCCATCCGTCCGTCCGGCGACGGCGATGTGGAACCCGATCTGGTCTTCGCGGCCGAGGGCGGCTTCCCATTCCTTGCGGTATTCTACGGCAAGTGGCCGCGCGAAGAGGTTCAGGCACTGCGGATCGAGGGCGATGCGTCGCTGGTCCAGCGCTTCGTCGATCTGTTCAGCCTCCCTCCCAAATGCGCGAGTTGAGCGCACGAAGTCGCCCAAAGCTTATTGCGATGCAGCGCCGCCTCCTTTACGCGAGTGCCTGCAATGACTGACAGCAAGATCCAGACCGAGAATCGCGACGCCACCGTGCTGGCCGCTCCCGACATCGAACTCGACGTGCGCGAGACCTTCGGGATCGATATCGACATGAAGGTTCCAGCCTTCTCCGTGGCCGACGAGCGCGTGCCCGACCTTGACGAGACTTACGTGTTCGATCCGGACACCACGCTCGCGATCCTTGCGGGATTCGCCTACAACCGCCGCGTCATGGTGCAGGGCTACCACGGCACCGGCAAGTCGACGCACATCGAGCAGGTCGCGGCGCGCCTCAAGTGGCCGTGCATCCGCATCAACCTCGACGCCCACATCAGCCGCATCGACCTGATCGGCCGCGACGCCATCGTCCTGCGCGGCGGCATGCAGGTGACCGAGTTCCGCGAGGGTCTGCTGCCCTGGGCGCTGCAGCACCCGGTCGCGCTGGTGTTCGACGAATACGACGCGGGACGTCCGGACGTGATGTTCGTGATCCAGCGCATCCTCGAAACCGAGGGCAAGCTGACCCTCCTCGACCAGAACCGGGTGATCCGCCCGGACAAGCACTTCCGCCTGTTCGCGACCGCCAACACCGTGGGTCTTGGCGATACTTCGGGCCTCTATCACGGCACCCAGCAGATCAACCAGGGCCAGATGGACCGCTGGAACCTCGTCGTGGCGCTCAACTACCTGCCCGCCGCGACCGAGACCGGTATCGTTGCCGCCAAGGTGCCGCAGATCGAGAAGTCGGTGATCGCCAACATGGTCAAGGTTGCGGACTTCTCGCGCCAGGGCTTCATGAACGGCGACATTTCCACGGTGATGAGCCCGCGCACGGTCATCACCTGGGCGCAGAACGCGGCGATCTTCAAGGACGTCGGTTTCGCGTTCCGTCTCTCGTTCCTCAACAAGTGCGACGAGACCGAGCGGATGCTGGTGGCCGAATACTACCAGCGTGTCTTCGGGCAGGATCTTCCGGAAAGCGTCGTCGCCAAGGCCTGATCCGGCACCACGATTTTTCCATGAATCTGAAAAGGGCGTGCTCGATGAGCGCGCCCTTTTTTGTGTTTGCGCGGCACCTCTCATCACTATAGATGTAGATATTATGCATCTTTAAAGGGTGAGATCCATGGCAGCTCCGCTTTCCGAACAGACCATCGCAATCGTCAAGGCCACCGCATCCGTGCTGCAGGAGCACGGCGTCGCGATCACCACCCGCATGTACGAGCGGCTGTTCGTCGATGAAGAGGTGCGCGCACTGTTCGATCAGGCCGCGCAGGAATCGGGCGAGCAACCGCGCCGGCTGGCGGCGGCGATCCTCGGCTATGCGCAGAACGTGGACAAGCTGCAGAACCTGACGCCGGTGGTTGCGCGGATGGTCCAGCGCCATGTGGAAACCGGCGTCCGGCCTGAGCACTACCCGCTTGTTGCCGAAGCGCTTTTGCCGGCGATCCGCGACGTCGTGGGCGATGCTGCTACTGACGAAGTGCTGGCTGCGTGGGGCGAAGCCTACTGGTTCCTTGCCGACATCCTGATCGGCAAGGAACGCGAAGTCTACGAAGCCCAGACTGCCTGAGGCTTACTCGTCCGGGTATATCGCCCGGACGAAGTAGAGCCCGTCCGGCGGGGCGTTGAGGCCAAGTCGCTTGCGGTCGCGCGCCTCCAGCGCCTCGCGCAGGTCCTCCTCGCTCCACCGCCCCATGCCGACGAGCGCGAGGCAGCCGACCATCGAGCGGACCTGATGGTGCAGGAAGCTGCGCGCCTCGGCCTCGATCAGCACCATGTCGCCCTCGCGCCGCACCTCTAGGCGATCGAGCGTCTTGAGCGGAGAACTCGACTGGCAATGCGTGGAGCGGAACGTGGTGAAATCGTGCAGCCCCACAAGCGTCTGCGCGGCATGGTGCATCGCCTCCGCGTCGAGCGGTTTGGGCACCATCCAAGCCTTGCCTTTCTCCAGCGTGAGCGGCGCGCGGCGATTGGCGATGCGGTAGATATAGGCGCGGCCGACGCAGGAAAAGCGCGCGTGCCAGTCGTCCGGGACGACCTCGCATGACAGGACCGCGATCGGATGGGGGCGCAGCCTGTCGTTGAGCGCTCCCAGCAGCTTGTACGCCTCGAACGGCTTCGCGATATCGATATGCGCGCGCATTCCGAGCGCGTGGACTCCGGCATCGGTGCGCCCGGCTGCGTGCATGATGGCGCGCTCGCCGGTGACTGCGAAGGCGGCATCCTCAACCGATTGCTGCACAGAGGGGCCGTGCGACTGGCGCTGCAGCCCCATGAACGGGCCGCCGTCGAATTCGAGAGTAAGCGCAAATCGGGTCATTTCGCCCAGCCGATACAGGACTGGCGGCGGCGTGCAATGGTGTTGAGGCACTTGGCGCGCCGTCATGTCGGTGGCACCATCCGTCGATCGGGAAAGGAGCCTGTCATGGCCGAGAAGAAAGAGCCCCGCTTCCAGATCTTCCGCGGCGCCGATGCCCCCGCGCTGGAAGAGTGCGATTGCATGACTTACGAAGGCGATACGCCCAATCTTGCTGCCGCCCAGCCGCTGCTAATGGAGGCGATGCAGGTGAGGGGGGAATATGCCGACGTTCCCTATCGCCGCGAGGATATGAGCCTGGCGCGGTTATGGGTGAAGAGCGGGTTTCCGCTGCCGCTCCACAGCCACGACTGCGATTGCCTCTATTACATCGTCGCCGGCTCGATCCGGATGGGCACGGAGACACTGGCGGCGGGTGACGGCTTCTACGTCGGGGCCGAAGTGCCCTATGCGTACACTGCCGGGCCGGAAGGCGCGGAAGTCCTCGAATTCCGCACGACCGACCGCTTCAACATCCGCGTCAGGGACAAGCCGCTCAGCGCGTGGGAGAAAACTGCCGCGACGTTGCGCGAAGGCCATGCCCGGTGGGCTGACGAAGCGCCGCCGCTGCGCCGGATGCCGGAGAAGGTCTGAACTCAGCCCAGTTGCGTGTCTGCCGGGATCGGCCGCCCGCGAAGCAGGTCCGCCACGTCCATGGCCGGCTTGCCCGCGCGCTGGATTCGCGTGACCTGAAGCGCCTGATCGCCGCACGCGATCGTCAGGGCGTCGTCCAGCGTGCGTCCCGGCTCTCCGGTTACACTGCCCTCGACGATCCGGGCGGCCAGCACCTTGTAGCGTTCGCCGTCCAGTTCGAAGAATGCACCGGGTGCGGGCATGAAAGCGCGCACCTGTCGCTCCACATCAACTGCGCTGGCCGTGAATTCGAGTCGCGCTTCGACCTTGTCGATCTTGCGGGCGTAAGTCACCCCGTCCTCCGGCTGCTTCACCGCGCGGTGCACGGCGAAGTCGCGCAGCGTTCCGACCAGCAGTCGCGCGCCCTTGTCGGCAAGTTCGCAGGTCAGTTCCCCGGCCGTCTTCAGATTGATCGTGGTGCGCAGCGTTGCCAGCATCGGTCCGGTGTCGAGCCCGGCTTCCATCTGCATGATGGTGATCCCGGTCGTCGGGTCGCCGGCGAGGATCGCCCGCTGGATCGGTGCGGCACCGCGCCAGCGCGGCAGGATCGAGGCATGGATGTTGAGGCAACCGAGACGCGGTGCGTCAAGCACCGCCTGCGGCAGGATCAGCCCATAGGCCGCGACGACTGCCACATCTGCGTCCAGCGCGGCGAAGGCCGCCTGCTCGTCCGCTCCCTTGAGTGACACCGGATGGCGAACTTCGATACCGCGCGCCTGTGCCTCGCGATGCACCGGCGAAGGGGTAAGCTCCTTGCCACGCCGTCCACCGGGGCGCGGAGGCTGGGTGTAGGCGGCCACGACCTCGTGTCCCGCCTCGACCAGCGCCACCAGTGCGGGGACGGCAAAATCGGGCGTTCCCATGAAGATGATACGCATGATGTGGGGAACTCCTGAGCGGGCTTTCTAAGATCAGGCGCAGGCCCTATCTCCCGATCCATGGCATCGCAAGAGATCGAGACGCTGACCGCAGCCCTGTCGCGCCTGCCCGGCCTCGGCCCGCGCTCGGCGCGCCGTGCCGTGCTCTGGTTGATCAAGCGGCGCGAAACCGCGCTGGTGCAACTTCTGGAGGCGCTCGACGCCGTGCGCGAGGCACTGGTCGAGTGTCGGACTTGCGGCAACGTCGATACCACCGATCCTTGCGGCATCTGCGCCGACGCGCGCCGCGATGCGCGCTCGATCTGCGTTGTCGAGGAAGTCGCGGACCTCTGGGCGCTCGACCGCGCGCGGCTGTTCACCGGCCGATACCATGTGCTCGGCGGGCGCCTCTCGGCTCTGGACGGCGTTCGTCCCGAAGACCTCGCCATCGACGGTCTGCTGCGCCGGATCGGGGAAGGCGGGATCGACGAAGTCCTCCTTGCGATGAACGCGACTCTGGAAGGCCAGACGACCGCGCATTACATCGCCGAGCGTCTGGAAGGTTTTCCCGTCCGGGTGACGCAGCTTGCCCACGGCCTGCCGGTCGGTGGCGAACTCGACTATCTGGACGAGGGCACGCTGGCGCAGGCCATACGCGCGCGCCGCCCGGTCGCCTGAAGCGATTGCTGCGCGGTTGCCCAGGCGATTGTTCAGCCGATTGTTCAGTCGGTTGTTGCGGGCGATTATTCTGATCGGCGCCTGATCCTTGCGAAATCGCGGTTTCGCGATTATCTGGCGCAAATGGCTATCCGCGAAATCCTCGAAGTTCCCGATCCGCGCCTCAAGCAGGTGTCCGTCCCTGTCGAAAAGTTCGACGATGAGCTCAGGACGCTCGTCGAGGACATGTTCGAGACGATGTACGATGCCCCCGGCATCGGTCTTGCGGCGATTCAGGTCGGCGTGCCGCTGCGCGTGCTGGTGATCGACCTCCAGCCCGATGACGAGGACGCCGAGCCTGAAGTCTGCACTGCGCATGGTGGCCACCACCACACGCACCAGCCGACGAAGAAGGAACCGCGGATCTTCATCAACCCCGAGATCCTCGATCCTTCCGAAGACCATATCGTCTATCAGGAAGGCTGCCTTTCGGTGCCTGAGATCTTCGCGGACGTGGAACGTCCCTCGACCATCCGTGCCCGCTGGCAGGACCTCGACGGCGCCGTGCACGAAGAGGCGATGGATGGCCTGATGGCGATCTGCCTGCAGCATGAGATGGACCACCTCGAAGGCATCCTCTTCATCGACCATCTCTCGCGCCTCAAGCGCCAGATGGCTCTCAAGAAGCTTGAAAAGCTGCGCAAGGCCGCCTGATTTTCCGAGGGCGTTCCGCGTCCCGGTGGAAAATGCGCGTCGAGGGCTGGAGTTCCTGAAATGTTCCGGTAGGCTGGGGCAATGGAACTTGTCGTCGCCACGATTCTCGCCCTCGTCATCGGCCTTGCAGCAGGCTGGTTCTTCGGTTCCCGCCCGATTGCGCAATGGCGCGCACAAGCGGAAACCCGGGAACGTGAGGCGCGCGAAGGCGATGCCCGTTACCTGAGGGCTTTCGCCGATCTCGAAGCCGCGCGTGAGCGGGCCGGGCGTGCGGACGCTCTGGAACAGGCGCTCGAGCGCGCGCGTGTCGATCATGAAGCCCTGACCGAGCGCCTGCGCCATGACGGCGTTGCCGCTGTGGAGCGTACCCGAACAGACCTGACGCAGGCTCTGGAAAAGGCCCGTGCCGAGAATGCGGCCCGGGTGGATGGGCTTTTGCGCGAACAGCGCAGCCTGTCGGATGAACTTTCCACTCTGCGTGAAAAATCCGCGAACTTCGACGAGCAGAAGCGCCTCCTGCTCGAAGCGCAGGAAGCCTTGCGCAAGGAGTTCGAGAATGCCGGCGCGAAAGTGCTGGCAGGCGCGCAGGAGGCCTTCCTGCGCCGTGCGGGGGAACGTTTCGAGCAGAGCGAGAAAGCCAGCGCGGAACGGCTCAATTCGATCCTCACCCCGGTCGGGCAGCGTCTCAAGAGCTACGAGGAGCAGGTCGCATCGCTCGAGGCCAAGCGCGTCGATGCCTTCGGCCAGTTGACCGGTCAGATCGAGGCGCTGCGGGTCGGGCAGGAAATGGTGCGTGCGGAGGCCGTGCGGCTCGGCAATTCGCTGCGTAATGCTCCCAAGGCGCGCGGCCGGTGGGGCGAACAGCAACTCAAGAACGTGCTTGAACAGTGCGGGTTGACCGAGCACACCGATTTCGAGACCGAACAGTCGATCAACACCGAGGATGGTCGCCTGCGCCCCGACGCGATCGTGCGCATTCCCGGCAACAAGCAACTGGTCATCGACGCGAAGGTCTCGCTCAACGCCTATCAGGACGCCTTCGAGGCCGAGGACGAGGCGGGGCGTCTGGCCTTCATGGGCCAGCACGCGGCATCGATGCGCAACCACATCCAGACACTCGGCGCCAAGAGCTACCAGAGCCAGTTCGAGAATGCGCCGGACTACGTCATCATGTTCGTGCCCGGCGAACACTTCATCGCAGCGGCCCTAGACCACGATTCGGGCCTCTGGGACTTCGCCTTCGATCGCAAGGTGCTCCTGGCGAGCCCGACCAACCTCGTCGCCATTGCCCGCACGATCGCGCAGGTCTGGCAGCAGGAAGGGCTCGCTCGCGAGGCTCGGGAGATCGGCAAGCTGGGGGCCGATCTCTACGACAGCCTGGCGAAGACGCAGGACGACCTCTCCAAGGTCGGCGTCCACATGGGCCGTGCGGTAAACAGTTTCAACGACTTCGCCCGCACTTATGAGGGCAATGTGATGAGCCGTGCCCGTCGCCTCAGCGAAAAGCACATCAAGATCGGCAAGCGCGAGATTTCCGACGACGTGCCCTCCATCGAAGCGGCACCGCGTTATGCGGATGTCGGTGCGCAGATCGAGGATCGCAGCGAGGAAGCTGCCGAAGCAGCGGAGTAAGCCGTTGTGGAGGCGGGGTCGGCGCTGAGGTGAGCCTCAATCGGCTGCGGGTGTCAGTTCCGCCATATGGCCGCTCGACTGCAGGATCATGCGATTGCCGTCGATCGTCACACGCGGGGTTGCGGCGAGGAGGGCGCTCACGGCATTGCCCTGTTCCCACGATGAATTCGGGCACGCGGCTTCGATCTGGTCAAAAGGCCCGGCGATCAGGCGGCCCGCATCCAGCCGCCATGGTCCCTGAAGCCGGTTGCACCCGGCCTGCACGATAATGTGCTTTTCCTCGAAGGACACTTGGGCGCCCGCATTTTCCGGACCGCGTCCGTCGATGAGGGCGAAGCGCCACTGAGTACCTGCCCATCTTTCCGCCGTTGGGCCGCGTTTGGCAAGGTGCGAGCCGTCTCCGGCATCGGAGCATCCGGCCAGCAGCGCCGGGCAGAGAAAAAGCGCGAGTCGTCGCATGACCTGCCCAGTCTTACGCCGGACAGGTGAGGATGGGATGAACGCCGGGCCTCAGGAACTGCGCAAGTGGGCCAGGGCCTCATAAGCCAGAACCGCGCCGGCGACCGCGGCGTTCAGACTGTCTGCGCGGCCCAGCATCGGAATGGTTACGCGAAGGTCGCAGGCCTGCTCGTAATCTGCCGGAAGTCCCTGCGATTCGTTGCCGACCATAAGGAAGCACGGCGCGGTATAAGGCGCCTGCCGGTAGTCGGTTGGATCGCGCAGCGAGGCCGCGACGAGCTGGCCGCTGCCGTCACGCAGCCAGGCCTGGAATTCGTCCCAGCGTGCGATCGCGAGTTTCTGTGTGAAGATCGCGCCCATGCTGGCCCTAACGGCCTCGACCGAAAAGGGGTCGGCGCAATCGTCGATCAGGATGAGCCCGCCCGCGCCCACGGCGTCGCCGGTGCGCAGCATGGTGCCCAGATTGCCCGGATCACGCAGCGCCTGCGCCACCAGCCAGATCGGCGAGCTTGCCCGGTCGAGATTGGCGAGGCGCGTGTCGAATTCGGTGAAGACGCCCGCGACGGCCTGCGGGTTATCCTTACCGGTCACTTTGGCGAGGATTTCCACGTCCATCTCGACGATTTCGCCGCCGGCAGCGGCCACCGCCGTTTCAAGAGCGTCGAGCAGCGGATGGGGGTCGCGGCCAATGGCCATGACCAGCATTTCGGGCAGTACGCCGCATTCCCGCGCGTCGGTCAGCAGGCGCAGCCCTTCGGCCAGAAAGCGCTTCTCGCGCTTGCGGTGCTTCTTGTCGCGCAGGGAGCGCAGGAACTTGACGAGGGGGTTGGAAAAGCCGGTGATTGTGCGGCGCTCGATGCCGCCCGGCGTCTCTTGCGTGCTCACTCTTCGCCGAAGCCGTCGCGCACCAGACCCGCCAGCACCGCGAGTGCGGTATCGGCACCGTCGCCCGAGCAGGCGATCTCGATGGTGTCGCCCTTGGCGGCGCCCAGCATCATGAGGCCGAGGATCGAGCCGCCCGCCGCTGACATGCCGTCCTTGCTGACGGTGACGGAGACCGCAGGGGGCAGATCGGCAACATGGCCGACGAACTTCGCGCTGGCACGGGCGTGCAGGCCGCGCTTGTTGACGATCAGCACAGAATCACGGCAGTCGATCATGCGTCCTGCCCCAGATATTCGCTGGCGATCGTGATGTAGTTGCGACCTGCATCGCGCGCGGCGGCAACCGCTTCGCGCACCGGCATGCACCCGCGCGCCTTGGCGAGGCGGATCAGCATCGGCAGGTTGATACCGGCGATCACCTCGACCTTGCCAGCCTGCATCAGTGAGATCGCAAGGTTGGAGGGCGTGCCGCCGAACAGGTCGGTCAGGATGATCACGCCTTCGCCGCTGTCCACCTTCACGATAGCGTCGGCGATTTCGGAGCGGCGGCGTTCCATGTCGTCGTTCGGGCCGATACAGACGGTCTCGACATCGGCCTGATCGCCGACGACGTGTTCCATCGCGTGTACGAACTCCTCGGCGAGATTGCCGTGAGTAACCAGAATCATGCCGATCATGCCGGGAGTGCGCTCCGAAATTCCTGCAATCGCACCCGGTTCATGTCTCTATTTTCCACGCCGCAGACCCCCTTCGAGAAGATCCGCCGCCCGTGAGCCCAGGTTGCGGTGCAGCAATGTGGGCGAAAATCCCGATTGACGCAAGACCGCTGCGATCTGTTCTGCCGTGAATACCGAACGATGTTTCCCTCCGGTGCAGCCGAAGGCAATGTGCACGTAGGCTTTCCCCTGCGCCCGGTAGCGGGGCAGCAGCAGCAGGATGAGGTCGCGGATGCGGGCAAAGGCCTCGTCCCATGCGGGGTCCTTGCGGATATAATCGCCGACCGGAGCGTCCTGTCCGGTCTGCGGGCGCAGTTCGGCATCCCAGTGCGGGTTGTCGAGAAAGCGCATGTCGAAGACCAGATCGGCGACAGGCGGCATCCCGCGCGAGAAGCCGAAGCTGGAGACGGTGACGGTGAGTTCGTCGGTGGTGCTCTCGGCGAAACGTTCGCGAATCGTCCGCTGCAGGTCGTTCGAGGTGAACTCGGTGGTCTCGATCAGCAGGTCGGCCCAGCGACGCAGCGGGGCGAGCAATTCACGCTCCGCCCGGATGCCAGTGGAGACCGGCGCATCGGCGGCAAGGGCATGGCGGCGGCGTGTTTCGTTGTAGCGGCGTTCCAGTTCCTTGCTGGAGCAGTCGAGGAACATCGTCGTGATTTCGAGGTCGCGGCGTTCGCTGAGGCTCTTCACCTGCGCGATCACGCGCTCGGGGTCGAAGCCGCGCGTGCGCGAATCGAAGCCGATGGCGAGCGGGGTGGGATCGCCTTCGGGGGCGCCGTCGATGAGCGCTTCGAGCATGCGGACCGGGAAATTGTCGACGATTTCCCAGCCGAGGTCTTCCAACACGCGCAAGGCCGTCGTCTTGCCCGCGCCCAGCATGCCCGTAACCAGCAGCAAGCGCTGCGGATTTCCCACTTTGGTCCCCATCAGCGCTATCTGCGCCCTGCCGCCGGGAAAGGGAAGGGGCCAAAAGGTCTTCCCCGCCGTGCGAGGGGTTTTATCCGGGCAATCCGTAGTGTTTCAGGGCAAGCTCCGTCTTGATCGCGAGGACCGTGTCGTGCGGGGCAAGGCGGATGAGAGGCATCTCGATACCGCTGATCGTAATGCTCTCGGGACTTTCGATGTAGCGAGGGGCAGAGTCGTCGAGGTGCAGGACGAGGGCCACCGGGACATTTTCGATGCAGCCGTGCGGGATCAGGCCGAGGTTGCGGACTTCCAGCAGGCTGCGCGTGCGGGGGTGGGGGCTGGCGAACAAGCGCCCGTCACGGGCTTCGAGCATCACGGAATCGTCGCCGATCAGCATTGCGCCCCGATCTATCAGGGCCAGTGCGAGGCTGGATTTGCCTGAGCCCGGAGCGCCTTCGATCAGCACGGCGCGGTTGCCGATGGCAACGCAGGTCGATTGGCGGGCCTGGGCGCTCATGCCTCGTTCTCCCAGCGCGGCAACGAGATGACGAGCCGTGCGCCGGGCTGGCCGTCGGTGCGGTCGGTGGCGACGAGGCGGCCGAAGTGGGCCTCCACGATGGTTCGTGCGATGGCGAGGCCGAGGCCGCTGTGGGTGCCGAATTCCTCGCGCGACGGGCGCAGGGAGTGGAAGCGTTCGAACACGCGCTCGCGCGAGCCTTCCGGGATGCCGGGGCCGTGGTCGGCGACGGCGATCTTCACGCGGTTGTCGTCTTGCGACAGGGTGATCTCGATGGCGCCGTCCGGGGGCGAGAACGACACGGCATTGTCGATGAGGTTCTGCAGTACACGTTCGAGGCGCGGCGGGTCGCCGGGGACTGTCAGTTCCGCATCCTCGATCGTCACGATGACCGGGCTGGAGCCGTTGACGCCGCGCTGGTCGCGTTCGGCGACGAGGTTCTGGACGAGGCGGCCCATGTCGACGGGCTCGAACGTCGTGCGGCTGAGTTGGGCGTCGATGCGGCTTGCGTCGGCGATCTCGGTGACGAGAAAGTCGATGCGGCGCACGTCGTCCTGGGCGATGCCGAGGAGCTGGCGGCGCAAGTCGGGTTGATCGACACGTTCAAGCGTCTCAAGCGCGCTGCGCAGCGAGGTCAGCGGGTTCTTGAGTTCGTGCGCGACGTCGGCGGCGAAGCTCTCGACCGCGTCGATGCGCTGGCGCAGGGCGCCGCTCATGTCGGAGATGGCGCGGGCGAGCAGGCCGATCTCGTCGCGGCGGTCGGGCAGGCGCGGGACGATGACGCTGCGGTCGCGGCCGAGGCGCACGCGCACGGCGGCGCGCACCAGCTTGCGCAGCGGCTCGACGATGGTGCGCGCGAGGAACAGCGAGAGCAGGATCGAGACGCCCAGCGCGCCGCCGACGATGATCGCGAGGGTCTGGCGCGCCATCCGCACGTTCTCGGTGATGTCGCGGGCGTTGCGGGTCACCAGCAGCGCGGAGCCATCGGTGCCGACCGGGGTGGCGGCGATGATGACCGGGGTTCGGTCCGGCGCGGCCTTGTGGTTGATCCAGGTTTCCCGGCCGACCAGCGCCGCGCGCACTTCGGGCCAGCCGCGCGCGCTGGTGTCGGCAGGGTCGCGGTAGTCGGCGATTTCCGGGGCGCCGAGGATGAAGTCCATTCCCCGGTCGAGCATCCGCGCGGCATCCTGCAGCCACGGTTCGGAGGCCGGGTCGATCAGGCGATAGGACGGCGGAGCCAGTTTGAAGCTGTCGCCGGCCAGTTCGCCGCTGGTGTCGAACAGGCGCAGGCGCAAATCCTGTTCGGTACCGATGCGGGCGATCAGCGCGAGACGCCCGGCGGGGTTTTCGTCGGCAAGTGCGTCGGCGGTGATCTCCGCTTCCGACTTCGCGAGGCGATAGCGCTCGGCCAGCAGTTCGTTGCGGTAGCTGTCGATATAGAAAAGGCTGCCCGCGAGCAGGGCTAGCGCGATGAAGTTGACCGCAAGGATGCGCGCGGTCAGCGATACCCGCCAGGACAGGAGCAGCCGCACCGGACGCCGCCGGCGTGAGCGCGATCGCTCAGCCATCGGCGAAGGAATAGCCGGCGCCGTAAAGCGTGTCGATCGCGCCGAATTCGGGATCGACGGCGCGGAACTTGCGGCGCAGGCGCTTGATGTGGCTGTCGATGGTTCTGTCATCCACGTAGACGTCGTCGCTGTAGGCGGCGTCCATCAGCTGATTGCGGCTTTTTACCACGCCCGGGCGCAGGGCCATGGCCTCGAGGATCAGGAATTCGGTGACGGTGAGCGAGACGGGCTTGCCGTCCCAGGTGACCTGATGGCGCGCCGGATCGAGCGCAAGCCTGCCGCGCACGACGGGTTCGGGCATGTCTGCGCCGGAGGCTTCCTCGGGCGCGGCCTTGGCCAGTTCGCTGCGGCGCAGGATTGCTCGAATCCGGGCGACCAGCAGGCGCTGGCTGAAGGGCTTGGCAATGTAATCGTCGGCACCCATCGCAAGGCCCAGCGCCTCGTCCGGCTCCTCGTCCTTGGATGTCAGGAAGATCACCGGAAGCGACGATTGTGCGCGTAACACCTTGAGCAGTTCCAGGCCGTCCATGCGCGGCATCTTCACGTCGAAGATCGCCAGGTCGGGCGGGTTCTCGAGCAGGGCCTTCAGCGCCGTTTCGCCGTCCGCGTAGACGCGCGTGGCGAACCCCTCTGCATGGAGGCTGATCGATAGCGTGGTGAGGATGTTGCGGTCGTCATCGACGAGCGCGATCGTCTGCTGGCGTGGTGTGGCGACAGGGGCCGCGGTCGGCAGCATCGGCGTGTCGTCGGCAGGAGCGTTCAAAGGATCGGCCATGGACGCGGCGACGGTGCTTTCTGCTGCATGGGCGAGCCTGACTAGCCGCTCTGCCTGCGCATGGCAAATTCTCGTGCTGCGGAGATTAAATGTAAGGTCCAATAACCCTTGATGGTTCCAATTGAAGTCAATTTGACGGAAAAGAGACCACCGCTTAGTCGGCGGCACGATTCTTGCGCAGGAATCGACTTAGCGTCAGCGGGAATACCCGTAACGACGCCATCTTTTGGAGGAGATGACATTGACCACCCTTAACCATCCGCTCTCGAAACAGGGCATAGAGACGAAGGCCCAGATCTTCGCGAACCTCGGTACGGCCCCTCTGGTCGAGCATGCGGTGAAGAACGGGGAAGGCGTGCTTTCGGCTGACGGTCCTTTCGTCGTCGCCACCGGCAAGCACACCGGCCGCTCGGCGAAGGACAAGTTCATCGTCAAGGACGCCGAGACGGAAAGCACCGTGTGGTGGGGCAAGACCAACGTGCCGATGACGCCCGAGCATTTCGCGGCGCTGAAAGAGGATTTCCTCGCGGCGCTGGGTGAGAAGGACACGCTTTATGTCGCCGACCTGTTCGGCGGTTCGCAGCCGGAACACCGCGTCAACGTTCGCGTGATCAACGAGTTCGCCTGGCACAACCTGTTCATCAAGACGCTGCTGGTGCGTCCGACCGCGACGGAGCTGGAGGGCTTCGCACCGGAATACACCATCATCGACCTGCCGAGCTTCCGCGCCGATCCCGCGCGCCACGGCTCGCGTTCGGAGACGGTGATCGCGGTGAACTTCACCGAGAAGCTGATCCTGATCGGCGGCACCGCTTATGCGGGCGAGATGAAGAAGTCGGTCTTCGGCATCCTCAACTACCTGCTGCCGGTGAAGGGCGTGATGCCGATGCACTGCTCGGCCAACATCGGGCCGGACGGCGATACGGCTGTGTTCTTCGGACTTTCGGGTACCGGAAAGACCACGCTTTCGGCCGACGCTAGCCGCACGCTGATCGGCGATGACGAGCATGGCTGGTCGGACACTGCCGTGTTCAACTTCGAGGGCGGCTGCTATGCTAAGATGATCCGCCTGTCCGAAGAGGCCGAGCCGGAAATCTACGCCACCACCCGCCGCTTCGGCACCGTGCTGGAAAATGTCGTGATCGACCCGGTAACCCGCAAGATCGACCTCGACGACAATGCGCTGGCGGAGAACAGCCGCGGTTCCTACCCGATCGACTTCATTCCGAACTGCTCGGAGAAGAACCTCGGGCCGGTGCCGCAGAACCTGATCTTCCTCACGGCCGACGCTTACGGCGTGCTGCCTCCGATCGCGCGGCTGACGCCCGATCAGGCGATGTATCACTTCCTCTCGGGTTACACCGCGCGCGTCGCGGGCACCGAGATCGGCGTAACCGAGCCGGAAGCGACGTTCTCGACGTGCTTCGGTGCGCCGTTCATGCCGCGTCATCCCTCGGTCTACGGCAATCTCCTCAAGGAGCGCATCGCCAAGGGCGGCGTGAAGTGCTGGCTGGTGAACACCGGCTGGTCGGGCGGCAAGGCGACCATGGAAGGCATCAAGCGCATGCCGATCAAGGCGACCCGCGCGCTGCTCAATGCTGCGCTCGACGGCAGCCTCAACGATGCGGAATTCCGCGAAGACCCGAACTTCGGCTTCGAGGTTCCGGTGGAAGTGCCGGGTGTCGATACCAAGCTGCTCGACCCGCGCGGTGCGTGGGCGGACGGCGCCGAGTACGACAAGACCGCGCAGACGCTTGTGAAGCAGTTCATCGACAACTTCGAGCAGTTCGAGGAGCATGTCGACGAGGGCGTCCGCAAGGCGGCTCCCGTCGCGGCCTGAGGCTGGCGGTGATGCATGAAGAAGGCCCCGGAACTGCGGTTCCGGGGCCTTTTTACGCCGAAGCCTCGATCTGATTCTAAGCGCGTCAACCCACCGTTCGTCATTGCGAGCGTAGCGAAGCAATCCAGGGCAGTTGAACGCCGCCCTGGATTGCTTCGCTACGCTCGCAATGACGAGGCTGGGGCCTAAGGCTGCACGGGTTCCGGCACGATGGACGGAGCAGGTGCGGAAACCTCCGGCGTGGTCGTCGTCGGAGCAGCGGCTTCCGGCACCCTTGCCTCCGGAGCAGGCGCTTCGGCAGCCGGGGTTTCCGGTGCGGCCTGGTCCGCAGACTTCGCCTTGCCAGCCGTCTTCATGCCGGGGCCATAGACCGGCACGACGCCCGGCGTGACCCGGCCGTGCAGCGCCTCGATCTCCGCCTTGCGCTGTTGCAGGTAGAGTTCGCGATAGGCTGCGTAGGGGTTCTCTTCCTCGCGGATGCGGCGGATTTCGTCGTCGAAGGCGGCGCGTTCGCCCAGCTGGCTGAGGATGGTCGAGGGGATCACGACCTCGGGCTTGTTGAACGGCGAGCCCACGACGGCGGGCAGCAGCGCCCGGTCGACGGTGTCGCCGATGATGTCGCGCAGCGTCGTTGGGCCGACGATCGGCAGGTAGAAATACGGACCCGGCCCGACGCCGTAATAGCCCAGTACGTTTGCGAGGCCGTTCGGGCGGTAAGGCAGGTTGAACGGCTTGCGCTTGGCCATGTCGATGAAGCCCGCCGCGCCGATCGTGGTGTTGATCGCGAAGCGGCCCACCGTCTCGGCGGCCTTGCCGGGCTTCAGCTCCAGCAGGTAGGCGACGAACACGACCGGCTCGGTCAGGTTCGAGAAGAAGTTGCGCAGGCCCTGACGGACCGGACGCGGCAGGCCCTTGTTGTAGACCTTGGCGACAGGTTCGAGCACGGCCTTGTCGACCGCCTGCACGGTCTGGAACGACTTTTCGTTGATGCGCTCCAGCGGGTCGCCCGGCGGCGGGGGCTTGCGCGGCATGACGATGATTTCGTTGCCGGTCTGCGCGGGATCGGAAGGCGCGTCAGCCTGCTCGGCGGGCGCAGCGGCGTCAGTCGTGGGCTGCGCGGGCGCTGCCTGTACGTCGGCGGCCGCATCCGTGGCGGGCTGGGAAACGGTCGTCGCTTCGGTCGTTACCGGGGTCGTGGCCGGAACACCGGCCTCGGGGGCGACCGAGCTTATCATCACCGCGACAGCGGCAGCCGTCAGGCTCATGCGTTAGTCCTTGTCGGGCTCTCGCGCCCACAGCGTCAGAATACACCCCGGCTCAGGCTGCCCCCAACCATACGCAAGTGTGACTAGGAGCGCTATCCTCCGCTGCCCTATTCGTCAATTGCGTGCCTTGCACCTTATCCCCGCGAAAGGGCAGGCAGGCGTGCGGGGACAGGTGCGGCGAATGGGGACATTTCATGCCTTCCGTTCGTCACGCCGTGGTCCCATATTCAACGGGTCCATCATTGGAGTGAGACACATGGGACTTTTCGACGGCATCCTCGGCCAGGTCAGTGAACATGCGGACGTGACCAACCTCGCGACCAAGCTGGGGCTCGACCCGGCGGTGGCGGAAAAGGCGATCGCCGCGCTCGGCATCGCGCACCAGCAGGACGGCGACACGGCGCAGCTCGCGGCGGAGCGCAGCGGGCTCGACGTCGGCACGATCCAGCAGCTGATCAGCCAGATCGGCGGCGAGGGTTCGCTGACCCAGTTCGCCAGCGCGATCGCCTCCGACCCCGGCAAGGCGGCCAGCTTCTTCGACAAGGACGGCGACGGCAGCGTCATGGACGACCTCGCCGGCATGGCGAAGGGCCTGTTCGGCAAGTCGTGAACTCACGAGCCCTCCCGGATTCCTTCCGGGAGGGCACCGTATTTACCGCTTCTTCGCGGCGATATATTCGCTGACGTTCTGGGCCAGGACGTCGAGCGGGACGTTGCCACCGTCCACGATCGTCTGGTCGTAATCGCGCAGATCATAGGCGGCGCCCAGCGCATCCTGCGCGCGCTTTCGCTGCGCCACGATCTGCGAGTGGCCCATCTTGTAGCCGCAGGCCTGACCCGGCCATGAGCAGTAGCGGTCCACCTCGTTCACCACTTCCTCGCGCTTGTTGCCGTTCTTCTCCATGAAGAAACGCACCGCCTCCTCGCGGCTCCAGCCCTTCGCATGGAGCCCGGTATCCACCACCATGCGGCAGGCACGGAACGCCAGCGACTGCAGGTAGCCGAGCCGCCCGACCGGATCGTCGTCATAGGCGCCGAGTTCGTCGGCCAGCTGCTCGCCGTAGAGCGCCCAGCCTTCGGAATAGGCGTTGAACGCCAGGATCGAGCGGATCAGCGGCAGTCGGTTGGCATATTCGCCCTGCCAGACGTGACCGGGGATCGCCTCGTGATGGACGAGGGTGGGCAGGTCGTACTTGCGATGGAGGTCGGTGGTGCGCAAGTTGATCCACATCTTGCCGGGCACGGTGCCGTCCTTCGAGCCGGCGCCGCCATAAGCGGTCGGGGCGCCGGGTTCCTCCGACAGAGGGAGGCGGCGCACCTCGACATTGCCGGGCACGAGTTCGCGGAAGGCGCGCGGCATCTGCGCGCGAATCCAGTCGATGCGCTTCTGGATGAAGGCGAGGATTTCCCCGCGGCCGGGATCGCCCTCGGCGAACATAAAGCGCTTGTCTTCGCCGAGAGCGGTCATCCGGGCGCCGACGGTGCCGGTGGTATAGCCGAGTGACTTGAGGATCGGGTCCATCCGCGCGTGCAGTTCGGCAAGTTCCTGCAGACCGCGCTGATGGACTTCCTCGGGCGGGACGCGGGTCGTGGTGCTCGCCCGCAGTGCCCAGGCGTAATATTCAGCCCCATGCGGCCTTTCGCGCATGCCGGGATCGCTTTTCGCGAGCCCGCGCTGGCGCTGGAGTTCGGCAAGCTGGCGCTCCAGCGCAGGTACGACGTCGGCGGCGATGATGCGGCGGGCATCGGTGGCCCAAGTGCCGCTCATCTTGCCCGTACGCCCGGCGATCGAGGCGGCGAGGCTGCCGCCGTCCTTGCGCGCGTCGGCGATCGTGCTGGTCATCTGCGCGATGGCGCGGTCGAGCAGGAAGTCGGGCGGCACCAGACCCTTCGCGGCGGCATCAGCGATCCTGCCGCGTTCGCCGTCGAGTTGGTCTTCCAGCTGTGCAAGGCGTGCGATCCACGCATCGGCGTCGGCAGGCGTGTTGACGGGATGGTCGGCGTCAAGGAAGCGCGGGGCGTCGAGATAGGCGCCGACGTTCTGGATGACGACGTAAGGCGTGTTGCGCCAGCCGCCCACCGCGACGTCGCCATAAGGCAGCGCGAAGCCTTCCAGCGCGATGCCGAACGCACTTTTCACGACGGCGAGGCTGGTGCGCGTGGAGTGGTCGAGCCCCTTGGCGTCGAACGCCTCGATCCGGGCGAGGCCCTTGCGCAAGGTGGCGGCATAGGCATCCCGCCCGGCCTGCGAGCGGTCCTCCATGCGCGAACGCAAGGCGGCATGAGCGCCGGTATCGACGCCGAGCCCGGTGGCGGTTTCAGGAACGTGGTCGAGCAGGCTCCACGCGATCTCGTCGAGCAGTGCGGCGGCACTGGGCGAAGTCGCCGCCAGCGCGCGCATCGGGAGGGCAAGGGCGGCGGTTCCGGCGGTGAGCATCTGGAGCGTGCCGCGCCGGGAGATCGAGTGGGGGGAGTGGTTCATAGCTGAACGATGGCGAGGCGGTTCAAGGGTGTCAAACTACCGGAGGTATTGTTTCGAGCACGCCGCTCATGCTGAGCGGGGAGGGGCTTTCCACTCGCCGCCGGAGTATCGTAAATCCCGTTTCCGTTACGCCGCCGTCACCCTGAAACGAGTTCAGGGTGACGAAGAGAAGGAAAGACGGGCGGCCCCATTCGCCTCCCTACACGGTTCGCCTTCGCGCCATCTTGCTATAGGACAGCACCATGGACATCGCGCTCTCGCTTCTCGTGCTTACCGTCATCGCGCTCGTGCTGGGAGCGATCGCGTTGTTGCGGCGCGGCGGCTATCGCAAGCAGGCGACGCTTATGCTGGTGCTGGCGGGGGTGATGGTCGTCAACATCGCGATCTGGACGCTGCCGGGGCGCGACGGCCGGTCGCTGTCGAGCGAGGCCAAAAAGGAACAGGCGCCGGAGTGATGCTCCGACGCCTGTTATACAAATCATCGTCATGCTGAACTTGTTTCAGCATCCATCGTGCCTCACTCACAGACCTGAAGAACAGGCACAATGGACCCTGAACCAGGTTCAGGGTGACGCAAGAGCGTAAGCGCCCGCTTTGCGGGCGCCAACGGCCTCACGTCACTTGATCGGGCAATCCGGCGCGAGGCGCATGTCGAGGTAGTTGTCGACCGAGCGCATCAGTTCCGGCGTCTCGTGCTCGAAGAAGTGGTTCGCGCGCGGGATTTCGTCATGGTGGATGGTGATGTGCTTCTGAGTGCGCAGCTTGTCGACCAGCTTCTGCACCGCGTTGGGCGTGACGACCGTATCGCCGGTGCCCTGGATGATGATGCCCGAGGCCGGGCAGGGCGCGAGGAACGAGAAGTCGTACATGTTCGCGGGCGGTGCCACCGAGATGAATCCGCGAATCTCCGGACGGCGCATCAGCAGCTGCATGCCGATCAGCGCGCCGAACGAATAGCCCGCGATCCAGGTGGTCGAGGCTTCGGGGTGGATCGACTGCACCCAGTCGAGCGCCGCCGCTGCGTCCGACAGTTCGCCGATGCCGTTGTCGAAGCTGCCCTGGCTGCGGCCGACGCCGCGGAAGTTGAAGCGCAGGGTCGCGAAACCGCGCGCCACGAAGGTCTTGTAGAGGTGCTGGGTGATGCGGTCGTTCATCGTGCCGCCCGCCTGCGGGTGCGGGTGGAGGATCATCGCCACCGGCGCACGCGGGCGCGTTGCGGGCTGGAAACGACCTTCGAGACGACCTTCGGGACCGGGGAAGATGACTGCGGGCATGGGTGTTTGCGGCCTGACTTGTTGAAACTCCCGCGAGTCGCCTGTGCAGCGATCCGTCGCGGGAGTGGAAAAGAGGAAGGTTGGCTATATAGAAATATTCGTCCCGAAAACAACTTCGCAAGCAACGTCGCACGCAATGGCCCTCCCGAACATCTATCTCGACCATGCGGCGACGACGCCGATGATGCCCTCTGCCCGCGATGCCTGGCTGGAGGGAGCGGCGATCTGGGCCAATCCGTCGAGCCCCCACGCGGCGGGCCGCGCCGCCCGCGCGGCGCTGGAGGATGCCCGCGCGCGGGTGAAGGCGGCACTGGGCTGGCCGGGAGAGGTGATCTTCACTTCGGGCGCGAGCGAGGCGCTGGCGCTGGGCCTCGGCCGGGCCAAGGCGGAGCGGCGGCTCGTCTCGGCGGTGGAGCATGACGCAGTGTTCCGCGCGGCGCCGGATGCCGAGGAGTTGCCGGTGACCGGCGGCGAGGTGGATGGCGATGCGCTTGCGGCGGCGCTCGCCCGGCCGGGACGGGCAGTGGTGGCGGTGCAGTCGATCAATTCGGAAACCGGAACGGTGCTGCTGCCTTATGCGGGCAACCCGCTGGCAGAGCAGGTGCGCGAGATCGGGGGACTGTTCCTTGCCGATTGCTCGCAGTCTGCCGGGAAGGCGGTTCTCCCCGACGCCGACATGATCGTGCTTTCGGCGCACAAGCTGGGTGGCCCGATCGGCATCGGCGCGCTGCTGGTCCGCGACTTCGCGATCATCGAGCCCAGCGGCGGTCAGGAGCGCGGCTACCGCGCCGGGACCGAGAACCTGCCCGGTGCGCTGGGCTTTGCAGCGGCGCTGGAAGCGGGAGGCATCGAAAGCTGGGCCACCAGCGCGGAGCAGCGCTTCGACTTCAAGAGTCGGCTCTACGATCACGGCGAAGTGATCCAGCCCGGCTTGGAGTGTTCGCACATCTTTGCCGTTGCCGCGCCGAAGATTTCCGCGACGGCGATGTTGATCCGCATGGATGCCAAGGGGTTCGCGATCTCCGCCGGGAGCGCCTGTTCCTCGGGCACGCTCAAGCAGAGCCGGGTGCTGCAGGGCTTTGGCATCGATGCGGATACGGCGAAGCGCACCGTCCGCATCTCGCTGGGCTGGAACACGACGCCGGAGGAACTGGACGCCTTCGCCCAAGCCTGGGCCGAGGTGAACGCATGATCTACCTCGACTATCAGGCGACCACCCCACTCGCGCCGGAAGCGCGCGAGGCGATGCTGCCGTGGCTCGCCGGGCCGGAGTGGGAGCGCGGCGCGGGCGGCTTCGCCAACCCGCATAGCCCCCACCGGCCGGGTCGCGCCGCCGCTGCCGCAGTCGAGGTCGCCCGCGCGCAAGTCGCCGCGCTGATGCCGCCGGGCGGGCGAGTGATCTTCACCTCCGGCGCGACCGAGGCGATCAACCTCGCGATCCTCGGCAGCGGCGCGCGGCGCCTCGCGGTCTCGGCGATCGAGCATGCAGCGGTGCTCGACACGGCGCGCAATGTCGATGCCGACCTGACGGTGCTGCCGGTCGATGGCGAGGGCCTCGTCGATGGCGAGGCGGGAATCGGAAATGCCGATCTAGTCGCTGTCATGCAGGTCAACAACGAGATCGGAACCGTCCAGCCGGTCGACCGTCTCGCCGAGCGTGCGCAGGCTGCCGGTGCGCTGTTCCTGTGTGATGCGGTGCAGGGCGTTGGCAAGCTCAGGGTGCCCTTGGGTGCCTCTATGGTAGCGTTGAGTGCCCATAAGTTCCACGGTCCGAAGGGTATCGGGGCGCTGTGGGTGCGCGATGGGCTCGACCTCGCACCCCTGATCAGGGGCGGCGCGCAGGAGCAGGGACTGCGCTCGGGAACGCTGAGCCCGATGCTTTGCGCAGGCTTCGGCGCGGCCGCGAAGCTGGCCAGCGAACGCATGGAGGAGGACGCCGCTCACGTCGCCTGCCTGTGGAACCGGGCGAAGGAAATCCTTTCGCGATGGACACTTAACGGCTCGGTGACGCAGCGCTGGCACGGCAATCTCAACGTGCGCCTAGACGGTCTGGACGTCGCGCGGCTGATGTCCGACCTGCGTGACCTCGCCTTTTCGGCAGGCTCGGCCTGCGCCAGCGGATCGGGTAGACCAAGCCACGTACTGCAGGCACTGGGTCTTTCGGATAGGGACGCCAAAAGCTCTATCCGTCTGGGATTCGGGCGATATAGTACCCCAAGGGAAATTGAGGATGCCTGCGCCAGAATAGATGCCGCTGCGGCGGCGCAGGGAGTATGACTTGGTTGACGTCCTGTTTGTGAATATCGACGGATCACGGGTCTCGGCGCAGGCCGAGCCGGGATCGCGCCTGCTGGAAGTGGCTCAGAACGCCGGGATGCCGCTCGAAGGAACGTGCGAGGGCCAGATGGCCTGCTCGACCTGCCACGTGATCATTTCGCCCGACTGGTTCGACAAGCTGATCCCCGCCTCGGATGACGAGGAAGACATGCTCGACCTTGCCGCCGGGGTGACGCGCACCAGCCGCCTGTCCTGTCAGATACAGCTGACCGACGCGCTGAACGGTATCGCGGTACGCATCCCCGGCGTCGTCAGGGACATGCAGATCGGCTGATCCGCGTCACTCGGTCGGAGAGCGCCTCCGCCAGTACAGCACGCCCCAGCGGATGGCGAGGCCGACGACACCCAGCGGAATCGCTACTGCGCCCAGCATGATAAGCATGGCGACGATCGTGCCCAGTACCGAGCCGACGTTGCCCAGTGCGCCCCGGATCGGCGCGAGGAAACCGCCGCTGGCGGGCGATCCGGCTTCGTAAGTCAGGTTCACGCGGCTGAAGTTCACGCGGTTCTGCATTTCCGCCAACCAGCTTTGTGCCTGATCGATTTCCTCGTTCACTTGCGCGACGCCGCGCTCGGCCTCGACCAGTTCGGCGACGGTGCCTTTGCGCGTGGCGAGCACTTCCATCAGCCGGTCGCGCAGCACGGTGCGGGCGCGAAGGCGGGCCTCGGTATCGACCATCTGCTTCGACAAGTCTTCGCCGGAAATGCCGCCGGAAACCTGTGATCCACCGGCACTCCCCGCCACCCGGCCCAGTTCCGCGCCGAATGCGCGCGAACGCGGCGCGGCGACTGCCAGCGACAGCGAGCCTGAAGCGTAGTTCCCCTCCGCGCTGCCCTGCTTCATGTCGAGGATCTGGCACTGCGTCGGCCCCAGACGCTCGCACATGTCGGCCTGCTTGCGCTGGACTTCGGCTATGCGGTCTGCGGGCAGGCGGTATCCGTATTCATAGACATAGGCGATGCGCGGGGCGTTCGGTGCGCTGACGGAGATGGCTTCAGACTTCTTGCCTTCCCCGGCCGCCTGGGCGGGTGTCGGCGGCTCCTCGCGGATGTCGACTGTGGTCGCCTGTTGTTCGGAAGCGGGTTCGCTCCCGCAGCCGGAAACGGTGGTGGCGAGCAGGATCGGCAGCAGCAACGAACGACGCATCTTCATCCTCTTGGAACTCCCGCGATTCGCGATCGAGGCTATCGCAGTCGCAAGTTCTGGAAAACGGCTGAAATCGGCTTTGGCGTGGGCACCGGCGCTGCTAGGGTTCGGCCACCATGGTGACCACGACAGACGACGAATCCGATCCTTTCGACGCCATCGTCGATGCGCCCTTCGATGCGGCGCTGTCCGAGCGCTATCTTGTATACGCGCTGTCCACCATCACCGCGCGCTCGCTGCCCGATCTGCGCGATGGCCTGAAGCCGGTGCATCGCCGCCTCCTCTGGGCAATGCGCCAGCTCAAGCTGGACCCGGCCAGTGCCTACAAGAAGTCTGCTCGCGTCGTCGGCGACGTCATCGGTAAGTACCACCCGCATGGCGACGCCTCGGTCTACGATGCTATGGTGCGCCTCGCTCAGGACTTCTCGCTGCGCTATCCGCTGGTGCAGGGGCAGGGCAACTTCGGCAACATCGACGGCGATAACGCGGCGGCCTACCGCTACACCGAAGCGCGCCTGACCAAGACCGCGATCCAGCTCATGGCGGGGCTGGACGAGGGCACCGTCGATTTCATCCCGACCTACAATGGTGAGGAGAGCGAGCCGGACATCTTCCCCGGCATCTTCCCGAACCTGCTGGCGAATGGTGCCACTGGCATCGCGGTCGGCATGGCGACCTCGATCCCCAGCCACAACGTCGCTGAGATCATCGACGCCACGCTGCTGCTGATCGACAATCCCCATGCCGAGCACGCGCAGTTGATGGAGGTCTTCAAAGGCCCCGACTTCGCGACCGGCGGTCTCGTAGTCGATAGTCCCGAGGCGATCAGCCACGCTTACGAGACCGGCAAGGGCGGTTTTCGCGTGCGAGCGCGTTTCTCGACCGGGCGCGGTGCGGACGGGGCGTGGGAAGAGACCGGCATCGAAAAGCTGGGCTCCGGCCAGTGGCAACTGGTGGTCACCGAGATTCCCTACATGCTGCCGAAGGGCAAGCTGATCGAGCAGATCGCCGCGCTGATCGGCGATCGCAAGCTGCCGATCCTCGAGGACATTCGCGACGAGAGCGACGAGGAAATCCGCCTCGTCCTCGTCCCCAAGAGCCGCAACGTCGACCCGGAATTGCTGAAGGAAAGCCTTTACAAGCTGACCGACCTCGAAAGCCGGTTCAGCCTCAACCTCAACGTGCTGGATTCTCACCGCACACCGGGCGTTCTGGGGCTCAAGCTGCTGCTGTCGGAGTGGGTCTACAGCCAGATCGACATCCTGCTGCGCCGTACCCGGCACCGGCTGGAAAAGATCGCCTCGCGCCTCGAACTGGTGGCGGGCTACATCATCGCTTACCTCAATCTCGACCGGATCATCGAGATCATCCGCACCGAGGATGAGCCCAAGCCGGTGATGATCGCCGAGTTCGAACTGACCGACCGCCAGGCCGAAGCCATTCTCAACATGCGCCTGCGCAGTTTGCGCAAGCTGGAGGAGATGGAACTGCGCAAGGAGCACGAGGAACTGCTCAAGGAGCAGGACGACCTCAACAAGCTGCTTGAAAGCCCAGCCCGCCAGCGCACCCGCATCAAGCGCGACCTTGCCACCTTGCGCAAGGACTACGCCGAGGACACCGTGCTCGGCCGCCGCCGCACGACGATCGCGCAGGCGACCAAGACCGTTGAGTTCTCCATGGATGCGATGATCGAGAAGGAGCCGGTCACGGTGATCCTCTCCGCGCGTGGCTGGATCCGGGCGGCCAGGGGCCATGTGGCGCTGGATGGCGACTTCAAGTTCAAGGAAGGCGATGGCCCCGCCTTCGCCTTCCATGCGCAGACGACGGACAAGATCCTGATCGCACTGGACAACGGACGCTTCTATACGCTCGGCGCAGACAAGCTACCCGGCGCGCGCGGCTTCGGTGAACCGATCCGCACGATGGTCGATATCGACGCCGACGCCCACATCGTCGCGGCCATTCCGTACAAGGCGAAGGGGCAACTGCTGCTCGCCTCCAACCTCGGGCGCGGTTTCGCGGCGGAGATGGACGAACTGCTCGCCGAAACCCGCAAGGGCCGCGCGGTCATGTCCACCAAGCCCGGCGTCACGCTGACCGTCGTGCGCGAAATTCCCGCCGAGCACGATCATGTCGCGGTGGTTGGCGACAACCGCAAGCTGGTGATCTTCAGCCTCGAGGAACTGCCGGTCATGGCCAAGGGGCAGGGGGTCTCGCTCCAGCGCTACCGCGATGGCGGCATGGCCGACGTAACCACGCTCAGGCTGGAGGACGGCCTCTCGTGGACCATGGGCGGCGAGAGCGGTCGCACGCGCACCGAAAAGGACATGGCGCTCTGGAAGGTCGCGCGCGGTGCGGCCGGGCGGCTGCCGCCGAACGGGTTCCCGCGGGACAACAAGTTCCAGGGGTAGTATATGCTGCCGGGGCTTCGACAAGCTCAGGCTGAGCTTGTCGAAGCCCCGGCAGGCATGCGCAAATCAGCTCTGTTCCATATCCTGCGGGTGATGCGGCACCAGGATCAGCGTCTTGCCCTCCACTCGCCAGCTGGAAAGCCGCGACAGCAGGTTCATGCCGATGACATTGGCGTCGCCGAGCCCCGGCGCCACCACCGCATCGATCTCGCGCGCGACGACATTGCCCATTCTCAATTCGTCGATCACCGCCAGTTGCGCTTCCACCGTCCCGTTTGCCGTGCGCATCAGCACCGAGCGGTTGAGCGGATTGGCCTTGAGCCCCGCCTCCTGCGCCGTCGCGGGCGAGATCGCGGTCAGCGTGGCACCGGTATCGACGAGGAAATCGCGCTTCACGCCGTTGACCGTGGCGCTGATCCAGAAGTGGCCGTCCGGCTGCATCGGCACGCGCGTCTCCCCGCCCGCGAGGCTCTGGCGTTCAATGCCCAGCTGCGGAAGGGCGAAGTCCGCACCGGTGGTCAGGCGCGTCACCTGAGCGATCGTCAGCAGCATCGCGGCGAGCAGGCCGAGATTTCCCACCCCGCGCAGCAAGCCGCCCAGCAGCGGAAGCGGGGGCCGCAACATTCCGCCGGCCATGCTCGCGACGATGCCCGCAAAGGCGAGGGCCAGCAGGGGCTGCCCGGCAAGGAATTTCAGGATCTCGGCAATGTCCATGGCGGCAGCTCTATCACACGGCGGCTTTCGCGACGCTGACTGTCACTTCGGCTTTGGCGTCAGGATGAGCCGCCGACCCTCGACCCGCCACGCGGCCAGCTGCGACAACAGGTTCATGCCGATGACGTTGGTGTCGACCTCGGTGTCGGGACCGATGGCGACTGTCAGGGCATTCGCCTCGATGCCGCCGAAGCGCACCACATTGGCCGTACCCCGCCGCGCGACGATCGAGCCGTTGGCGGTATCGAGGATCATGCCGCGATCTTCCGGATCGGGCTGGATGCCGACCCGCTCGGCCACGCGCTGCGAGATGCCGGTGTACGTCGCGCCGGTATCGATCAGGAATTCGACCGGCTCGCCGTTCACCTGCGCCTCCACCCAGAAATGCCCGTCGGCGCGCATGGCGATGACGGTTTCCTTTCCGACTATCTCGGCCGGGCGGGTGGCGTCGAGCCAGAGCGCCGCTTCCGACCGTCCGTTGTGTCCGGCCAGTTCCGCCACGGTCAGCAGCAGCGCCGCGATCAGGCCGAGGTAAGCGCAGTTGCGCATCACGCGCCCGAGGCGGGGATTGCCCGCGCCGACCATCCCGGCTGCCACCGCCAGCAGGATTGCCGCGATCGTCAACGAAAGCAGCGGCTGACCGATCAGGAAGCCGATGAGATCGGGAAGGTTCACGCCCGCGCTTCCGCCAGCACTTCGTCGAGCAGGGCATCGATGCGCTCGCCCTCAGGGAATCCCTCGGCGATCCAGCGATCCTCGACCCGGCGCAGGATGCGCGCCACGTCAGGCCCCGCGCCGACCCCCCGCGCGACGATCTGGCCGCCCTTGAGCGGCATCGTCGGCACGTCCCAACCCGTGAGCGGGGAGACGTCGGCTCCGGCAATCAGTAACCGGTCGAGCGCTGCATCGCGGCCGAGACGATAGGCGAGAGCACGCGGTTCAGAAGGCGATTCTTCGCGCGCGGCGGCAAGGGCGAGTCGCTTCTTTTGCGTGGTGGAGAGGCGAAAGCGCGCGGCGACTTGTTCCGCCAGTGCCGGTTGCGCGGGGAGCAGCGCGGCCAGCCGACGGATCGCCTCGGGCGCGATGCCTTGCGCCCGCTCGGCCACGACAAGCGCGGCAAGGGCATCGGGATCGGCTTCGGGCAGGATGACCTGCAGTACGCCGAGATCGTGCATCCGCTGCACCGTCGGCGCCGGGTTGGGGAGGCCCAGCAGGTTCATCGTCTCCATGCCCACCCGCTCGCGCGAGAGGCCCTTGAGCGTCGCGGCCAGTTCCGAACAGGCGGCTTCCGCCTCGGCATCTGCGGGCGTGGAGCCGAAGCGGGCCTGAAAGCGGAAATAGCGCAAGATGCGTAAGTGATCCTCGCGGATCCGCTCGCGCGCGTCGCCGATGAAGCGGACGCGGCGGACCGATAGGTCGGTGAGGCCGTCGAACCAGTCGTGGACCTCGCCGCCGCGCGGATCGGCGTAGAGCGCATTGATCGTGAAGTCCCGGCGTGCCGCATCCTCTCGCCAGTCCTGCGCGAAGGCGACCGTCGCGCGGCGGCCATCAGTGGAAACGTCGTGGCGCAGGGTGGTGATTTCCACCGGGCCGTGGGGGAGAACGGCGGTGACGGTGCCGTGCTCGATGCCGGTGGGGACGTTGCGGATGCCGGCGGCATTCAGTCGCTCGATCACCGCTTCGGGCAGGAGCACCGTGGCCATGTCGATGTCCTTGACCGGCAGGCCCAGCAGCGTGTCGCGCACGGCTCCGCCGACATAGCGGGCATTGCCTTCTCCCAGCGCGGCGACGAGTCCGGCAAGGTCTTCGCGGTGCATCCACGGGGCGCTTAGGGATTTTGGCAAAATTTCAGGCATTCGGGGATCTTTCGCGCCAGTTCAGGCGACCGGCGAGGTTGTGAAGGATCGCCCCGGTGACGCCCCAGATGACGTGGTCCTGGCGGCTGTCGTTCCAGACGATCTCGATGAAGCTGTGGCGGCGGCCTTCGAACTCGACGTTGCGGGTCGTTTGGTTGGCGGGGTCGAGGACGAACTCGACCGGCACTTCGAACCACTGTGCTACTTCGGCGGGGTTGGGCCGAATTTCGAGGTCGGGTGGAACGATGCCGACGACCGGGGTGATCTCGTAGCCGCTGCCGGTACGGTAGACGTCGCTGGTGCCGATGACGCGCACGTCGCCGGGCTGGATGCCGAGTTCCTCGTTCGCTTCGCGAAGCGCGGCCTCGACCGCGTCTTCGCCGGGGTCGAGGCGGCCGCCGGGAAAGGCGATCTGGCCGGGATGCGCGCGCATGGTGGAGGGACGGTGCAGCAGCAGCATGCCCGGTCGCTCACGCTCGGTGATGGCGACAAGCACGGCTGCGGGTTTGAAGCTGGCGATGTCGTGGATGCGCGGATCGCTCCACAGGCGTGGCGGCGTGGCGGCGTGGCCCGCCTCGAGACGACACGACACCTGATCGAACAGCGCACTCATGCCGGAACCAGCCAGAATCGGGCACTCTGGCTGGTCACGGAAAGATCGTCGCTTTCCAGGGCGATCTCGGCCAGCTGCGCATAAGTGCTGCGGTTGAGGCGGGCGCGGGTCCCGTGCCGGACCGCGACGTAGAGCGCCGGCGTCTCGGCGTCGCCTTCGGCGGTAATCGGGTGTTCCGGCCCGGCGATGACGAGGTCGTCGGTGTTGAGCCGGAAGACAAGGGCGTCGGCTTCGTGCTTGACGTCGATGGCGATGAACGCGGCGTCCTCGACTTGGATCGAGAGCTTTTGCGCGGGGGTAACGAGCCAGTGCTGCCCCTGGTCATCGCAGGTCAGAAGCGAGGCGAAGGCGCGGACCATGGCCGGGCGGCGGATTTCGCCATCCTGATGGAACCAGCGGCCATCGGCGGCAATGCGCATCTCGCTGTCGCCGGTCTCGGCAGGCGACCACTGATCGACCGGCGGGAGCTTGCGCGCGGCGACAAGCGCGGCCACTTCGTCGAGGTTCAGCTCGGCAAGTTCGGGAGGCGGTTCGTAAGGCATCGGTTCGCGATGCCAGATAGGGCTTCGCGCGCCAAGGTCCAGTGTGGTTCGCGGTGTGGTAAGGTCAGTGGCGACCCCTCGACAAGCTCAGGGTGAGCGGGGGTAGTGTAAAACTCTCAAGTCCGCTCAGGCTGAGCTTGTCGAAGCCCTCTAAGGCAAGCGCCCGTTCAGCGCAGCCACGGTCCCAGCATGCCGCGCTCGGGGAGCACCGCGATGTTGGCGCAGCGCACCAGCAGGCGGTGGCGCTCGAACGGGCCGGGCAGGTCCCAGCCTTCGGTGCCCTCGTTGGAGAAGCCCCAGAAGCGGCCGTAGTATTCGGGATCGCCGATCATGACCTGCGGCAGCGGCGCGCGGTCGTCGATGCTGGCCATGCTGGTCGACATCAGTGCCTGACCGTAGCCCATGCCCTGATGTCCGGGCATCACGGCGACCGGGCCGACCATGATCATCGGGACGGGGCGCCCTTCCGGCGTGTTGAGCGCGACCGGCCAGCACTGGATCGTACCGACCAGCATCTCGCTGGCGTCGAGCGCGGCGAAACTGAGCGCGGGCAGCCAGTCGGTGCCTTCGCGGACCTTGTAGGCGGTGCGCTTGTGGCGCTCCGGCTCGAAGGCCGCGTCGAGCAAGTCCTCGACGAGCGCGGGATCGACGTTGTCGAGCGGAATGATGGTGGCGGCTTTGGACTGGGTCTGGGTCATGGCGCGCGCGCGATAGGAGTGGCGCGCCGATTTGTCGATTCAATTCGGGTTTTCAGTTCGACGGGGTGAGCCGGAGCAGGTGCCCGCTGTCGGGACCCTCGCCATCCTCAAGCAGCCAGATCGAGCCGTCCGGCGCTTGCCGAATTTCGCGAATGCGGTTGTCCAGCGGATAACGGGCTTCCTCTGTGCCCTTGTTTCCGTCGATCGAGACGCGGACAAGGCCGGTGGCGACAAGGCCGGTGATGATCGCCTGCCCCTTCCATGCCGGGAACAGATCGCCGTTGTAGAAGATGAAGTCTCCCGGCGCGATCACCGGATTCCAGCTGATCGCTGGCTGCGCGAAGTCGGGTCGCGTCGCGTTGCGCGGGATCGAACGGCCATCGTAATGGTCGCCATCCGACACCAACGGCCAACCGTAATTGGCGCCGGGTGTGACGAGGTTCAGCTCGTCGCCGCCAGCCGGGCCGTGTTCAAGGTCCCACAACCGGCCCTCGGCATCGAACGCAAGGCCGAGGATGTTGCGATGGCCATAGGACCAGATCTGGTTGGTGGGTGCGGGTTTGCCGGCGAAGGGATTGCCAGGGGCCGGTGTACCGTCCGGCAGCAGGCGCACGACTTTGCCGAGATTAGTGCCGAGATCCTGCGCGGGCGTAAATTTCTGCCGCTCTCCGGATGCCACGAACAGGTACTTGCCGTCGGGCGAAAAGCGTAGCCGGTGCGAATAGTGGCCGCGTCCTGCGACCTTCGGAGTCTGACGCCAGATGACCTTGAGGTTCTGCAACGCGCATTGGGTGGGGGCGGCGCAAACGAGGTCCGCCTTGCCCACGGCCGCGCCGCGCGTATCTTGCGGTCCGGCTTCTGCCCAGCTGAGATACACAACCCGGCGGTCGAACGTGGCGCCGGTCTGCCCGGGTGCGAAGATGAAGTCGCCGAGGCCGCCCTGACCGCCGTAATCGACCTTTGGTGCGCCCTTGACCTCGCCAATGCGGCCGTCCGGCGTGCGCAGGCGGATCGTGCCCTTCTTTTCAGTGACGACCAGCGTTCCGGTGCCTTGGTCGAAGGCCATGGCCCATGGTTCATCGAACTGCGCTAGCGTCTCAACCTTGAAGGGCGTTCCGGTTTCGGCAGCAGGTGCCTTTTCCCCGGTACTGGCGTTACCGCAGCTTGCGAGCGTCATCGCCAGCGGCGATAGGGCGATAAGGAGACGTCTTGCGAACATGCCAGGCCCAATGCTTGCACCTTTCACGAGTTCCCCGAACGTGCCTTCGGCAACGAAACGTTACGTGATCGGTGTCGACGAGGCCGGTCGTGGCCCGCTTGCAGGGCCGGTTGTCGCAGGCGCAGTCGTGCTGTGCAAGCCGCGTCCCTCCGGTCTGGATGATTCCAAGAAGCTGTCCGCGCTCCGTCGCTCCGAACTGGAGGCAACCATCAAGCGGCGATGCCAATGGGCAGTCGGCGTCGTGGATGTGGAGGAGATCGATCGCCTGAATATCTTCGGGGCGACGATGTTGGCGATGACGCGCGCGGTGGCGGCGCTATGCGCCATCCTGGGCGAAGAGCCGGGCGAGGTGCTGGTCGATGGCAACATGACGCCGCATGGCCGCCGCGAGGAATGGCGCTGGAATGCACGCGCGATCGTCGGCGGGGATGCGATCGAGCCATGCATCTCGGCGGCGTCGATCATTGCCAAGGAGCATCGGGACCGCCTGATGCGCGAACTTGCGCTGGCGCATCCGCATTACGGGTGGGAGCGCAATGCCGGTTACGGCACGCCGCAGCATCTTGCTGCGCTGCGGGAGCATGGACCGACCCCGCACCATCGGCGCAGCTTCGCGCCAGTGGCTCAACTCATACTGCTTTAGGCCGCGAGCGGGAGAGTCTCGGGCTTCGGCGCTTCGATTTCGATTGCTGCCGGAGCAACGGTTTCCTGGGCAACCTTCTCGGCGACGCCGGCAACATAGCGCTCGGCGAGGAGCACGTCGCGACGGTACGAGAAATAGAGCGAGATAAGCGAAAACATTGTAGCGACCTTCGATGAATGGACTTGCTGCGCTGCAGCATCGAGGGTCATTTGGTCGCTTGGCGTGATTGCTGCAAATGCAACGTATCGGATGGCTGTTGCATAAAACCGAACTGTGCGATTTCCTTATGTGACAAAAAGTTATCCACGAGTCGCGATGGCCACACCCACCACATCTTGAGTCATGCCGATTCGCGATGACTCTAGATGTGGTGGAGGATTCGTTTTGTTCCTCTCCGCTGAACACCTGAATCACGAGGATTCACCACGAGTCGCGCCTTGACGGCGAGTCCCGGATGAATCACTTAGGGTCCATATCCACAGTTTATCTCAGCGGAGCAGTCATGGGTCAGATCTTGGTCAAGGAACGCATTCGGGCACGGGCACCTGCGCCTACCCCGAAGGAGCTGCTTCCGCTCGGCCGCATCCTGACGGGTGACTGCATCGAGGCGATGCGCACCATTCCCGACGCTTCCGTGGACATGGTCTTCGCCGATCCGCCGTACAACCTGCAGCTGGGCGGCGACCTCGCGCGTCCCGACGGCAGCCATGTCGATGCCGTGACGAACGACTGGGACAAGTTCTCCAGCTTCGCGACTTACGATCAGTTCACCCGCGACTGGCTGACCGAGGCGCGCCGCGTGCTCAAGCCCGAGGGTTCGCTGTGGGTGATCGGTTCTTACCACAACATCTTCCGCCTCGGCGCGATCATGCAGGACATGGGGTTCTGGATCCTCAACGACATCGTGTGGCGCAAGGCGAACCCTATGCCCAACTTCAAGGGCACCCGCTTCACCAACGCGCACGAGACGCTGATCTGGGCGAGCATGGGCGAGAAGTCGAAGTACACCTTCAACTATCGTGCGATGAAGACGCTCAATGACGAGCTGCAGATGCGCTCCGACTGGGTGCTGCCGATCTGCAACGGCGCCGAGCGTTTGAAGAAGGGCGGCCGCAAGGTCCATCCGACCCAGAAGCCCGAGGCGCTGCTCTATCGCGTGATGCTGGCGACCACCAACAAGGGCGACGTCGTGCTCGACCCGTTCTTCGGCACCGGCACCACAGGCGCCGTCGCCAAGCGCCTGGGCCGCGAGTGGATCGGCTGCGAGCGCGAGAGCGACTACCGCGAAGCCGCGCTGGAGCGCATTGAGATGGCGCTGCCGCTCGACGAGAGCGCGCTCAAGACCATGCAGTCCAAGCGCACCGCGCCCAAGGTGGCGTTCGGCACGCTGATCGAGACCGGCTGGATCCAGCCCGGTACGGAACTGTTCGACAAGAAGCGCCGCCATGTTGCCACCGTGCGTGCGGATGGCTCTTTGGTGGCGGGCGACGTCAACGGCTCGATCCATGGCGTCGGCAAGGACCTGCAGGGTGCGCCGTCGTGCAACGGCTGGACGTACTGGCATCTGGAACACGAAGGTCAGATCAAGCCGATCGACGCGATCCGCCAACTCTACCTGCTCGCCACGGAGCCGTGAGGTAGCGGACGCAAACGGTTGATGCTATTTATCGGGCTATGACCGAAAACGTCGAAAATCTCCTGCTTGAGCATCTGAAGAAGCTTCAGGCTGAACAATCGGCTGCTCGTGAGCGCGACCGCGAGATCATGATGCGGCTGGAGTCGGTGGCCGCTCGGATCGGAAAGCTAGCGCCGGCCAGCGTTTAATCCCGACGTCATCCTGAACTCGTTTCAGGATGACGAAGTTTCGGGGGCAGGTTCAGCCTGCTCTGAAAACTGGTTCTGCCTCGGCCGAACCCGCGCTAAGGCGCCGTCATGACCCGCAAGCTCTATATCCGCCCGATCGCCCTCGCCGACAGCCCGCAGAGCGAGGAGGGCGAGGCTGTCCGTCTCGGCGGGGCAATGGTCTGGGCGAGCCGCTTTGCCATTATCGTGCGGGAAGGTGGCCGTGTCCTCTCGCGCGAGCGGGTTTCCGCCGCGCAAATGCCGGCCGCGCTGGCGGCGCTTCCGGCGGATCTTGGTGCAGTGGCCGAGGCGCAATGGGCCAACTTGCGCAAGGTCCATGCGCCGATCCAGTGCGGTGCGCGCACGATCCGGCTCGAGCAGCCGCAGGTCATGGGCATCCTCAACATGACGCCCGACAGTTTTTCCGATGGCGGCAAGTTCATGGACGACCGCGAAGTCGCGGCGGCCCATGCCTCGGCCATGCTCGAGGCGGGCGCGGCCATCATCGATCTCGGCGGTGAATCCACGCGGCCCGGCGCGGCTGCGGTATGGGAAGGCGACGAGCTGAAGCGCGTCGTCCCGATGGTCGAGCGTCTGGCGGCGATGGGGGCGGCGATCAGCGTCGACACGCGCCGTCCGGGCGTGATGGAAGCGACGCTGGCGGCCGGGGCGCACATCATCAACGACGTGTCGGCCTTGCGCTACGATCCCCGTAGCCTCGAACTCGCGGCCGTCTCAGGTGTGCCGGTGGTGCTGATGCATGCGCCGGGCAAGGCGGACGACCTGCACTCTGGCGCGGACTTCGACGACGTGGCGCTCGACGTGTTCGACTGGCTGGAGGCGCGCCGTGACGCCTGCGTGGCGGCGGGCATTGCTGCTGACCGGATCATTATCGACCCCGGCTTCGGCTTCGGCCTCAGCCTGACGGAGAACCTCACGCTGTTCAACGCGCTGCCGCTGTTCCATGCGCTCGGCCAGCCGCTGCTGGTCGGTGTCAGTCGCAAACGGATGATCGGAGCACTCTCGAACGAGGCTCCTGCGCACCAGCGCCTTGGCGGTTCGGTGGCGCTGGCGGTCAAGGCGATGGATGCCGGTGCGCACATCCTGCGGGTCCATGACGTGCCCGAGACGGTGCAGGCGGTCCGCGTCTGGCGCGGCCTGCGCGATGCGGCGCTGACCGACTTCTCGCAATTGCCGGATTGAGCGTTACAAATCTGGACCGCAGATGAACTGCGGATTTCCGCCGGATGAACGACTGGGCGACGTTGTGTGACCCCGTCATCACAACGGGCCGCTGCACTGCAAAACGTCCCGTTGGAGGCTCAATTCGTCCCTTCGGCTGACGAAAATTGCATTTGTGACCGTTTGTCCCATCGAGCGTGAGGCAATTCCGCTTCGCACTGGAAAGCGACAAAGGGGATTCACCCATGAAGCAGACCACCATCATTCGCGCCGCTGCAGTGGCGCTCGCCATCGTTCCTGTCTCGGCCATGGCTGTCGTGCCGGCGATGTACGAGGAGCGCGTCGCCCGCGTCGAGGAGAACCGCATCATCCAGACGCCGATCGGCGGCATCGAGGGCAAGCACTGGTTCAATTATCGCGCCAATGTGAACGAGAGCCAGAAGGAGCTGGCTACCGATCTGCGCAAGGCCAGCGACATCGAGGACCAGCGCGACGCCTGGGAGGAATATGGCAGCGAACTGCGCCACGAGCGCGGCACTTATGCCAGGGCCATGGCGAAGCGTGGCTATCGCATCCCGTCGGTCATGATCGAGGGCCTCTGACTCTCGGAAAGTCCTCCCGGACAGAAGCCGGGGCCGTGCCTGACGGTGCGGCCCCGTTTTTCATTGGCACTATTCTCCTGGGCTTCCCTGCACCCTTAAAGCGAATAGCCGCCATCACTGACAAGCACAGTCCCGGTGATCGTCGCAGCGGCATCCGACAGCAGGAACCCGATTTGCGCGGCGACTTCGTCCGCTCGCGCGTAACGGCCCAGCGGCGTCGCCATCTTGCCCATGGCGGAGATCGCCGCATCGCGGCTGCCCTGCTGCAGGGCAAGGTCGTAGAATGCCGGAACCTGATCCCAGATCGGCGTATCGACCCCGCCCGGCGCGATGGCGTTGACCCGGATGCCGAGCGGGGCGCCTTCTTTTGCGGCGACTTTTGCCAGTTGGATCACTCCGGCCTTGCTGGCGGCATAGGCGGCCGTGCCCGGCTCTGCCTTAACGCCGCTGACCGAGGCGGTGAGCACGATGCTGCCGCCACTTTCCATGGCACGCATCGCACATTGCAGCGACAGCGCCATGCCATCGAGATTTGCGCTCATGACCCGTCGCCATTGCGCGAAATCCAGATCGACGATCGAGCCGGATGCCGCAACTCCCGCGTTCAGCACCGCAAGCTCGAGCCCTTCGCATGCCGCCGCGACCTCCTGCCAGAGCGCGGGGTCGGCGACGTTCCCGACGAACTTGGTGCAGGGACACTTTGGTGTCAGCGCATCGAGCCCCGGCCCGTCGAGATCGACGAGCACCAGCCGGCCGATGCCCTGCGCTGCCAGCCATTTCACGCAGGCTGCACCGATCCCGGATGCCGCGCCCGTGACGAGCGCCGTCCTGTCGTCGAAGCCCGTCACGCGACCTCGACGCGGAGTCGTTCGATACGGGTTGTACGCAGCTTCCAGCCTTCGTCGTCCCGCACGTAAGTCTCGTGGTAGCGTCCCCAGCCGGTAAGCCGGGTAAAAGGACCGCCCGGCGGCAGAAACAATCGGTCGGTAAAGGCCCAGATGCCGCTGGCCGAGGTGTCGCTTTCTATGCTGATATCCGGGTCGTGGCCCTGATGTATGGTGATCATGTGTGGCCCGTCAGACTTCGGCGCGTCAGGCCAGCTGGCGCGGCCTTCCATCACCCTGTTCATTGCGGGCAGGTGGTCGACGCCGCTGGCAGGATCGGTACAGCAGCCGCGATAGTCCAGCAGGCAGTCTTCAGCGAGGATCGAACGGACGAGTGCCGAGTTCCGGTCGTCGACACCGCGAAAATAGCGGGCCTTCACTTGCCTGATAGCCTCGATCGCAGCGAGGCGCTCCACCGTTTGCACGTCCATCTCTCCCCCTTGGCTGATATTGTGCGGGGAAGTCTGGACGGGTCAGGCGGCGTTGTCGATGCCCAGCTCGGACAGCTTCCGGTAGAGCGTGGAGCGTCCGATGCCGAGCCGACGCGCCACTTCAGTCATGCGACCTCGATAAAGGCCGATGGCGAGGCGGATGACGTCGGCCTCGATCTCGTCCAGCGGCCGCAAGTTGCCGTCGGCAGTGTAGAGCATGACGCCGGAGCTTTCCGGCATCTGCGGGGCTGTGGATAAGCCTGTGCCCAATATGTTGAGGAGCTGCGGAAAATCTTCGGAGGTGAGCGCATCCCCGTCGCAGAATACCGCGGCGCGAAACAGTACCGCCTGCAACTGGCGGACGTTGCCTGGCCAGTCGTAGGCGGCCAGCAACGAGAGCGCGCCGTCGGCGATTCCGAGTTCACGCAGCCCGGGCTGCTCGCCGATGCGGGCGAGGAAGAAGCGGGTGAGGGCGGGAATGTCGCCGGTCCGTTCGCGCAGTGGCGGCAGCAGCACTTTGGTGGGAGACAGGGCGGCCAGCAATTCGGGCATGAAGTGCCCCTGGTCGGTCAGATCGGCCAGCGGGAGGTTGCTCGCCGCGATCAGGCGCACGTCGACACGGAACGAATGGCGGGCGCCTATAGGGCGACAATCACCCTTCTTCACTGCCTCCAGCAGGCGCTCCTGCACCGATTCGGGCAGGCGGTCGATCTCGTCGAGGGCAAGGGTGGCGCCGTCGCAATGCTGAAGAGCGCCGATCTGGCGGTCGAACGCGCCGGGGAAAGCGCCCTTTTCGTGGCCGAACAGGACAGACTCGATGGAATTGGCGGGCACGCCGCCGATATTGATGATCCTGAGCGGCATGCGCGAGCGCGGGCTCGCTGCGTGCATCGCGCGGATCAGCATTTCCTTGCCCGATCCGCTTTCGCCCTCGATCAGCACTGGAGAGTGGCCACGTGCGGCTTTGGCGGCGACGGCGAGCGCCTTGCGGAAGTTCGGCGCCGCGCCGATCATCGATTCGAAATCGGGATTGGACGGCATCTTCTCGGTCAGCGGCGCGAGTTCGTCGCGTGGCGCCTCGCGGGTCGTCGCCGAGCGCAAGGCATGCATCAGCCGGTCGGGCGCGACGGGCTTGACGAGATAATCGGTTGCCCCGGCCCGCATCGCCTCCACCGCCAGCAGCGGCGATGTGCTGGCAGTCAGCATCAGGATCGGCAGCGCCGGGCGGCGGGCCTTGAGCTCGGAAATCAGCGCGCAGGCGTCGTCGCCGGGCACCCACTGGTCGAGGATGATGGCGGATAGCTGCATGCCCTGCCGGGTGCCGAGCGTGGCGATCGCCGTCTCGGCATCGCGCACGATCAGGGTGCGCCACCCCTCGCGCGAGGCGAGGGCCGAGATCAGTCGGCTCTGGGCCGGCTCATCGTCGATGAGCATGAGGAGGCGCTGGTCAAGGTCCGCCATGGTGTCGTCGCTTCGTGTCGCCTCTTGGCTTTCTGGAACTTGAACTTACGGCAAACCGGTAAAGAGCCGATTAAGGCTGCGGTTGGATCGCGCGGAAGCGGACCTTCATGATCGGTTAGTGACGCCGCCATGGACCTTCTTGGTACTTGAGCGGCGGGAGCAGCGCGGTTAGTGTCTGCGGGAAAGCAAACAGTTTTGGGGTAAAGAGACAATGGCTTCGGGCAACGACATCAAGGCCGCTACCGAGACCTACAACGGCTTCATCAAGGCCGCGACCTGGAGCACCGGGGTCATCATCGTCATTACCGCCCTGGTCGTCGGCCTGATCGCCTCCTGAGCGGGGCGCCGGTTTGACCCTCAAGCGACGGATCGCGGTCCTCGCGGAGCGCACACCGGGCGAAACGCGGGTTTCCGCGACGCCTGAGACGGTTCGCAAGCTCTCGGCGCTTGGCGCGACCGTGGCGGTGGAGAGCGGGGCAGGGCTTTCGGCGAGCATTTCCGACGAGGATTATCGCTCGGCCGGTGCAGAAGTCGGCGCGCTGGATGCGGTTCTTGCGGATGCGCAGATCGTCTTCGCGGTGCAGGGGCCTGACCCCTCGCTGCTGGGCGATGTGGCTGCCGGAGCATGGGTCGTCGCGATTCTCGATCCTTTCGGACAGCGTGCCCGCGTTGACGGCTACGCCGCCGTCGGGCTGGAGGCGCTGGCGATGGAGTTCATGCCGCGCATCACTCGGGCGCAGTCGATGGACGTACTTTCCAGCCAGTCCAACCTCGCCGGGTACAAGGCGGTGCTCGCGGCGGCCGATGCCTATGGTCGCGCCTTCCCGATGATGATGACGGCGGCGGGCACGATCAGTGCGGCCAAGTGCTTCGTCATGGGTGTCGGCGTTGCGGGCCTGCAGGCCATAGCCACCGCGCGCAGGCTGGGCGCGCAGGTTTCCGCGACGGACGTGCGATCGGCCACCAAAGAGCAGATCCAGTCACTCGGCGCCAAGCCGATCTTCGTCGAGAGCGTGGCCGGGATCGAAGGGGAGGGCTCGGGCGGCTATGCGGGCGAAATGAGCGAGGAATACCAGCGCGCGCAGGCCGAACTGGTATCGAGCCACATCGCCAGGCAGGACATCGTCATCACCACCGCGCTGATCCCCGGCCGCGCTGCGCCGCGTCTGGTTACCGACGCGCAGATCGCTTCGATGAAGCCGGGCAGCGTGATCTTCGACCTCGCCGCGCCGCAGGGCGGCAATGTCGAGGGCACCGTCGCGGATCAGGTGGTTGAGCGGCACGGGGTCAGGATCATCGGCTATTCCAACACGCCCGCGCATCTGCCTGCGGACGCATCGGCGCTCTACGCACGAAACCTGTTCAATTTCGTCTCGGCCTTCTGGGACAAGGAACAGGGCGGGCCGGTGCTCGACGAGGAGATCGGCGACGCCATTCGCCTGACACGCGGTGGGCAGGTCGTGCATCCCAGATTGCAGGCCAGGTTGCAGGAACAGGGCAGCTAGCATGGATTTCGTCTCGATCCTCTCGATCTTCGTGCTGGCCTGTTTTGTGGGCTACTACGTCGTGTGGTCGGTGACGCCGGCGCTGCATACGCCGCTGATGGCCGTGACCAACGCCATCTCCTCGGTGATCGTAGTGGGCGCGCTTGTGGCGAGTGCGGCTTCGGGGTCGCCGATCGGGAAATGGCTGGGGCTGGGCGCGGTCGTGCTGGCCAGCGTCAACATCTTCGGCGGGTTTGCCGTGACCGAACGCATGCTGGCCATGTACAAGAAGAAGGACCGCAAGTGATGGAGGCGCACTCCGTCAATTCTGCGGTCAGTCCATGGGTTGCGGTCGCATACCTGATCGCCGGGGTCTGCTTCATCCTCGCGTTGCGGGGGCTGTCATCGCCCGCGACCAGCCGCAGGGGCAACCGCTACGGTATGCTCGGCATGGGCATCGCGGTGGTCACCACGCTGGTGACGCATGTCCCGATGATCCCGCTCGCAGGGCACGCGGCGCTGCCTTCGTGGGACACGTCCTATCCCGATTTCGCGTCGCTGGCCGAGATTCTCGCCGCCATCGCGATCGGTGCGGTCATCGGCATCACCACCGCGCGGCGCATCAAGATGACCGACATGCCGCAGCTTGTCGCCGCGTTTCACTCGCTGGTCGGGCTCGCCGCCGTGCTGGTGGCCACCGCCGCGTTCCTCAATCCCGAGGCGTTCGGCATCCTCGGTGCCGATGGCAATATCCTGCCCGTCAGCCGGGTGGAAATGGCGCTGGGCGTGGCCATCGGTGCGATCACGTTCTCCGGATCGGTGATCGCCTTCGCCAAGCTCAACGGCAACATGAGCGGGTCGCCGATCCTGCTGCCCGCACGTCATGTCATCAATCTGGGTACACTGGGCGCGATTCTCGTGCTGACGGCGCTGTTCGCGCACTCCGGCGCGGCGGGACCGGGGGAGAACCCCCTGTTTTGGATCATCGTCGGGCTGGCCTTCGCGATCGGCTTCCTGCTGATCATCCCGATCGGCGGCGCGGACATGCCGGTCGTCGTCTCGATGCTCAACAGCTATTCGGGCTGGGCGGCGGCGGCGATGGGCTTCACCTTGCACAACACCGCGATGATCGTGACCGGCGCTCTGGTCGGTTCATCGGGCGCGATCCTGTCGTACATCATGTGCAAGGCGATGAATCGCAGTTTCCTTTCGGTCATCGCCGGAGGCTTTGGTGCGGAGGCAAGCGCGGGCGGCGGTGAGGCGCGGGAGCAACGCCCATGGAAGCGCGGCTCGGCCGAGGATGCGGCGTTCCTCATGAAGGAGGCCGAGAACGTCATCATCATCCCCGGCTACGGCATGGCGGTGGCGCAAGCCCAGCACGTGCTGCGCGAGATGGCGGACCAGCTCAAGAAGCACGGCGTCGGCGTGAAGTACGCGATCCACCCGGTCGCAGGCCGCATGCCCGGCCACATGAACGTCCTGTTGGCCGAGGCGAACGTTCCCTACGACGAAGTCTTCGAGCTTGAGGACATAAACGGCGAGTTCGCGCAGTGCGACGTCGCCTTCATCATCGGCGCCAACGACGTGGTGAACCCGGCTGCAAAGACCGACAAGACCTCCCCGATCTACGGTATGCCAGTGTTTGACGTCGACAAGGCCAAGACCATCTTCTTCATCAAGCGCTCGATGGGTGGACAGGGTTATGCAGGCGTCGATAACGACGTGTTCTACATGGACCAGACCATGATGCTCCTCGCCGACGCCAAGAAGATGGTGGAGGACATCAATAAGGCGCTGGCAGAGTAAGGACTGGATCGTTCGTTGGCGATGCGATGGAGTCTGGGAGCGGCGGCTAACGCCCCGTTGCTGACTTTGCCTTATCCTCCCTGTCGCGCAGCGATGGGGAGGGGGACCGCTCGCGTAGCGAGTGGTGGAGGGGGAGAAAACCCCTCCGTCAGCCCTGCGGGCTGCCACCTCCCCATTCCTTCGGAACAGGGAGGATGAACGGTAACTTTCCACCCAAATCGGCCGTCACCCTGAACTTGTTTCAGGGTGACGGCCGATTGCTTAGTTCACGAGCGGCTAAATCGACGAGCGGTTCTGACCTTCCAGCGACGGCCCCAACTGCCCGATGGATCCTGAAACAAGTTCAGGATGACGAACCCAATCGGGACAGGTTCGTTTGCCACCCAAATCAGACCTCCGAACACCGCTCAGCCTGAGCCTGTCGAAGGCTTCGAGACGTGGCGCGAGACTTCTATGCTTCGACAACTCAGCATGAGTGGGGCCTGGACTCATACGGAGTCAGGGATGGTAACCCCCTGACCGCTTCTTCCTGGCACGGCGAGTGTTTCTCTACGGCCTTCCACGGTGTAAACGCCCGTCCCATGATCCGCCTCATCAAAACCGCCGCCTTCATCGCCGTCCTGTGCATCGCCACGTGGTTCGGTGCCCATTGGTACGCCGAGTACCGCGTGCGTACTGCCTTCGCCGCGGCGGGGCTCAGCGACCGGGCGGCCGCTTGCATGGGGCAGCGCCTCGTGCGCAAGCTCTCGCTGCGGCAAATCCAGAAGCTCACCGCGCTGCAGGATGCGGCGCGCACGCCGGAGGGGATGGTCGAGGCCGCGGGTAGAATCGATGATCGGCGCGTGGTCAAGGTGACGGCTACTTCGCTGCTCTTGTGCAGCACCGGGCTCTCCCGCTAGGGCACGCGGCGACAGTCCTGTCGTCGCCTTTCTCGCGGAGTTCCGTTTGACACTTGCTCCTTACGCCTCCGACCCGTCCCGTTCGCGCGGGCGCGAATTCTCGATCGAGAACGGCATCGCCCGGGGCGCGCGTAGCCCTTACCAGCGCGACCGCGACCGGATCATCCACTCGATCGCGTTCCGTCGCCTGCGCTACAAGACGCAGGTGTTCGTCGCGCCCGACGGCGACCACTATCGCGTGCGCCTGACTCACAGCCTCGAAGTGGCCCAGATCGCCCGCGTCATCGCGCGTATCCTCGGTCTCGACGAGGATTTGACGGAGGCTCTGGCGCTGGCGCACGACATCGGCCATCCGCCGTTCGGCCATGCGGGCGAGGACGCGCTCGACGCCGCGCTGCACAAGGCCGGTGGGTTCGACCATAATGCCCATACCTTGCGCACGCTGATGCGGCTCGACAGTCCGTACTGCGAGCACGATGGCCTCAACCTGACCTGGGAAACGCTGGAGGGCTTGGCCAAGCACAATGGGCCGGTGGCCGAACCGACCTGGGCGCTGGCTGAACTCGACGCGGCATACAATCTCGACCTTGGCACCCATGCATCGCTGGAGGCGCAGGTCGCCGCGCTGTCGGATGACATCGCCTACGACAACCACGACATCGACGATGGCCTGAGGGCGGGGTTCCTCGATCTCGACGAACTGCTCGCGCACCCGTTCGTCGTCGATCACTGGAACGAGGTGGAGCGCCGCTATCCGGGCGTGCCAATCGACCGCCAGCTTGCCGAACTAATCCGCAGCCAGATCGGCGTCATGGTTAACGACCTCGTCGCGCAGACGCAGAAGAATCTCGTCGGCATCGGCAGCCTCGGTGAAGTCCGCAATGCGGGCAGGGCGCTGGTGGCGTTCTCGCCCGAGATGGCCGAGGGGGAGCGCGCCTTCAAGCGCTTCATGTACGACAAGCTCTACTATCACCCCGAACAGCTCGAGACGGCAAAGCGCGCGCGGGCGCTGCTGGCGGAACTCTATTCTGCCTATTCGCAGGAGACGGTGCTGATGGAGGAGAGCTGGATCGATACGATGCCGCGCTACGAGCCTGCACGCAGCCGCCACATCGCCGACTACATCGCCGGCATGACCGATCGCTTCGCTATCGCGCGCCATGCCGAGATCTATGGCCGCACGCCCGAAGGCCTGAGCAATGTGTAGGGCCTGAAAGTGACGCGAGGGGTGACACGGATCTGCCTGGTCGGGGCGACCGGGCTGGTCGGCTCCGCCTTGATGGCGGAGGCGGTCGGGCGCGAGGATGTTCGCATCATCGGGGTCGGGCGACGCGAGGCGGTGCTGCCGCCCGGTGCGCGCATGGAGATGCTGGTCGGTGAGCCGATCGACTGGCCGGAACTGATCCGCGCGGCGCGGGCCAACGTACTGGTCTGTGCGCTGGGAACGACCATCGCCGCGGCCGGCAGCCGGGAACAGTTCCGCGCGATAGACCATGACCTCGTCCGCTTCACCGCGGAGGCGGCGCAGGCAGCCGGGATCGAACACATGATCGTGGTCTCCTCCGTCGAGGCGGATCGGGAAAGCCGCAACTTCTACCTCTCGGTCAAAGGAGAGACGGAAGAGGCGCTGGGCCGCATCGGCTTCCGGCGGCTCGATGTGCTGCGCCCCAGCCTGCTGCGAGGCGAGCGTGCCGAGCGCCGTCCGATGGAAGCGGGCTGGCAGATGGTCGCGCCGGTCGTCGATGTGCTGGTGCTGCACGGTTCGTGGCGCCGGTTTCGGTCCATCCGTGGACGTGACGTGGCGCGGGCGATCCTCGGCCTCGTGCGGGAGCAGGCTGAGGGGCGCCATGTTCACGAACACGATGCGCTGAAGGTGGCTGCGGGCTGAGCTTGCGGACAACATCGGCTTGCCGGGGAATAGTTGCCGAATTGGCCAAACCTTGCGTTGACTTACTTCGGCCCGTCACCCAAGGCTCGGCTCACTCGCTGACACGCGCGGGAGAGACCTCGGACCGATTCGTCGGGTAAGAGGCGCCGAAGGAGCAACCGCCCCGGAATCTCTCAGGCAAAAGGACCGCGCAGCGTCGACAGCGAGCCTCTGGAAAGTGCCCCGCCCATCCGGTCGTGGCCGCCGACGGTGTAACCCGGCCCGTCCCTTTGGGGATGACGCGGGGGAAGCTCTCAGGTTTCCGTGACAGAGGGGGCACCTTATTGGTGTACCATGTCTGCTCGCGGAGTCGTGTCTTGAGCGAATATCCTGTTTCTGATGACGATCTTGTCGAAGAGATCGCCACGCTGACCCTCCCGCTCGATGCCTGGCATCGCGAGAAGGGCGGCCGCATGGTCGAGTTCGCCGGCTACTGGATGCCCGTCCAGTACGAGGGCATCATGGCCGAGCACCTCTGGACCCGTGAGAGCGCGGGTCTGTTCGACGTCAGCCATATGGGCCAGGTCTACATCTCCAGCGAAGAGGGCGTGACCGCCGGGGTCGAAGCCGCAGTGGAAGCCGCGCTGCCCATCGATCTCGGGACGCTGAAGGTTGGCGCGCCGCGCTATTCGCTGCTGCTGGACGACGACGGCGGCATCCTTGACGACCTGATGGTGACCCGCTGGGCGACCGGCTTCTACCTCGTCGTCAATGGCGCGACCAAGTGGGACGATATCGGCACCCTGCGCGAGCTGCTGCCGGATGACGTGACGCTCAACCACCTCGATGAAAGCGCTTTGCTGGCGCTGCAGGGACCGAAGGCCTTCGCTGCGCTGGAGCGTCATGTCGAGGGTGACACGCCGCTGTCCGAACTCAAGTTCATGAAGGGCGCCGCGTTCAAGCTGGGCGGCGTCGATGCCTGGATCAGCCGTTCGGGCTACACCGGCGAGGACGGTTTCGAGATCGCCATTCCGGGCGAATCCGCCGCGATGGTCGCCGACCTGCTTTGCAGCGAGCCTGAGGTGAAGCCCATCGGCCTCGGTGCGCGCGACAGCCTGCGTCTGGAGGCGGGCCTGCCGCTCTATGGCCACGACCTGTCGCCGGAAACCAGCGTGATCGACGCCGACCTCAAGTTCGCGGTCAACAAGCGCCGCCGCACCGAAGGCGGCTTCCCTGGTTCGGACCGCATCCTCAAGGACTTCGCCGAGGGCACGCCGCGCAAGCGCATCGGCTTCGTGCTGGAGGGCCGCATGGCCGCGCGTGAGGGTGCCAAGGTTTTCAAGGATGATCAGGAAGTTGGCGTAGTGACTTCGGGTGGTTTCTCACCCTCGCTGCAGCAGCCGATCGCCATGGCTTACGTCGACACCGCCCTCACTGAAGAGGGCACTGCACTTACCATCGAGATGCGGGGCAAGAAGCTGGGCGCCAAGGTCGTGCCGATGCCCTTCGTCCCACACCGCTATCACCGCTGAGGAGCTTTTCCATGACCCGCTATTTCTCCGAAGACCATGAGTGGATCGAGGTCGAAGGTGACCTCGGCACCGTTGGCATCACCGACTATGCCCAGGGCCAGCTTGGCGACATCACCTTCGTCGATCTGCCTGCTGAGGGCGCGTCGGTCGGCAAGGGCGATTCGGTGTCGGTCGTCGACTCGGTGAAGGCCGCCTCGGACGTCTACACCCCGGTTTCGGGCACCATCGCCGCCGTCAACGAAGCGCTGGCCGACCAGCCCGAACTGGTGAACACCGAAGCCGAAAGCGGTGGCTGGCTGTTCCGCGTGACCCTCTCCGACGCCGCCGAACTCGGCGCGCTGATGGATGAGGCCGCGTACAAGAGCTACGTCGACAGCCTGTGATTGTAAGGGGGCGAGGCTTTGTCCTCGCCCCACCCACCTCGTCACCCTGAACTCGTTTCAGGGTCCATCGCGCCGATCGGGCCACCGTGTGAATGGCGAAATGGACCCTGAAACAAGTTCAGGGTGACGCAGGAGGGAAAAGCTGCGGCAGCGTCCGCAAAGCACCGAATGAGAGACACGCCCTCATGCGCTACCTTCCCCTGACCCCGGCCGACCGCGCCTCCATGCTGGAGACCATCGGCGCCGCCACGATCGATGACCTGTTCATCGACGTGCCCGCCGAGGCCCGGCTTGCCGGTCCCATCGAGGGCCTGCCCGCTCACGCCAGCGAAATGGCGGTCGAGCGCCACATGTCCGCGCTCGCTGCCAAGAACCTGAGCGCGGGGACCGCGCCGTTCTTCCTCGGCGCCGGTGCCTATCGCCACCACGTTCCGGCCTCGGTCGATCACCTGATCCAGCGCGGCGAGTTCCTGACCGCCTACACGCCCTACCAGCCGGAAATCGCGCAGGGCACGCTGCAGGTGCTGTTCGAGTTCCAGACGCAGGTGGCGCGCCTGTTCGGCACCGACATCGCCAACGCCTCGATGTACGACGGCTCGACCGCGTGCTGGGAAGCGATCCTGATGGCCGCGCGCATCACCCGCAAGGGCCGCAGTGTCCTGTCGGGCGGTTTGCACCCGCATTACGGCGAAGTCGTGCGGACGATGGCGAAGTTCACGAAGGACAACATCGTCAGCCTCGCCCCCGAACTGACTGCCGATCCCGATGACGCTGCCGTGATCGCGGCGATCGACGCGACGACTTCGTGCGTGGTCGTCCAGTATCCCGACGTCATGGGCCGCATCCCCGACCTCGCGGCGATCTCCGAAGCCGCGCACGCTGTGGGCGCGCTGGTCATCGCCGTCGTCACCGAGCCGGTGGCGCTGGGCGTGATCGAAGCGCCGGGCGCTCTGGGCGCGGACATCGTCGTGGGCGAGGGCCAGTCGATCGGCGTCGGCCTGCAGTTCGGCGGCCCGTACCTCGGCCTGTTCGGCTGCCGCGAGAAGTTCGTGCGCCAGATGCCGGGTCGCCTCTGTGGCCAGACCGTCGATGCCGAGGGCAAGCGCGGTTTCGTGCTGACCCTCTCGACCCGCGAGCAGCATATCCGCCGCGAAAAGGCGACGAGCAATATCTGCACCAATTCAGGGCTTTGTGCGCTGGCCTTCAGCATTCACCTGACCCTGCTGGGCGGTGAGGGCCTGGCCCGTCTCGCCGCCGTGAACCATGCCCGCGCGCAGCAGACCTTCGAGCGTCTGGCCAAGGTTCCGGGCGTCACGATCCTCAACACCGCCTACTTCAACGAGGCGACGGTGATCCTGCCGCGCGACGCGCGCGAAGTGGTGCGCGAACTGGCGGACCGTCAGGTGCTCGGCGGCGTGTCGCTGGGCCGCCTGTTCCCGGTCGCCGACGGCCTTCACAACGGCCTGCTGGTCGCCGCGACCGAAACCACTACCGACGAAGACATCGAGGCTTTCGCCACCGCGCTGGAAGCCGTTCTTGCAGGAGCGAGCGCATGAACGCCCCCAACGCATCCGGCTGGCGCCCCTCCATGGGTGAGGCTGGCGAAGCAAAGTTCGCAACGTCCTCAGGTGATTATGGCCTGATGCTCGAAGAATCTCTGAGCTTTGAACTGGGCAGCGCCGACAAGTGCGGCGTCGATATCGATGAACCTAGCCGTGCCCCCGCTGCGGGCCTTGGCAAATTCCTGCGCAAGTCCGCGCCCGCGCTGCCGGGCCTGACCGAGCCGGAGACGGTGCGCCACTACACCCGCCTGTCGCGCCAGAACTACGCGATCGACCTCGGGCCGTTCCCGCTCGGTTCGTGCACGATGAAGCACAACCCGCGCCTCAACGAGAAGATGGCGCGCCTGCCGGGCTTCGCCGACGTGCACCCGATGCAGCCGCAGACGACGGTGCAGGGCGCGCTTGAGGTCATCGAGCAACTGGCCGACTGGCTCATCACGCTGACCGGCATGGCCTCGGTGGCGATGAGCCCCAAGGCGGGCGCGCATGGCGAATTGTGCGGTCTGCTCTGCATCCGCGCCGCTCTGGACGCGCGCGGCGAGACGCGCGACGTCGTGCTGGTGCCCGAAAGCGCCCACGGCACCAACCCCGCCACCGCCGCCTTCGCGGGCTTCAAGGTGGAATCGATCCCCGCGACCCCGGCGGGTCGCGTGGACGTGGCGGCGCTGAAGGCCAAGCTCGGCCCGAACGTCGCGGGCGTGATGATCACCAACCCCAACACTTGCGGCCTGTTCGAGCCCGACATGCGCGAGATTGCCGATGCGGTCCACGCGGCGGGCGGTTATGTCTACTGCGACGGCGCGAACTTCAACGCCATCGTCGGAAAGGTGCGCCCGGGCGACCTCGGCGTCGATGCCATGCACATCAACCTGCACAAGACTTTCTCCACCCCGCATGGCGGTGGCGGTCCTGGTGCCGGTCCGGTGGTGCTGTCCGAAGCACTGGCGCCCTTCGCTCCGCTGCCCTTCGTGACGCGCGGGAGCGACGGTTCGATCCACCTCGTCGAAGAAGAGAACATGGGTGAGGGCCACGCGCAAGCGTTCGGCCGCATGGTCGCCTTCCACGGCCAGATGGGCATGTTCACCCGCGCGCTGACCTACATCCTCAGCCACGGCGCGGACGGTCTGCGTCAGGTCGCCGAGGACGCGGTGCTCAACGCCAACTACGTGCTGCGTTCGTGCGAGGATCTGCTCCCCGCTCCGTTCGCGGACAGCGGCCCGTGCATGCACGAGGCGCTGTTCAGCGACGCCGGGCTGGCCGAGGGCTTCTCGACGCTCGACATCGCCAAGGGGCTGATCGACGAGGGTTTCCACCCGATGACGGTCTACTTCCCGCTGGTGGTCAAGGGCGCGATGCTGGTCGAGCCGACCGAGACCGAGAGCAAGGCGGGCCTCGACCGCTTCATCGCCTCGCTGCGTTCGCTGGCAGAGCGGGCCAAGGCGGGCGACGAAAGCCTGCACTCCGCGCCGCACTTCGCGCCGCGCAGACGGCTTGACGAAACGCTCGCCGCGCGCAAGCCTGTGCTTGTGTGGCAGGGTGAACCGGGCGTTCCGGGCACGCCGTCGCTGAGCGAAATCGGAGGAAGCTGACGCATATGGGGGAAGGTGGGCGCGGCCTCGTCACGTATCTGCCGCTGGCGATTTTCGTCGGTATCATGGCCTTGCGCATGATGCGGATGAAGAAGGCCCGGCCGCTGCGCCTTCCCCTGTTGTGGATCATGCCGGTGATCGTGGTGCTGGCGGTGTCGCTGGCTCTGGCGGGGATGCCACCCAGCGGGCTCGGATGGCTATGCCTGGCGACCGGTGTGGTCGTCGGCGGCGCGATCGGCGCGCAGCGGGCGCGGCTGATGCACCTGCATATCGACGGCGAGGGCGAGAAGGCGCGCGTGATGATGCGCCAGTCGCCGCTGGCGATCCTGCTGATCGTCGCGGTGTTCATTGCGCGCCGTGTGATCCTGCCTGGCAGTGGTCTCCAGGGGGGCGGAACGCAGGCGTCAGGTCATCCGGTGGGCAATGCCCTTCTGATGATGGACGCGACGCTGGGCTTCGCGCTCGGCATGATAGTCGCGCTACGGCTCGTGCTGTGGCTGCGGGCGCGTGACATGGTGGCGAACCACATCTTCGACGCCTGAGGCGCTCAGTTTATCGCGTTCGATCCCGCCTGACCGACCGACTCAATGTCGCGGCCGAGGCCCTTGACCGTGTTGCAGGCAGTGGTGGAGAAAAGTACGCCGCCAAGAATGATGGCGGCGAGAATCTTGCTGGTCATCGAATGCTTGTTCCTTCGTTGTCCACTGCGACTAGCGCAGGAAACGGATCGGGAAAAGCGTTCGTGAGACGGATGCAGGCAGGCTCCGGTCGGTGGCTTGGAGCCCGCCCGCAGAGCGCGTTACTTGATGGCGTCTTCGCCGGCCTTGCCGACCGACTCCACATCGCGGCCGGCACCCTTTACAGTGTTGCAGGCAGCGGCGGAGAAAACGATGCCGCCTGCGACGAGGGCGAGAACGAGCTTCTTGACCATTTTGGTGTTCCTTTTTTCGGTGCGACGGGTGCTTGCCACGCCGCGCATCGAGGTGAACACACGTAGGCAGATCAGGTTCCCCGCTTCTCCCGACGCGCGGCCTCTTCCGTCACACTCTCGTCAATCGCCGATGTGGGCGAGACATGCTTCGCAAGGAAATGCTCGCGCGAGGTGATGATCAGGCCCGCCGCGACGATGATCGGAGCGCCCAGTCCCATCGCGGCGGAGGGGACATGGCCCCAGATCGTCCAGCCGTAGAGCGTCGCCCAGATGAGCGCGGTGTAGTCCATCACCACCACCGTTGCGACCTGCCCGAAGCGCAGGGCCGAGGTGATCAGGAACTGCGCCAGCGTCCCCGCCAGCCCGATCGCGAAGAGTAGCAGCCACTCGTAGGCGCCATGCGCGGTGCCGTAGAACGGGAGCAGGATCGCCGCGAACAGCGAGCCGTAGAAGGCGAACCAGAAGACGCAGGCGATCGGCGCCTCGGTGCGCGAGAGGTCACGGATCTGGAAGCTGACGATCGCGACGATCAGGCCTGCGCCAAGTCCTGCCGCCAGCCCCAGCGGCGGGACCGGCTCGCCACTCGGCTGCGCGATCACCAGCACGCCTACGAAGCCGAGCACCACGGCCGTCCAGCGCCATCGCCCGACCTTGTCGCGCAGCACCAGCGCGGTGATCAGCACGGCGAAGAGCGGTGTCGTGAACCCCAGCGTCGTTCCTACCGGCAGCGGCAACAGGGTGGCCGCGCCGATATTGCAGCACAGCCCCGCCGTGCCGCTCGTGGCCCGCATGGCGTGGCTGCTCATGCGGCGGGTGCGCAGCAGGCCGAGCCCGCCGGTAGCCGCAAGCCATCCGAGGATGATCGGCACCGCCATGGCCTGCCGCCAGAACACCAGTTCGGGGAGCGAAACGCCCGCCTCGCCCGCGAGCTTTACGAGCATGAACATCGTCGAGAGCATCACCATCGCGGCGAGGCGCAGGGCGATGGCAAGCATCGGGCGGTCTTTGCGGATGGAGGCTGCGGTCACGAAACGGCGCTTTAACTCCGCCTCGCGCGAGGGCAAGGCGGGGCATGGATGATTCTCGGGTTTTGATGACCATCTGCGGAAGCCTCGCCGCGCTGATCGCGGTGATCGCCTGGCTGGGCGACCACCGGCGCCATCGCCGCAAGGACATCGAGCGCGTGGGCTTCATGCCCTGGACGCCGATCTTTTTCTTCGCGCTGTTCGCCGCCGTTCTGCTGCTGGGGCTGTCCGCGCGCGAGTGGCTGGGCGGATGAAGCCATCCTTCGCTTGTTCGACAAACCTGAACAAGTGGATCGATTTTATCGGGCTGGCCGCAAGGGATCGGCAATGAGATCAACGCGCGAGCATTGATCCTTCCCGCTTTCCCCTTCGGAGAATTCGAATGAACCGTTACCTTGCGTCGGCGCTGGCCGCTGCGTCTCTCGTTGTGGCCGCGCCGATCGTCGCGCAGCAGGCCGATACCGATCCTGCCGCCGTGCAGGCGGGCAACTATGCGCTCGACAGCGCGCACACGCTGGTGCGCTTCACGGTGGATCACTTCGGCATCAGCGAGTTCTACGGTACGCTGCCGGGCGCGACCGGCACGCTGTCGCTCGATCCCAGGAACCTCGCCTCGGCCAAGCTCGACGTCTCGGTGCCGGTAGCCTCCGTCTCCACCACAAACAAGACGCTCGACGAGGAACTGGTGAGCGCGGACTGGTTCGACGCCGCCACTTACCCGACCATGCGCTTCGTCTCGACCAAGGTGGTGAAGACCGGCGCGAGCACCGCCGACGTGACCGGCAACCTGACCCTGCATGGCGTGACCAAGCCGGTGACGCTGAAGGCGACTTTCAAGGCGGCCAACGTCAACCCGATGAAGAAGGTCTACACGCTGGGCTTCAACGCCGTCGGCACGATCAAGCGCACCGAGTTCGGCGTCACCAAGTACGCCCCGCTGGTCAGCGATGAGACGCAGATCGCGATCACGGCGGCTTTTGAGAAGCAGTAAGCGAGAAGGGGAGGAGAGGCACAACCCCCAGGTGCCTCTCCTTCCATTCGTCATTGCGAGCACAGCGAAGCAATCCAGGGCCGCGTAAAACGCCCTGGATTGCTTCGCTGTGCTCGCAATGACGAGGTTTGAGTGAGTATGATGGTGTAAGAGCCACTTTCCTACATCGCCAAATTCCGGTTCAAACTGGCGGATGAAACCTCATCCGCCACGCCCCCGTCATATCCGCGTCCCCGCTTTCGCGCCCGTACCCGTCCGGCCGCGCCGTGATGGCTGGACGCCCGCGCGGCAGGCGGCGTTTCTCGGCGCTCTGGCCGAGACCGGCTCGGTCGAGCAGGCGGCCGCGCGCGTGGGCCTCTCGCGCGAGACGGCCTATCGCCTTCGTCGCAAGCCCGGTGCGGGCAGTTTCGCTGCCGCTTGGGACAAGGTGACAGGCAAGCCGCCGGTCAAACGAAAGGTCACACCAGAGGAGCGCGCGGTACGGGCGCGGTTCGGTCTGCTGAAGGTGCGGATGTACTACGGTCGCCATGTCGCGACAGAACTAAAGCCTGATAATCGCGGGCTTTTGTCGTTCCTCGCGCAGCTTGATCGGGCAGGGCGCACCGATGGCCCGGGCACCTAAGGTGACAGGTGTTTCACTGCCCGTTTCGTGTAAACCCCGGCGTGATCCGCCGGGGCTCAGGCGATCACAGGCAGGCTTCGAGATAGGCCTGATCGAAGCCGAACTGACGGGCCTTCTCCAGCGTGTAGGGACGCAGGCCCGAGGGGCGGAATTCGCCGAGGATCTTGCCGTCGTCGGTCTCGTCCAGATATTCGAACTTGAAGAGTTCCTGGGTGACGATGACGTCGCCTTCCATGCCGATCACCTCGGTGATGTTGGTGGTGCGGCGCGAACCGTCGCGCAGGCGCTTCACCTGCACGATGAGGTCGACGGACTCGGCGATCTGGCGGCTGATGGCTTCCTTGGGAATCTTGATGTCGCCCATCAGGATCATGTTCTCCATACGGCCCAGGCATTCGCGCGGGCTGTTGGCGTGGAGCGTGCACATCGAACCGTCGTGACCGGTGTTCATGGCGGCGAGCAGGTCGAAGCACTCGGCGCCGCGGATTTCGCCCAGGATGATGCGGTCGGGGCGCATACGCAGGGCGTTCTTGACGAGGTCGCCGATGGTGATCGCGCCCTGGCCTTCGAGGTTCGGCGGGCGGGTTTCCAGCGGCAGCCAGTGCGGCTGCTGCAGGCGAAGTTCGGCCGCGTCCTCGATCGTCAGCACGCGCTCGCCCGGGTCGATCATCTTCGACAGCGCGTTGAGCATCGTCGTCTTGCCCGAGCCCGTACCGCCCGAGATGACGATGTTCATGCGGCAGGCGCCGGCGATTTTCAGCGCGGTCGCCATCTTCTCGCTCATCGAACCGAAGTCCTTGAGCATGTCGATGGTGATCGGCTTTTCGGAGAACTTACGAATGGAGATGGCCGTGCCGCGAAGCGACAGCGGCGGCACGATCACGTTGACGCGGCTGCCGTCCTTGAGGCGGGCGTCGGCCAGCGGCGTGGTCTGGTCGACGCGGCGGCCGACCTGGTTCACGATGCGCTGGGCGATCTGGAACAGGTGCTGCTCGTCGCGGAACTTGGTCGGCGCGAGTTGGAGGCGGCCCTTCTTTTCGATGTAGGTCTGGTTGGGGCCGTTGACCATGATGTCGGAAATGTCGGGGTCGTTCAGAAGCTCTTCGAGCGGCCCGAAGCCGAGCAGTTCGTCGATCAGCACCTTTTCCAGCGCGAACTGTTCGCGGCGGTTGAAGGTGATCTTCAGTTCGGCGAGGACTTCCATGATGATCGGGCGGAATTCCTCCGACAGTTCATCCTTGGTCAGCGTGGCGGCGGCTTCGGGATCGACGCGCTCGAGCAGGCGCGGCAGGACCTGTTCCTTGATCTTGTGGATCGAGGCTTCGAAGCCGTTCTGCTCGGACTCGGCGTGGACGGCATTGGCGCGGTCGGCGAGCCGCGACATGGCATCGTCGCGCGAGGGGGCAAGCGAGTCGCCGGGAATGGAGGGGAACGGTTCGCCGGGAACGGGCGCCGAGCCGGGAATGGCTGTGGCGACGTCGCCTCCGCTCTTGAGCGGCTTGGCCACGCCGAAAGCGGGGCGCGCGCCCTGACCGATACCACCGATGCCGTTGCGCCGACCGAATGCCGTCATGAAACCGTCAACCTCAAGCGCCGCCCTTGGAAGGGGGCGATCCATGCCTAATGAAGCCGGTGTTAAGGTTGAAACTTTGATAACTTACTAATGCGCTGCACCGGAGGGCGAAGTGGACGATGGCGATCGCACATGCTGTGCTTTGCGCGAGGCCGCTGGGACGCAAGGTGGAATGGCATCATCCTGTGCCGAAAAGCCGGGGAGGGCGCAAGACGGTGCCGCTCCATCCGATCTGTCACCGGACCATCCATGCGGCTCTGACGAATGCGCAATTGGCGCGGATGGAGCCGGAAAGCGCGGCATTGCTGGAGGTGGAGGAGATCGCGCGCTTCGTGCGCTGGGTGGCGGGAAAGCCGCCGGACTTCCATGCGCCGACGCGGCGGAAACGGTGAGCCAAAGCAAAACGGGCGGGCGGCCTTTCGACCACCCGCCCGCCGCAAGGATCTGTTTTAGAACCTTAGTTCTTGGTCTTGTCGACCAGGGCGTTGGCGCCGATCCAGGGCATCATGGCGCGCAGCTTGGCGCCGGTTTCCTCGATCGGGTGACGCTTGGCGGCAAGGCGCGAAGCCTTCAGCTCGGGCTGGCCGGCGCGGTTGTCGAGCACGAAGTCCTTCACGAAGCGGCCCGACTGGATGTCTTCCAGAACGCGCTTCATTTCCTTCTTGGTCTCTTCGGTGATGATGCGCGGACCGGTCTTGATGTCGCCGTATTCGGCGGTGTTCGAGATCGAGTAGCGCATGTTGGCGATGCCGCCTTCATACATCAGGTCAACGATCAGCTTCAGCTCGTGGAGGCACTCGAAGTAGGCCATCTCGGGAGCGTAGCCGGCTTCCACCAGCGTCTCGAAGCCGGCCTGGACCAGCGCGGTGGCGCCGCCGCAGAGCACGGCCTGCTCACCGAACAGGTCGGTTTCGCATTCCTCGCGGAAGTTGGTCTCGATAATGCCCGAACGGCCGCCGCCGACGCCCGAAGCGTAGGCGAGGGCGATGTCCTGCGCGTTGCCGGTGGTGTCCTGGTGGATCGCGATCAGGCAGGGCACGCCGCCGCCACGCTGGTATTCGCTGCGGACGGTGTGGCCCGGGCCTTTCGGCGCGATCAGGAACACGTCGATGTCGGTGCGCGGCTCGATCAGGCCGAAGTGGACGTTGAGGCCGTGGGCGAAGGCAAGCGCGGCGCCGGGCTTCAGGTTCTCATGGATGTCGGCGGCGTAGATCGCGGCCTGATGCTCGTCGGGAGCGAGGATCATGATGACGTCGGCCCATGCGGCCGCGTCCTTGTTCGACATGACCTTGAAGCCGGCGGCTTCGGCCTTCTTGGCGGTGGCCGAACCGTCACGCAGCGCGATGGCGACGTTCTTGACGCCCGAATCGCGCAGGTTCTGGGCATGGGCATGGCCCTGGCTGCCGTAACCCAGGATCGCGATGTTCTTCTCGGCGATCAGGTTGATGTCGCAATCGGCGTCGTAATAGACCTTCATCGTTCTTCCTTCCGTCATCCCGGCGGACCGGGACGGTTATTGTCCAAGCGCCGCCCGAACGGGCCGACGCAATATTGAAATTCAGGCTTCTTCAGGCCCGCGGGCCATGGCGACGATGCCCGTGCGGCCGACCTCGACGAGGCCGAGGTCGCGCATCAGCGCCACGAAGCTGTCGATCTTGTCCGGGGCGCCGGTCATCTCGAAGATGAAGCTCTCGGTCGTGGTATCGACCGGGCGGGCGCGGAACACGTCGGCGATACGCAGCGCCTCGACACGCTTCTCGCCCACGCCGGCAACCTTCACCAGCGCGAGTTCGCGCGCCACATGCGGGCCGACTTCGGTGAGATCGACGACCTTGTGCACCGGCACCAGACGCTCGAGCTGCGCGTGGATCTGGTCGATCTGGCTGCGCGGGCCGTGCGTCACGATCGTGATCCGGCTCACCGCATGGTTGTCGGTGATGTCGGCCACGGTGAGGCTGTCGATGTTGTAGCCGCGTGCGGTGAACAGGCCGGCGATCTTGGCGAGAATGCCCGCCTCGTTGTCGACCGTGACGGTCAGGACGTGCCGTTCCTCGGCTTCATGCTGGATGTGCATCATGGTTCGTCTCTTGTCCTCAGACCAGCGCTTTGGCTTCGTCGTCCATCGTGCCGGCGACGCTGTCGCCGTAGAGGATCATGTCGGTATGCGCCGCGCCCGAGGGGATCATCGGGAAGCAGTTGGTTTCCTTGTGGACCAGGCAATCGACGATGACCGGGCCGGGATGGTCGATCATAGCCTGAATGCCCGCATCAAGTTCGCTTTCGTTCTCGATGCGGATGCCCTTCCAGCCGTAGGCTTCGGCCAGCTTCACGAAGTCGGGCAGGCTGTCCGAGTACGAATTGGAATAGCGGCTCTCGTAGGTCAGCTCCTGCCACTGGCGGACCATGCCCATCCACTCATTGTTGAGGATGAAGATCTTCACCGGCAGGCGGTACTGGGTGGCGGTGCCGAGTTCCTGGATGTTCATCTGGATCGAGGCGTCGCCGGCGATGTCGATGACGAGGCTGTCCGGGTTGCCGCACTGCGCGCCGATCGCGGCGGGCAGGCCGTAGCCCATGGTGCCCAGACCGCCCGAGGTCAGCCACTTGTTGGGGCTGAAGAACGGGAAGTACTGCGCTGCCCACATCTGGTGCTGGCCGACTTCGGTGGAGATCACCGGGTCCTTGGACTTGGTCAGTTCGTACAGGCGTTCGACCGCAAGCTGCGGCATGATCGCCTGCGCGTTCGACGGGTAGGCGAGGCTCTTGCGCTCGCGCCAGCCATCGACGCGGGCCTTCCAGCCGGAAAGGTCCTGGCCCTTGCGCGTGCCCCATTCGGTCAGCATCTGGTCGAGAACGGTCGCGCAATCGCCGATGATGGGCAGGTCGACCTGGACCGTCTTGTTGATCGAGGCACGATCGATGTCGATGTGAATCTTTTCCGAGTTCGGCGCGAAGGCATCGAGGCGGCCGGTCACGCGGTCGTCGAAGCGGGCGCCCACGCAGACGATCAGGTCCGCCTGGTTCATCGCCATGTTGGCTTCGAACGTGCCATGCATGCCCAGCATGCCGAGCCAGTCGACATGGTCCGCCGGGAAGGCACCAAGACCCATCAGTGTCGAGGTGACGGGCGCGCCGGTCTTCTCCTGAAGCTCGCGCAGCAGTGCGGTTGCGCGCGGTCCGGAATTGATGACGCCGCCGCCGGTGTAGAAGACCGGTGCCTTGGCATTCGCCAGCATCTGCACTGCGCGCGAGATCTCGTCCGAAGAACCCTCGGTGCGTGGGTTGTAGCGCTGCTTGCGCTGGATCGGACCGTCGTTCCAGGCGGCCATTGCGATCTGGACGTCCTTGGGGATGTCGATCAGCACCGGGCCTGGGCGGCCGGTAGTGGCGATCTGGAACGCTTCGTCGACGATCGCGGCGAGGTCCGCGGGGTCCTTCACCAGATAGTTGTGCTTGGTGCAGTGGCGCGAGATGCCGACGGTATCGGCTTCCTGAAACGCATCCGAGCCGATCAGCGCGGTAGGAACCTGGCCGGTAATGACGACGAGCGGAATCGAATCGAGAAACGCATCGGCAATGCCGGTGATTGCGTTGGTCGCGCCGGGCCCGGACGTGACGAGCACGACGCCGGGCTTGCCGGTCGAGCGGGCGTAGCCTTCGGCTGCGTGTGCCGCGCCGGCCTCGTGCCTGACGAGAATGTGCCTAAGTCGTTCGTCACCGAAGAGAGCGTCGTAGATCGGGAGCACGGCACCGCCGGGATAGCCGAATACGAACTCGACCCCCTGCTTGACCAGGCTTTCGACCAGGATGCTCGCGCCGCTGCGCTCTTCAGTCACAACACATTCCTTCTCAAATTCGCTTTGCCGGGGAGTGCCGGAATTTCCGGCTGCCTCCCTAATGATTCGACCCGGCACGACGGCTTGGCCGTACCGGGTCGTCTCCTCTCCTCCCTGCATAACTTCCATCAGCAGGTAGGATCGGCCTCTAGGCATGTGGATATGTGAGGTCAACCCGGAAAACGCAATAAAATATCATTTACAGTGTTTGTGTTGAAATTTTCAAATTGAACGCGATGCCAATCGATAGGAGGTTGATGCCTCAGCCAAGTAAATTGGCGCTTGGCGTAATTGCGCGTCGCCTGCGACCCTCGCGCGATCGCTGTTTCGAGCGGCCATTCGCCTCGGATCACGCCCACAAGTTCCGGCACGCCGATGGCCCGCATCACCGCCAGAGCGGGGTCAAGATCGCGGGCGAGCAGCGCTTCTACTTCGGCGAGGGCACAACGTTCGATCATCCGCTGAAAGCGCAGGTCGCAGCGTGCGTAGAGCCATTCGCGTTCGGGGAGCAGGATCGCGGGGTGGAGTGCCACCCGGCCGGCGATCCCGCCTTCGGTGCGGGCCTGCCAGTGGGCGAGGCCGTAGCCGGTGGAGCGCACCACTTCCAATGCACGAGCGACACGGGTGGTGTCGGCGGGGGCAAGCCGGGCTGCACGTTCAGGATCCTCAAGCGTGAGTGCGGCATAAGCTTCTGCGACGGGCAAGGTGCGAACCGCCTCGCGGATTTCGGGATCGATCATCGGGATCGGTGCGATGCCATCGAGAAGGGTGCGGATATAGAGCCCGGTGCCTCCGACCAGGATCGGTACTGCGCCCTCGGCATGGATTTCGCCGATGGCCGTGGTGGCGGCGCGTGCCCAGTCGGCGGCAGAGCAGCTTTGCGCGCCGTCCCAGGCGCCGAACAGGCGGTGTTCGATCCCGCCCATATCCTCCTGTGTCGGCCGTGCGCTCAGGATCGTCAGGTCGCAGTAGACTTGCGAGCTGTCGGCGTTGACGATCACGGCGCGGCGGCCCCGGCGTTCGAGTTCTTGCGCCAGCGCCACCGCACAATCGCTCTTGCCGCTGGCGGTCGGCCCTGCGATGAGCGCCAGCGGCGGCCGGTCTCCGGCTGAAATATCGAATGGCGTATCAAGGAAATTCGCAGTGCTCATTGCCCGCCTGATAGCAGAACCCGATCATCTTTCGACCAGTCTCGAAGCCGCGAAAGCGCAGATGGCGAAAGGCGGTGTACGAATTGCGGATGCCGCGATGCTCGATTTCTGTGGCCAGACCATGCAGATCGATTCGCCCGACGATGACGCCGAAGTCCTGCGCGCGGCGATCGACGGTCATTTCGGCAAGACGGATGGCCTCGTCACCGCTGACGAACCGGTGGTGCCGCGCGTGTTCATCTCGGACATGGATTCGACCATGATCGGGCAGGAATGCATCGACGAACTCGGCGACTTCGCGGGCCTCAAGGAGCGTATCGCCGAGATCACCGAACGCGCCATGCAAGGCGAACTCGATTTCGAGCAGGCCCTTCGTGAGCGTGTCGGACTGCTCGAGGGCCTGTCCACCAGTGCCATCGACGAATGCCTCGCCACCCGCATCAAGCCTATGCCGGGTGCCAAGGTGCTGGTCGAGACTCTCAAGAAGCTGGGCTGCCGCACCGTGCTGGTGACTGGCGGTTTCCATCACTTCGCCGATCCGGTTGCCGAGATGCTGGGGTTCGAGCACGTGGTGGGCAATCGCCTGGAGGTGGCGGACGGCAAGCTGACCGGCGGCCTCATCGGCGGCATCGTCGATTCGTCGGTGAAGAAGGCGACGCTGCTGGCCGAACTCGAAGCGGTGGGCGAGGGCGTCACCAGCCTCGCGACAGGCGATGGCGCCAACGACATTCCGATGCTGGAAGCGGCGACTTACGGCATTGCCTACCACGCCAAGCCCAAGGCGCGGGCGGCTTCGAACGGCTGGATCGATCGCGGTGATCTCACGAGCGTACTGCGCCTGCTGGGTATCCCCGAGAAGGACTGGGTTCGCTGAGTTTCCATCGTCCCGGACTTTATCCGGGGGATGGTTCAGGCCGCCCGTACTTCCAGTACCTCGATCGCTTCCTCGCGGCCGTTGAAGTCCACGAAGTCGCCTGTCTCGGCACCTAGCAGCGCTTTGGCCAGCGGGGCTGCAAACGCGAGGCGGTCCTGAGCAGGGTCGGCCTCGTCATGGCCGACGATGACGATCTCGCGCACCTTTCCGCCGAGCATGAAGCGTACCCGGCTGCCGAAGCGGACGATGTCGCCTTCCGGCACCGGCTGCACTTGCGCCGTATCGAGCCGGGCGCGCCAGTAGCGCAGATCGCGGCTGGCAGAGGCGAGGGCGGTCTCCTCGGTCAGTGAGCCGACTTGCGTTTCCAGCTCCGCGATCCTGCCGAGGATTAGTTCCCGGCCATGCGCCGTGACGAGGTTCGGTCCCGGCGGGATCGGCACTTCGAACTTGGGTTCGAGATGTTCCTCATCGCCATCGCGTCGGAAGGCGACGCTCATTTTCCGCGCCCCATCAGTGCCTCGAGTTCTTCGTGAACTTCGAGCCATTCGGTCTCGGCCAGTTCGAGCGCCGCTGCGGCCGAACCATGACGCTGGCCCAGGGCGCCGATCGCCAGCCCCTTGAGGTCGCCCTTGGCCGAAGCCGGATCGGCGAGCGCGTCGAGCAGCGCGTCCACCTCCGCCTGAGCCCGCTTCATGCGGGTTTCAGCAATGGTTACCTTCTTGCGCAGCGCCTTCAGCTCCTCGCGCGCGATGGCGCCGGACTTCTTCGCAGGAGCATCCCCGACCTTGGTGGATACCTCGGCCTTGGGCTGGTTCCGGCCGAGCACGAAGTCGATGTAGTCCTCCATCGAGCCGTCGTAGTTCGCCGCTGTGCCGCCATCGACCAGCACCAGCCGGTCGGCGGCCAGTTCGACCATGTGGCGGTCGTGGCTGACGAGGATCACCGCGCCTTCGAAGTCGTTGAGCGCCTGCACAAGCGCCTCACGCGCATCGACGTCGAGGTGGTTGGTCGGCTCGTCGAGGATCAGCATGTGCGGTGCGTCGCGCGTCACCAGAGCGAGCGCGAGGCGGGCGCGCTCGCCGCCCGAAAGCGTGCGCGTCTCCGCCGTGGCGCGGTCGCCCGAGAAGCCGAAGCGGCCGAGCTGTCCGCGCACTGCCACCGGCGGCTTGCCCTCCATCGCCCGCGTCATCAGTTCGAGCGGCGTGGAATCGGACGGCAGTTCCTCCACCTGATACTGCGTGAAGTAGCCGATGCGGATCTTGGGCGAGAAGTTGATCTCGCCCTCCATCGGCTCCAGCTGCCGTGCCAGCAGGCGCGCAAGCGTGGTCTTGCCGTTGCCGTTGCGGCCTAGCAGCGCGATGCGGTCCTCGGGATCGATGCGCAGGTTGAGGCGCTTGAGGATCGGCTTGTCCTCGACATAGCCGACTGCCGCAAGATCGAGCGTGATGAGCGGCGGGCGCAGTTCATCAGGGCTGGGGAAGTTGAAGCTGAGCGAGCTGTCCTCGGCCATCGCCGCGATCGGCTGCATCTTCGCCAGCATCTTGGCGCGCGACTGCGCCTGCTTTGCGGTGGAGGCACGCGCCGAGTTGCGCGCGACGTAATCCGCCAGCTTCTTCTTCTGCGCTTCTTGATTGGCGCGTGCAGCGGCGGCCTGAGCGGCACGCTCTGCGCGGATGCGCTCGAAGCTGTCGTAGTCGCCGGGATAGAGCGTCAGCTTGCCCTGCTGCAGGTGCAGGATGTGATCGACCACGGTGTTGAGCAGGTCGCGCTCGTGGCTGATGACCAACAGCGTCTTGGGGTAACTCTTGAGGAAGTTCTCCAGCCACAACGTCGCTTCGAGATCGAGGTGGTTCGACGGTTCGTCGAGCAGCATGACGTCGGGTTCGGAGAACAGCAGCGCGGCCAGCGCCACACGCATCTTCCAGCCACCCGAGAAACTGTCGAGCGGACGCCCCTGCATCTCCTCGTCGAACCCGAGGCCGACGAGAATACGGGCGGCGCGGGCCGGCGCGGTGTAGGCGTCGATCGCGATCAGGCGTTCATGCACGTCGCCAAGGCGGTTCGGGTCAGTGCAGGTCTCGGCCTCGGCGAGCAGTGCGGTGCGCTCGGTATCGGCCTCTACCACCGCCTCGAACGGCGTGCGGATGCCGTTGGGTGCCTCCTGCGCAATGTAGCCGAGACGCGAACGGCGCGGCATCTCGACCGAGCCGCCATCAGGATCGAGTTCGCCGATGATGGTCTTCACCAGTGTTGACTTGCCCGCACCATTGCGGCCGATCAGACCGATCTTGCCGTTTTGCGGCAGCGTGGCCGATGCGCCGTCGAGGATGGTGCGGCCGCCAAGGCGCACGGTGATATCGCGAATGCTCAACATGGGGCGAGCGCCTAGCAGGGTCGGCGAGAAAGCGGAACAAGATCAAGAGAAGGAATCTGGGGCCATTGCCCCAGACCCCCATACTGTCGTCGTTGTGCGCGCAGCCGGGTCAGCGCAGACTGCGCCGCAGGCTATATGTCTTCCGGCTCTCCGTTGCTTATGAGGATGCGCCGCGCGTGACCTCGACGGTATACCGGGTGCAGGGGTGGTAAACCCCTGCGTCAAATGTCGCCTTGAACACACTTGACGCTCCGTAAAACTTATCAACACGAAAACTTTGCCAGCACGTTTCCGGCACTTCTCCTCCACCTGTCGCAAACCGCAGGAATCCTTTAGAGTTTGGGCTTGCAACCCCGAATCACATGTGATTCAAGCGACATATGCGAACCGTGCGACAGGATACCAATATAGCCAAAGAGCGTCTCGTTAAGGGCCTTGCCCTTGCGTTGCTCGTTCTCATGGGTCTGTGGTGCGTCGCGGGGCCTAGCGGTCTTCTCGCCTGGGGTGAGAATCAGCACCTACTCGAACAGCGTGAAGCGCAGCTGGAGCAGTTGAAGGGTGACCGCGATCACCTCAAGAATCGTGTCGCGCTGCTCGACCCTCGGAAGATGGATCCGGATTTGGCGGGCGAACTCGTTCGCAGCAACCTGAACGTTGCGCGTCCTGACGAAATGGTGATGCAACTCCCCTGAGGTTTTGCGCGTTGTCTCTCGTTGGAGAGATGTCGCTATGCCGTTTTTTGCAAACCTCGTTGCAAAAAAGTCCACGTTCGGAGGCCGTTTTCGAGCCTCTTCGCTTTCGCTTTGGCTGCGTCCTTCCTATACCGCCCGGACTGAAACGATCGCACCAACGATGGGGAGCACCCGTTGCCCAAAGCAAAGACCCCGGTAGCCGAAACCGCTGCCGTAGAAGAGGATTTCGCGCTCCACAGCCTCCAGGAAGCCCTGGACGCGGACAAGCGCTACAAGCCTTCCAAGGAAGAGCTCCTGCATTTCTATGAGCAGATGCTGCTCATCCGCCGCTTCGAGGAAAAGGCCGGCCAGCTTTACGGCCTCGGCCTGATCGGCGGCTTCTGCCACCTCTACATCGGCCAGGAAGCTGTCGCCGTGGGCCTGCAGTCCGCGCTCGACAACGACAAGGACTCGGTGATCACCGGTTACCGCGACCATGGCCACATGCTCGCCTACGGCATCGATCCCAAGGTCATCATGGCCGAGCTGACCGGCCGCGAAGCCGGTATCTCGAAGGGCAAGGGCGGCTCGATGCACATGTTCTCCGTGGAGCACCGCTTCTACGGCGGCCACGGCATCGTCGGCGCGCAGGTCTCGCTCGGCGCGGGTCTGGCGTTCGCGCACAAGTACCGTGAAGACGGCGGCGTCGCGATGGCCTACTTCGGCGACGGCGCGGCCAACCAGGGCCAGGTCTACGAGAGCTTCAACATGGCGGCTCTCTGGAAGCTGCCGATCATCTTCGTGATCGAAAACAACGGCTACGCCATGGGCACCGCGGTCAAGCGCGGCTCGGCCGAGACGCACTTCCACCGCCGCGGCACCGCGTTCCGCATCCCCGGCATGTCGGTGGACGGCATGGACGTTCTCGAAGTCCGCAAGTCGGCCGAGATCGCGTTGGAATACGTGCGCGCCGGTAACGGCCCGGTTCTCATGGAACTGAACACGTACCGCTATCGCGGCCACTCGATGTCGGACCCTGCGAAGTATCGCAGCCGCGAGGAAGTCCAGGGCGTGCGCGAAAAGCGCGACCCGATCGACCACGCCAAGGCCGAACTGATTGCCATGGGCGTGACCGAGGAAAGCCTCAAGGAAGTCGACAAGCGCATCCGCGCGCAGGTCGCCGAATCCGCCGACTTCGCCGAGAATTCGCCCGAGCCCAGCGCTCCCGAACTGTATACCGACGTCCTGGTGGAGAGCTACTGAGATGGCGATCGAACTGAAGATGCCCGCTCTCTCCCCGACGATGGAAGAGGGCAAGCTGGCCAAGTGGCTGGTCAAGGAAGGCGACGAGGTTTCCTCGGGCACCATCCTTGCTGAAATCGAGACCGACAAGGCGACGATGGAATTCGAATCCATCGACGAAGGCACCGTTGGCAAGATCCTCGTTGCCGAAGGCACCGAGGGCGTGAAGGTCGGCACCGTGATCGCGATGCTGGCAGGCGAGGGCGAGGATGCCTCCGCCGTCGAAGCGCCTAAGGCCGCCGAGAAGGTCGAAGAGGCTCCGAAGTCGGAAGAGAAGAAGCCGGCCGAGAGCGGCACCGCCAACCTCGCCAGCGACCTCAAGACCGCGCGCGATCCGCAACTGCCGCACGGCACCAACATGAAGACCTCGACCGTCCGCGAAGCCCTGCGCGACGCGATGGCCGAGGAAATGCGCCGCGACGACCGCGTCTTCGTGATGGGCGAGGAAGTCGCCGAGTACCAGGGCGCCTACAAGGTGACGCAGGGCCTGCTCGAAGAGTTCGGTCCCACCCGCGTCATCGACACCCCGATCACCGAATACGGCTTTGCCGGTATCGGCACCGGTGCGGCGATGGGCGGTCTGCGTCCGGTCATCGAGTTCATGACGTTCAACTTCGCCATGCAGGCGATCGACCACATCATCAACTCGGCCGCCAAGACCAATTACATGTCCGGCGGCCAGATGCGCTGCCCGGTCGTGTTCCGTGGTCCCAACGGCGCGGCTTCGCGCGTCGGTGCGCAGCACTCGCAGAACTACGGTCCGTGGTACGCCAACGTTCCCGGCCTCGTGGTCATCGCGCCGTATGATGCCTCGGATGCCAAGGGCCTGCTCAAGGCGGCGATCCGTTCGGAAGATCCGGTCGTGTTCCTCGAGAACGAGCTGGTCTACGGTCGCTCGTTCGAACTGCCCGAGCTTGACGACCACGTCCTGCCGATCGGCAAGGCGCGGATCATGCGCGAAGGCAAGGACGTGACGATCGTGTCCTACTCGATCGGCGTCGGCCTCGCTCTCGAAGCAGCCGAGCGTCTGGCCGAAGAGGGCGTGGACGCCGAAGTCATCGATCTTCGCACCCTGCGCCCGCTCGACAAGGAAACCGTGCTCGCCAGCCTCGCCAAGACCAACCGCATGGTCGTGGCCGAGGAAGGCTTCCCGGTCTGCTCGATCGCTTCGGAAATCATCGCGATCTGCATGGAAGAAGGCTTCGACAACCTCGACGCGCCGGTCGTGCGCGTGTGCAACGAGGACGTGCCGCTGCCTTACGCCGCGAACCTCGAAAAGCTGGCGATCATCGACGCCGACCGCATCATCGCGGCGGTGAAGAAGGTCACCTACAAGTAATCTTGCAAGCCTTCGGGCTTTGAGATGATGCGCGGGCGGCGGTGCTTTGGCACCGTCGCCCGTGTCGCGTTTGGGGTTTCGTCTCGCTGGCGCACCGACTAGGGAAGCGGCGTGACCGACTCCCAATCCCCCACGATTTCCGCTTCCAACGAGGACATCCTCGTCCAGTCACTGCCTACGGTATCGCGCCTCGCGCTGGTCTATGCGCCGAAGTCCGCGCGGGAGCAGACGCTGGCATTGTTGGCGCTCGATGCCCGGCTTGCCCATCTGCTGCGGCATTCGCGCGAGCCGATGATGGCGCAGCTGCGTCTGGCATGGTGGCGCGAATCGCTCGGCCAGTCCGTCGAACAATGGCCCATTGGCGAGCCGCTGCTGGCGCTGCTGAAGAGCTGGAACGGCCATCACGGCGGCCTTGTCGCGCTTGTCGATGGCTGGGAGGCGATGACCGGGGCCGCGCCGCTCTCTGCCGAAGCGCTCGAGACGATGGCGCAGGGCAGGGGCGAGGCGTTTGCGGCGCTGGCCGATGCTCTTGGCCGGAGCCAGGAGCGCGAGGCCGCGCTGAAGCTGGGCCGCGCCTGGGCGCTCAACGATCTGGCGATGCGGCTCGGCCATGTCAGCGAGCGTGAGACCGCGCGCGAACTCGCGCAGGCGAGCAGCGGTGCGCGGGTGTCGCGATCCCTCCGGCCGCTGATGGTGCTGCACGGCCTCGCCGCGCGGCGTCTGGCCAAAGGCGACGAATCCGGCGCGACTTCGCCTGCCGCGATGCTCAAGGCGATGCGGCTCGGCCTCCTCGGCTTCTGATTGCAGTGTTGTAATTTCCGCTCGCGTGCGGAGCGGTTCTAGGATCGCGGGGTCATGGATACCGCGCAATGAATCGCTTTCTGCTCGGCGGCCTCGCCGTTTTCGTACTCCTGGGCATCGGCCTGTTCTGGTGGCAGGGCCATGCCGAGGTGGAGGCGGCTGCCCCTCCGGCGGCGCCGATGGCGACCGAGCCTGCACCACTGCCCAGCGCCGATGTCGGCGACATGGTCGGCCCCGAACTTCCCGAGGCGACCGAACTCAGCCGCGAGCAGCGCCGCTTCGGACGCTACGATCGCGACCGTGACGGACGGATTTCCCGCAACGAGATGCTTTCGACGCGCTCGGACATTTTCCGCAAGTTCGACAAGGACGGCAACAACCTGCTGACCTTCGAGGAATGGGCCGTGGCAACCGTCGACAAGTTCGACGGAGCGGACGGCGACCGCGATGGCTATCTCACGCCTGCCGAATTCCGTAAGACGGCGCCGCCGCCCAAGCCCAAGGCGAAGTGTTCTTGCTGACCGCCACCGGTCCCGGAACAAGTCCGGGACGGCGGCACGCTCAGCCCAGCGTCGCCAGCCACGGCGCGATCTCGGCCTTGGCGCGTTCGGTGTAGGCTTCCTTGCGCTGCTTCTTCTTCACGTCGTGCAGCGGCGGGAACAGGCCGAAGTTGACGTTCATCGGCTGATAGGTCTCGGCCTCGGCATCGCCGGTGATGTGCGAGAGCAGGGCGCCCATCGCCGTCGTGCGCGGCGGGGCCTGCCATTCGCGGCCAGCCAGCTCGGCCGAGGCCATCAGGCCCGCCATCAGGCCGACCGCCGCGCTTTCCACATAGCCCTCGCAGCCGGTGATCTGCCCGGCGAAGCGCACGTTGGGCGCGGTCTTGAGGCGCAGGGTACGGTCCAGCAGCACCGGCGAATTGAGGAAGGTGTTGCGATGGAGGCCGCCAAGACGCGCAAACTCGGCGTTCTCCAGTCCCGGGATCGTGCGGAAAAGGCGCACCTGCTCGGCGTGCTTGAGCTTGGTCTGAAAGCCGACCATGTTCCAGATCGTGCCGAGATTGTTGTCCTGCCGCAGCTGCACCACGGCGTATGCCCAGCGGCCGTTCGGGTGTTCCGGTGTCGCCCAGTGCGGGTTGTCGAGGCCGACCGGCTTCATCGGGCCGAAGCGCAGCGTGTCGATGCCGCGCTCGGCCATGACCTCGATCGGCATGCAGCCGTCGAAGTAGGGGGTGTTCTCCTCCCACTCCTTGAACGCGGTCTTCTCGCCTGCGACCAGACCGGCGTGGAAGGCCAGGTACTGCTCCTTGGTCATCGGGCAGTTGATGTAGTCCTTGGTCTCGCCCTTGTCCCAGCGCGAGGCCATCCAGCACACGTCCATGTCGATCGTGTCGCGGTAGACGATGGGGGCGATGGCGTCGAAGAACGCCAGGCTATCGGCCCCGGTCGCCGCGCCGATCGAACCGGCCAGCGCCTCTGCGGTGAGCGGGCCGGTGGCGACGATGACGGGGGCATCGGCGGGCAGGGCATCGATGCGTTCGCGCACGATCTCGACGTTGGGCAGGGCGGCAAGGCGCGCCTCAACTTCGGCGGAGAAGATCTCGCGGTCCACCGCCAGCGCCGACCCGGCAGGCACTTCGGCCTTGGCAGCGGCGCTCATGATGAGCGAATCGCACTGGCGCATCTCGTGGTGGAGCAGGCCTACGGCGTTCTTCTCGTGATCGTCGGAACGGAACGAGTTCGAGCAGACCAGTTCTGCAAGGCCGTCGCCCTGATGGGCCGGGCTGCGTTCCCCGGTCCCGCGCATTTCCGAGAGGCGCACCCTGAAGCCCCGGCGGCCGAGTTGCCATGCCGCTTCGCTTCCGGCGAGGCCGCCGCCGATGATGTGGATCTGATAGGTCATGCGGCAGCGCCTAGACCCTATCGCGGCGATGGAAAAGCCCTGCGGCATCTGCCATGGCAATGCGACAACCCCAGGAGGATGAATGCCGCACCGCGCTCTGATCGAACGTCGTCCCTGGCTGCTGGCTAGCATTGTTCTCGCCGTCGCTTGGGTGTGGCTGCGCGGGAGCACCTTGCCGGGGCTTTACCTGATCGTGCTCAAGGGCGCGCCGCTGGCCTTGCTGGCCGTCTATGCAGTGCTGCGGCATCGGGGGACTGACACCCGCTCGCTGGCGGGGATGCTGGGGCTGGAGGCGGTCGGATCGGCGCTGTGGTACGACGTGCCAGTGATCGGGCTGAACGCGATGCTGATCGCCTTCCTGATCGGCCTGTCGCTGTTCCTGATGCACCGCCGTGCGGTGATGGACGGCGGGCGCAAGGTTGCAGCTCTTGCTCTGACGTTGGGAACACCGCTGCTGTGCTTCTTCGCGGCGGATCGGGCAGGCGTCGGCGTGCCGCTGTTTCTGGGCCTTGCGCTGGGAGGGATGGCGGCATCGGCGTGGATCAGCACGTTCCCGCGCTCGCGCGTGGGCCTTGGAGCGGCGCTGATCGTCGCAGGCGTGGTGCTGGAAATCGCTGCGGCGAGCGGCAGCGCAATGCTGGCGACGGTCGCCTGGCCGTTGTTCTTCATCGGCAACGTGGTGCTGGCGACCGGGGTGACCGGCGAACTGCGCATGCGCGAGGATGCGTTCTGATCGACACATGCGACAACGCCCGCTGGCTAGTGCGGGCCTAACGCCGGGAGAAGATCAACGCATCCGAGAATGAACATCGGGTCGGCGTCGGGAGCGTCCTCACCGGGACGCGGGGTTTTGTTGTCCACCTGCTCGGGCGAGCGGCCGGGTAGTGGTGGTCAGCCCGGCTCGACCTGTATTCCATCGGAAAGTCCCATGTGGCCGTCGTTAGGGTTCGCGTCGTTATCGGCCGAAGGCTGCCGGTGGGGCTTCCGGAGTTCATGCGACATGTCGCATGAGGTAGTCGGAAGACGCTTTCCAGTAGCCGGCAGACAGTCCGGGTCTTCGTTGGGCGCGTGGTTTGCGTGATCACGGCTGAAACCGCATCCCGGCCCACGACGCCGACCCGATACACCTTTCCAGCGTGATCATCGCCGGATCGGATGCTGGGCCATATAACCTATTTGGCGATAAATATCAAGGTGGCTTACAAAAGCCCGTCATCCCAGCGAAGGCTGGGACCGCTGGCCGTGATCAGCCCGGCTATCGTTAAGGCGTCCGGACGTTGGCTCGTATTAACAGGCCAGCGGTCCCAGCCTTCGCTGGGATGACGGTCAGTGTGGAAGCTCAAGCGTTCCGTCCGGACCGCATTCGACCGGGGCGTGCACGATGACGGCTGAAAGCGGCAGGTCGCCGTAGATATGCGGGAACAGCGCGCCGCCGCGCGAGACTTCCCACTTCACCGCATCGCCCAGCACCGTCAGATCGACGGCGGCGACATGGAGGTCGTCCTGTCCGGCGAAGTGCTTGTCCAGCGTGCCCTGCGCCTGATCGGCGGTGGACATGTGGATGTAGCCGTCCGCCAGATCGACCGGGGCACCAGCGAAAGTCCCGTCGGCGAGCAGTCGTGACAACTGCTCGCCGGTCAGGATCTTGTAGGCGACCGTGTCGCTCACGCTTCCGTTTCCGGAGCCTCGGGAGCGGGCGTTTCCGTTGCCGGGGTCTCGACCTCGGGCTCCTCGTCAAGCCGGACGGCGCTGACGACGTGTTCGTTTGCCGAGACGGAGAACAGGCGCACGCCCGCCGAACCGCGGCCGATCACGCGCAGCGAATCTAGCGGCAGGCGGATCAGCTTGGCCTGGTCCGTCACCAGCATCAGTTGTTGCGCGCGGGTGGCCGGGAAGCTCGCAACCACCGGACCATTGCGGCCGATGTTGTCGATGTTCGTGATGCCCTGGCCACCGCGACCAGTACGGCGGTATTCGTAGGCAGAAGACAGTTTGCCGTAGCCGTTGGCGCAGACGGTCAGGATGAACTGCTCGCGCTCTTCCAGTTCGGCCATGCGCTCGGCGGAGAGGGTGGATTCGCCTTCCTTGTCGCCCTTCCACGGGGCGAAGCGCAGATACTGCTCGCGGTCCTCGGCATCGGTGCCGACACGGTGGAGGATCGAGAGCGAGATGACCTCGTCGTCACCCTTCAGCGTCATGCCGCGCACGCCGGTCGAGGTGCGGCTCGTGAATTCGCGCACGTCGTCGCCGGGGAAGCGGATCGCCTTGCCCTGGCGGGTGGCGAGCAGCACGTCGTCGCTGGCTTCCAGCAGCGCCACGCCGATCAGGCGATCGTCGCTGCCTTCGTCGAAGCGCATCGCGAACTTGCCGTTGCTGGGGATGTTCGCGAAGGAATCCATGGCGTTGCGGCGCACGTTGCCCTTGGCCGTGGCGAACACGACCGACAGCTTGCTCCACTCCGCCTCGTCCTCGGGCAGGGCGAGCACGGTCTGGATCGTCTCATCCTTGTCCAGCGCGGGCAGGAGGTTGACGATCGGACGGCCGCGCGTGGTCGGGCCGCCTTCGGGCAGCTTGTAGACCTTGAGGCGATAGACCTTGCCCGCCGTCGAGAAGAACAGCACCGGATTGTGGGTGGAGGTGACGAACATCGTCGTCACTGCGTCCTCGTCCTTCGTCGCCATGCCGGCGCGGCCCTTGCCGCCACGGTTCTGGGCGCGGAAGGTGGAGAGGGCGGTGCGCTTGATGTAGCCGTCCATGGTGACGGTGACGACCATGTCCTCGCGCTCGATCAGGTCCTCGTCGTCGATCCCGTCGAAGGCGGCGGTGATCTCGGACAGGCGCGGCGTCGCGTAGGCGTCGCGCACGGCCTGCAGTTCCTCGCGCATGACGCCGTAGAGCTTCACGCGGTCGGCAAGGATGGCAAGGTATTCGGCGATGGCAACGGCAAGCTGCTTGAGCTCGTCGCCGATCTCGTCGCGGCCCAGCGCGGTCAGGCGGTGCAGGCGCAGGTCCAGGATCGCCTTCACCTGCGCTTCGGACAGGCGGTAGATGCCGCCCGCCGCTTCGGCTTCGGGCTCGATCGCCTCGACCAGACGGATGTACTGGGCGATGTCGCCGATCGGCCATTCCTTTGCGAGCAGCTTGGTGCGCGCGTCGGCCGGGTTGGAGGCGCCGCGGATGATCTTCACCACCTCGTCCATGTTGGACACGGCGACGACGAGGCCGAGCAAGATGTGCGCCCGGTCACGCGCCTTGTTCAGTTCGAACTTGGTGCGGCGGGTGATGACCTGTTCGCGGAACTGGATGAAGTTCTGCAGGATGTCGCGCAGCGACATGATTTCCGGGCGGCCGCCCCGGATCGCCAGCATGTTCGCCGCGAAGTTCGACTGCGCGGGGGTACTGCGCCACAGCTGGTTGAGCACGACCTCGGGAGAGGCATCGCGCTTGAGGTCGATGACCACGCGCACGCCTTCACGGTTGGATTCGTCGCGGATGTCCGACACGCCCTCGATCCGCTTGTCCTTGGCGGCCTCGGCGATCTTCTCGACAAGGTTGGACTTGCCGACCTGGAATGGGATCGAGGTGAGGACGATCGAGCGCGCATCCTTGCGGGTGCCGCGACCTTCCTCGACATGGCTGCGGCAGCGCTGGATGATCGAGCCGCGCCCGGTCAGCGCCGCATTGCGCGCGCCGCTCTGGCCCAGGATCAGCGGCGCGGTCGGGAAGTCCGGGCCGGGGATGATCTGGAACAGTTCCTCCGAGGTCATCCCCGGATTTTCCATCATCGCGAAGCAGCCGTCGATCACTTCGCCGAGGTTGTGCGGCGGAATGTTGGTGGCCATGCCGACCGCGATGCCGCCCGCGCCGTTGACCAGCAGGTTCGGGAAGCGTGCCGGAAGCACGGTCGGTTCCTGACGCGAACCGTCGTAGTTGTCCGCGAAGTCGACGGTGTCCTTGTCGAGATCGTCGAGCAGCGAGTTCGCCACGCGGGCGAGGCGCGCTTCGGTGTAGCGCATCGAGGCCGGCGGATCAGGGTCCATCGAGCCGAAGTTGCCCTGACCGTCGATCAGCGGCACGCGCATCGACCAGTCCTGCGTCATGCGCGCAAGGGCGTCGTAGATCGCGCTGTCGCCATGCGGGTGATAGTTGCCCATCACGTCGCCGACGATCTTGGCGGACTTGCGGTAAGGCCTGCCCGCGACGAAGCCGCCTTCCTGCGAGGCGTAGAGGATGCGACGGTGCACCGGCTTCAGGCCGTCGCGCACATCGGGCAGCGCGCGGCTGACGATCACGCTCATCGCGTAGTCGAGATAGCTGGTCTTCATCTCGTCGACGATGTCGACGCGGGTGAATTCGCCCTCGGGGCCTACGGGCTGGATATCGTTGATGTCGTCGCTCACGCGGGTTGGATCGCTTTTGCTACGGAAAGAGAATGATGGACCGCACTAGGCCATGCGCCAGGGGAAAGCCACCGGAAGCGGGGGCGGCGAGGGGCGATGCGTGCCGTTTTCCACATATAAGGAACGCACGCGCGCGGGGAACCTGAACGGCTGCGACGAATTGCATTCAATGCGCGTTCAGTAGCGCCAACCTAATTGCGGCGAGAGGTTGCCAAGGGTCTTTTTCCCCGCCACACCCTCTCGGCCTGTTTTCATCCTGCTTGGGCAGGATTTCGTTTGTCTTGAGAGGAGTAGCCTTGATGGCTCGCAAGTTCCTTGTTTCCCGCGTCGCTCTTGCCGCCCTGCTGTCGAGCGGTCTGGCGATGACGGTCGCCACCCCCGCGATGGCCGCGAAGAAGGAGAAGGAAGCCGCAGGCGGCAAGTTCTCCCCCGAGTTCGTGAAGGCCGCGCAGCCGCTGCAGAAGGCCATGGAAGCCGCGATCGCGGCGCTTGGCGGCCAACAGACCCCGGAGGCTATGGCCAAGGCCAAGGCCGCGTTCGACAGCGCCGTCGGCGGCGACGGCAAGGCCGCGTTCCAGGCCGCCGTGCCGGCCGCGACTACGCCCGACGACAAGAGCGCGCTCGGCTCGATGATGCGCAACTTCGGCATCATCTCGCAGGATCTTGCCACCAAGCAGGAAGGCAACAAGCTGATGCTGGCCAGCGGCAAGCTGCCGGCTGAGGAAGTCGGGAAGACCAACTACGACGCCGGCATCACCGCTTATCAGCTGAAGGACTACGCCAGCGCGGCGACGTACCTGAAGGCGGCCAAGGACGGCGGTTTCGTCGATTCGTCGGGCCAGCTCGATGCGGTCCTCGCCGACGCCTACAAGCGCAACAACAACCCCGAGGCCGCCCTGCAGATGGCCAAGGACGACGTTGCCGCCGCACAGGCCAAGGGTCAGGCACCTTCGGAAACCGCGCTGCGCTCGGTGCTCCAACAGACCTACACCGCCAAGCAGCTTGCGCCTTCGACCGAGTATGCGGCCCTGCTCGGCCAGTACTACCCGGGCACCTGGAACACCGCCATCTCGGTGGTTCGCCAGCTCGCCTCGCTGCCGCGCGACCAGAACCTCGACCTGATGCGCCTGATGTTCCTCACCGGTTCGATGAACGACAAGCGCGACTACTTCGAGTACCTCGAGAACGCCGATCCGCGCGCCTTCCCGGGCGAGGCGAGCAAGGTCATGGCCGACGGTATCGCCAAGGGCAAGCTTGTCGCCAGCGACGTTCCCGACAAGGCCAACACCGATGGCCGCGTCGCAGCGGACAAGGCTTCGCTTCCCGCTGCCGAGCGTGACGCCAACAAGCCGGGCGCAACCGCCGCTACCGTTGTCGGCGCCGCGGACGTGTTCCTGAGCTACGATCAGGCCGCCAAGGCCGAGCCGCTTTACGCCAAGGCTGCATCGATGCCGGGCGTCGATGCCAACAAGGTCGCGCTGCGCCTCGGCATGTCACAGGCGCTGCAGGGCAAGTATGCGGACGCGGAAGCCAACTTCGCCAAGGTCACCGGCACCCGTGCGCCGGTCGCGAAGCTGTGGTCGGCTTATGCCAAGAGCAAGGCTTCGCCTGCTGCGGCGACGGCTCCTGCGGCGAACTGAGCTTTCGGTTCAGACTGAAACGGGAAGGGCGCCGGGTTTCCGGCGCCCTTTTTGGTGGCCAATGTCCAAGCAGCGGGCATCACCCCATCGCTACCGTTCAAACATCATCATCATCCCAGCGAAGGCTGGGACCGCTGGCCGTACTTGAGGCGATAGCGCGCGTTAGAACGCCCTGACGCGAGGCGGTGTGTTCACGGCCAGCGGTCCCAGCTTTCGCTGGGATGACGGGCGTTTGATCACTCCACCGGTGCGAATTCCCCGCTGGTCTCGTCCAGCAGGTGCAGCACGCCGTCCGAGATCGCGAAGAACGCACCGCGCAGCTTGAGGTCGCCCTTGGCCACCTTGCTCTGCACGCAGGGGAAGGTCATCAGGTTCTCGAGACTGACCTTGACCGCCGCCTGCTCCATCGCGCGCTCGGCGGTGCGGCCGGTGGTGCCATGCTCGTGCGCGACGGGCACGCGAGCCTCGTCGAGCATCGAGATCCAGTCGGCCACGAAGCCGCCCTGGCCGATCTCCGCGTCCTTGAGGTCCTGCGTCAGCGCCGCCTTGCAGCCGCCGCACAACCCGTGGCCCATCACGACCACTTCCTTGACCTTCAGAACCTGCACCGCGAACTCCAGTGCAGCCGAAACACCGTGATGGCCGGGTGTCGTCTCGAACGGCGGCACCAGCGCGGCGACGTTGCGCACCACGAAGATCGTGCCGGGATCGACGTCGAAGATCTGGCTGGGATCGACGCGGCTGTCAGAGCAGGCGATCACCATCACTTCGGGCGACTGGCCCTGACCCAGTTCGTCCCAACGCGCGCGGTTGGTGCTCCAGCCGGTGCCGCGGAAACGGCGGTAGCCGTCGACGAGGTGGTTCAGCACGCGGTCGTTGGATTCGGTCATCTGGGGGCTCCGTTGCTGTTTTTCGAACTGATGGTTCGCCATACGCCGGATATTCGGGCTGGCAAGGTTGCGTGCATATGACTATCTGGACGGCATGAACGATCTCTCCTCCGTACCGGTTCCGGAAGAAGCCCCCGTCCGTCAGCGCAAGCCCGACTGGATTCGCGTCAAGGCGCCGACCAGCAAGGGCTACGGCGAGACGCGCCAGCTGATGCGCGACCTCAAGCTCAACACCGTGTGCGAGGAAGCCGCCTGCCCGAACATCGGCGAGTGCTGGACGAAGAAGCACGCGACGGTGATGATTCTCGGCGACACCTGCACGCGCGCCTGCGCGTTCTGCAACGTGAAGACCGGCATGCCGGGCCGCGTCGATGCGGCCGAGCCCGACAACGTCGCCGAGATGGTGCTCAAGACCGGGCTTGAGCACATCGTCGTCACCTCGGTCGACCGTGACGATCTGCCCGACGGCGGCGCCAGCCAGTTCGTCAAGGTGATCCAGGCAGTCCGCGCGGCCTCGCCCGCGACCACGATCGAAATCCTGACACCCGACTTCCGTAACAAGATGCAGCGCGCCGTCGAGGCGATCGTGCAGGCGCGCCCGGACGTCTACAACCACAACCTCGAGACGGTGCCCCGTCTCTACCCGACCATCCGCCCCGGCGCGCGCTACTACGCCTCGCTGCGGCTGCTGGAAGAGGTCAAGCGCCACGATCCGTCGATCTTCACCAAGTCGGGCGTTATGCTCGGTCTGGGTGAGGAGCGTCTGGAAATCCATCAGGTGATGGACGACATGCGCTGCGCCGACATCGACTTCCTGACCATGGGCCAGTACCTGCGCCCAACGCCCAAGCATGCCGAGGTAAAGGAATTCGTCACCCCGCAGGCATTCAAGGCTTACGGCGCGATAGCCCGAGCGAAGGGCTTTCTGCAGGTCGCGGCATCGCCGCTGACGCGCTCCAGCTATCACGCGGGCGACGACTTCGCCGAGATGAAGGCCGCGCGCGACGCCAAGCTGGCCAAGATGCAGCCCGCCAAGGTCTGACTCATGCCGGGCATTCATGAGACCAAGCGCCTGCCGTACAGCGCCGAGCAGATGTACGACCTCGTCGCCGACGTCGGCCGTTATCAGGAATTCCTGCCCTGGGTCGTCGCAACCCGGGTGAAGTCCGACGACGGGCACGAAATGATCGCGGACATGCTGGTCGGCTTCAAGGCCCTGCGCGAGAAGTTCACCTCGCGTGTCGAGAAGGAGCGCCCGCGCGTCATCAAGGTGCACTATGTCGATGGCCCGATGCGTGATCTGGACAACGTCTGGACTTTCCATCCGGTCGACGAGACTTCGTGCGATCTTGAGTTCGACGTGAAGTTCACCTTTCGCAACCCGCTGTTCGAGAAACTGGCGGGGCAGTACTTCGACAAGGCGTTCCGCAAAATGGTCGCCGCGTTCGAAACGCGCGCGGCCGAACTCTACGGTGTCGCGCAGGCGGGGTGATCCGGTCGAAACCGGTCTAACAACACTCCGTCACCCTGAACTTGTTTCAGGGTCCATCGGGCAGCCCGTCCAGCGCTGTGGGTACTAAGTTGAGAGGGCCGCTGGTGAAGCGATCCCTCCGATTAAACCTCGCGATAGACCCTGAAACAAGTTCAGGGTGACGGGCGGAGTGTGGATGGGACGCGCCTCGTCAAGCAGTCAGGGCAGCAGCAGTTCCAGCGCCACGATCGCGGCCTGATGGCGGATTTCCGCGCGGGTCCTGCCGTCCAGCAGCTTCTGCTCGGCGTTGACCTCTTCCTCGCCACGCCGGGCGCAGGCGAAGACCACGGTGCCGACCGGCTTCATCTCGCTGCCGCCGTCCGGCCCGGCGATACCGCTGATCGCGACCGCGACGTCCGCCCGGCTCTTGCCGATCGCGCCCTGCGCCATGGCCCATGCCGTCGCCGGTGACACCGCCCCGAACGAATCGAGGATGTCGGAGTGGACCCCCAGCATCTCCATCTTGGCCTCGTTCGAATAGGTAACGAAACCGCGATCGAGCACCGCCGACGAGCCCGGAATCTCGGTCAGCGCCGCGCAGACGAGGCCGCCGGTGCAGCTTTCGGCCACCGAGACCATACGGCCGAGCGCCTTGTTCTCCTCGATCACCCTTTGGGCGAGCGCGTAGAGGTCTTCCGGAAAGAAGGGATTCGCGGCCATCGTCAGTCCTTGCAAAGCGTCACTTTACCGAGCCTGGGATCGGCGCTGCCGGCCACGTCCATGCTCAGCGCGATCAGTCCGGCGGTGTTCTCGGGGGGAAGCGGCGAGAGCAGGTCGATCGCGAGGTCCAGTTGCTTGCAGGACTTGGGCGCGATCCGCTGCGAGACGAAGCCCTCGACGAAAACGTCGGCCATCTGGCGCAGGGTGTCGTCGGGAAGCCCGGTCATCATGTTCGACGACCCGCCGCCCTGCGTATTGAGCGCTTTCAGCAAAGCGGGCTTGGCCTTGGGCCAGTAGCGATCCTTCTGCGCGGCGTAGCGGGCGGCGAGGCCAGGCCCCTTGGTGCGCAGGAAGGCGTCGGCGGGCAGGGACGGGGCGCAGCGCTTCGCGGTGCCGTTGATCGCCTGCGGCAGGGCATAGGCGATCAGCGAGGTCGCCTCGGCCTTGCTGATGCACACCGGCTCGGCTGCCATCGCAGCGCAGGGCGCCATGGCGAGGACAAGAGAAAGGGTTCGCAACAATCCACGCATGCAGGAAATTCCTTTGCGCCCCGAAATTTAAACCAGACCGAGGCTGACCACCGCCTGCGCCGCGATCCCCTCGCGCCGCCCGGTGAAGCCGAGCTTCTCGGTCGTCGTTGCCTTCACGCTGATCGCGGCGATGTCAACGCCGAGTATGTCCGCGAGGCGCGCGCGCATGGTCTCGCGATGCGGCCCGATCTTGGGCGCCTCGCAGATGATGGTGATGTCGGCATTGGCGAGGGCATAGCCCGCCTCGGCCACCAGTTTGCCTGCGTGCGCGAGGAAGCGGTCGGAAGCCGCGCCTTTCCACTGCGGATCGCTGGGCGGGAAGTGCTGGCCGATGTCCCCGGCGCCGATCGCGCCCAGCATCGCATCGACGAGCGCGTGGATCGCCACGTCGGCGTCGCTGTGGCCGGAGAGGCCGTGTGTGTGTTCGATCCGCACGCCGCAGAGCCAAAGCTCCTCGCCCTCTTCGAGCCGGTGGACGTCATAGCCGTTGCCGACACGGATCAGTGGCCTGGCGGCACCGAAATCGGCAGCGTAAGTCAGCTTGTGCAAGGTTTCGTCCCCTTCGACGAGTGCCACGTCCATGCCCCATGCCTGCGCGACCTGCGCGTCGTCCCCGGCACTGGTGGCGCCCTCCCAGTCCCGGTGCGCGGCGAGCACGTCGGCGAAGTGGAACGCCTGCGGGGTTTGCACCCGGCGCAAGTCCTCGCGCCGGGCAGGGGCGCCCATGAGATCGCCGGCCGCATGAGTCAGGCTGTCTGCCACGGGCAGGACAGGGATCGCGCCTTTGTGCTCGTCCAGCGCGGTCTGCAGCCGTTCGATGACTTCGGCGGGCAGCAGCGGGCGGGCGGCGTCGTGGATCAGGACGCGGTCGGGCTCGGAGCCAGCCAGCACTTCCAGCCCGAGACGCACCGATTCCTGCCGCGTCGCGCCGCCGCTGGTGAACTGCAGGCCCGCGATTCCCGCCAGTGCTTCACGCGCCACGGCTTCCGCGCCATCGGGAATGACCACCAGAATCGGCGCGCATCCGGCCGCCGCCAGCGCCTCGACCGAGTGCCGCACAACCGGCTTGCCGCGCCAGCGGGCGAACTGCTTGGGCACCGGCTTACCGGCGCGCAGACCCTTGCCTGCGGCCACGACGAGCGCGGCAGTATGAGCGCCAGCGCGGTCACCAGCGCGATCACGGGACGAATTCTGCGGCTCTGAGACGATTTGCGACATCGCCGATGCCGGTAATCGCTTGCCGCATTGAGGGCAATCCACTATGCGCTGCCTGTTTTTTAGGCAGCACTGCACGTATCATGACTCAATTGCCCAATCCTCCGGCACTCAAGCCCATTCAGGTCGGTCCCGTGACGATCGACTGCCCGGTCGTGCTCGCGCCGATGACGGGGGTTTCGGACCTGCCGTTCCGCCGGATGGTGCGCGCCTTCGGGTCCGGCCTCAACGTCACCGAGATGATCGCCAGCCCCGCTGCGATCCGTGAGACGCGCGTGTCGCTGCAGAAGGCGATGTGGGACAAGGTCGAGGACCCGGTCTCGATGCAGCTGGTCGGCTGTGACCCCGAACAGATGGGCGAGGCCGCCAAGCTGGTCGAGGATCGCGGCGCCGCGATCATCGACATCAACATGGGCTGCCCGGTGCGCAAGGTCGTCAACGGCGACGCGGGCTCGGCGCTGATGCGGCAGGTGCCGCTGGCGACCAAGCTGATCGAGGCGACCGTCAAGGCGGTCAAGGTCCCGGTCACCGTCAAGATGCGCATGGGCTGGTGCCATGACAGCCTCAACGCCCCCGAACTCGCGCGGATCGCCGAGGATCTGGGCGCGAAGATGATCACCGTCCATGGCCGCACCCGCAACCAGATGTACAAGGGCGAGGCCGACTGGGCCTTCGTGCGCAAGGTCAAGGACGCGGTCTCGATCCCGGTCATCGTCAATGGCGACATCTGCACCGTGACCGACGCCGCGCAGGCGCTGGAGCAGTCCGGTGCCGACGGCCTGATGATCGGGCGCGGCGCTTACGGCCGCCCGTGGTTCCTCTCGCAGGTCATGCAGTGGTGGCGCGGCGAGGAAGTTTCCGCCGATCCCGACATCGCCGGGCAATACGACATCATCCGTCGTCACTACGAGGACATGCTCGACCACTACGGCGCGGACACCGGCGTCCGGATGGCTCGCAAGCACCTTGGCTGGTACATCAAGGGCGTGCGCGGCTCGGCGGAGTTCAGAAACAAGCTGAACTTCATCGCCGATCCTGCTGAAGTGCTTCGCGAAATCGACGAATTCTACGCTCCCTACCGCGATGCCGACGACAGCCAGCTCCGCGCCGCATGAGCCTGGACACCCGGACCGATCTGCCTGACGCCCAGCGGCTGCTGGCGAGCCTGCCGCATGCCGTTCTGCTGCTTGAGGACGGGCGCACGATCGCCTCGCTCAACCCGGCGGCGGAGCAGTTCTTCGGTCAGTCGGCGCGGCGCCTCGTTGGCACGCGATTGCGCGACATCATGTCGATTTCCGACCGTCGCCTGCTCGATCGCCTGTCGGATTCCGAGGCGCCCGTCTCGGCCCGCGAGATCGTGGTGCAGATAAAGGGCAGGGGCGCGCGGCGGATCGACATCAACGTCGGCCCGGTGGCGGACAGTCCCGGCTGGCAGGTCGTATCGCTCCACGACAATTCCGCTTCCGAAGCGCTCGGCGATGACTCGGGTGGCCCCGACAATGCGGTGCTGCGCGGCCCCGAGATCATGGCGCACGAGATCAAGAACCCGCTCGCCGGCATTCGCGGCGCGGCGCAGCTTCTCGCGCGCAAGGTCGATGAACGCGACAAGGCGCTGACGGACCTCATTACCGGCGAGGTCGACCGCGTCGCCGGCCTCATCGAACGCATGCAGAAGCTGAGCGGCCGCACAACCCCGCCGGTCGAACCCTGCAACCTCCATGAAGCTGCCCGCCGGGCCATCGACGTGCTGAAGGCGGCCAAGGAAGAGAAGCCTGCCTTCCGCCTTGTCGAGGAGTTCGACCCCTCGCTCCCGCCGGTCCTCGGCAGTCCGGACGGGCTGGTGCAGGTGATGATGAACCTGCTGTCCAATGCCGCCGACGCCTGCAAGCATGTCGCCGAGCCGCGCGTGACCATCCGGACCCGCTTCGCCAGCGGCCTGCAGCTTCACACCGGCGACGACGGCGCACCGCTGCGCCTGCCGATCGAAGTCCGCGTCAGCGACAACGGCCCTGGCATCGATCCGGCCATGCGCGATCACATCTTCGAGCCCTTCGTCACCACAAAGAAATCGGGCCAGGGCCTTGGCTTGCCGCTGGTCCGCAAGCTGGTGCGCGACATGAACGGGCGCATCACCCACGATCGTGACGACGAGAACGGGATGACTCACTTCCGTATCCACCTGCCGCTCGCTCGCGAGACGCGGAACCGCCCCCGGAGAAAGCCGGCATGAAGATGAATGTGCTGCTGCTCGAGGACGACATGTCCATCGCCATCGTCATCACGGCGGCGCTGGAAGCAGAGGGCTTCGGCGTCTCGCACTGCGTCACCATCGCCGAGCGCGACCGGATGCTGGCGGAGCGCGGGTTCGCCGCGCTCGTCACCGACGTGATGCTGCCGGACGGCGACGGCATCGAGACGATCGAGCGGGTCCGTGCGCTGCATCCGCACATGCCGATCGTCATCCTCTCGGCCCAGAACACGCTCGATACCGCGGTCCGTGCCACCGATACCGGCGCCTTCGAGTATTTTCCCAAGCCCTTCGACATCGACGAACTGGCGCGCACCGTGCGTCAGGCCGCCGGTGCGGCGCAGGGACTGGCAGCGGACGACGAGCCGGTGGCGGACGGCCTGCCCCTGGTAGGCCGCAGCCTCGCCATGCAGTCGGTGTTCCGCATGATCACCCGCGTCCTGCGCAACGACCTGACGGTGCTGATCCTCGGCGAATCGGGCACCGGCAAGGAGCTTGTGGCCGAGGCGATCCACCAGCTCGGCAATCGCCGGGACGGCCCGTTCATCGCCGTCAATACCGCCGCCATCCCCGCCGAACTGATCGAGAGCGAGCTGTTCGGGCACGAGAAAGGCGCCTTCACCGGCGCCGTCGCGCGCCATGTCGGCAAGTTCGAGCAGGCGGCGGGCGGCACCCTGTTCCTCGATGAGATCGGCGACATGCCGATGCAGGCGCAGACCCGCCTGCTGCGCGCGCTTCAGTCGGGCACCGTGCGCCGGGTCGGCGGGCGCGAGGAGATCCGCCTCGACACGCGCATCGTCGCGGCCACCAACAAGGATCTGGAGCCGGAAATCGCCGCCGGGCGCTTCCGCGAGGACTTGTACTACCGTCTCAACGTGGTGCCGATCCACATGCCGCCGCTGCGTGACCGACGCGATGACATCGACGTGCTGGCGCGCCATTTCCTCCAGCACGCCGCCAACGAAGGCCTGCCGCGTCGCCAGTTGACGAAGGAGGCCGCCGATGTGCTGAGCCGCCAGCCGTGGCGCGGCAATGTGCGTGAACTCAAGAACTTCATCTACCGTCTCGCCCTGCTGGCGCGCGAGGACGTGATCGACGCCGAGGCGGTGCTGCCGCTGCTGACGCAGGAACCGCCAACGGCCACTGAGGACGGCGGGATGCCGAGGGCCGTGGACATCGCCACCGCCGTGTCGGAATGGCTCTCGATCAATCGTCCGCCGAGCGGCTCGATCTACAACAGCGCGATGGCCGCTTTCGAGCGACCGCTGTTTGCCGAGGTCCTGCGCGAGACGGCGGGCAATCAGTTGCGCGCGGCGCAAGCGCTGGGGATTAATCGCAACACCTTGCGCAAGCGTCTGGGCGAGCTTTCGCTCGATCCCGAGGAATTCGCTCGTCGTCCGTAGAAGCGCCTTGGTGGATTTACACTTGCAGCGGGGTCACAGTCCTGTTGTAACAGCGCAACGATGAGTGAAAGTTCAGTCCAGAAGCGTGCCTGGCCCCGATGGTGGCGGCGAATGCAGGTTGCTGCGCGCCGGGCGAACTTCTTCGCGATCATGGCGGTGGTCGCGGTTGTCGCTTTCCTGGCGATGTCCGTCACGACATGGTTGGCGCTCAACAGCGGAGCCGACCGGCGCCAGTTGCTGCCTTCGGACCTGACCGCGAGTCTGCTGGTGGGCACGCTGGTGCCTGCAATGGCGATCCTCGTCCTGCTCGGCCGCCACATGGCACTGCGCCGCGCTGCCGAGCACGGCACCGGCGGCACCGGGCAGATGCATGTGCGCCTGGTGTTCATCTTCTCGCTGATCGCGGCGGTGCCGACCCTGCTCGTAGTGGTCTTTGCCTCGTGGCTGTTCCAGTCCGGCGTGGAGTTCTGGTTTTCCGACAGTTCCCGGGGGCTGCTCGAAAACGCCAACAAGCTGGCGCGCGGCTACTACGAACAGACGCTTCGTGACGTCGGCTACGAGTCCGTGGCGATGGCCACCGATTCCCGTGACGAACTGAGCCGTGTTCCGGTGGCGAGCCGGGATTTCCAGACGTTTCTCTCCTATCAGGTGGTTCGCCGCAATCTCAGGGGCGCCGCAATCGTGCAGATCGATGAAGGGGGCGAGCAGCGGACGCCGATCATCGTCGATCCCGAAGGCCTGGCGGAGAACAACCGGCTCAGCAAGGACGGCCTCGAGAGGCTGGATAAGGGTGAGCCCTATGTCGTCAGTGCCAAGGACAACCGCATAGTCGCGGCAGCGCCGATAGAGCGTTCCTCCGGTGTCTACCTGCTCGTGGTGCGCAGTTCCGACCTGCTGTCCCTGAGTCAGGGCCAGCGGGCCGAGAACATCGTTCAGGCCTACGAAGTCCTGACCAACCGGGCGCGCGTGCTGCAGTTGCGGTTCAACGTCGCGCTGTTCATCCTGTCCCTTGTCCTCGTCGGCCTTTCCGTGTGGTTTGCGCTGCGTTTCGCCGACCGTCAGGTCGAGCCGCTGTACCAGCTCGTCGACGCCGCTCGCCGGGTGGGGGCGGGTAATTATGCGTTGCGGATCGAAGGGCGCACCGGAGCCGACGAGATCGGCCTCCTCAACCGCGCCTTCAACCGCATGACCGCGCAGATCGACAAGCAGACGCAGGCCTTGCTCGGTGCCAACCGTCAGTTGCACGAACGCAGCGTCTTCATCGAGGCGGTGCTGGAATCGGTCACTTCGGGCATCATCTCGCTCGACGGGGAAGGGCGGATACTCCTGCTGAACTCGACCGCGCAGAAGCTGCTGACGAACCTGCCCGATGACGTGCCGGAAGGAATGTCCATCGCCGAACTCGCGCCTTCCATCGCCACATTGGTGGAACAGGGCGCGACCAGCGGCCTCGTCCAGTACAACCGCGGCGGCGACCTGCTGACCCTCGCGGTAAAGACCAGCCGTGATGCTACGGGTCACGTCATCACCTTCGAGGACATCACCCGCCAGCTCCTCGACCAGCGTACTGCCGCATGGTCCGACGTGGCGCGCCGCATCGCGCACGAGATCAAGAACCCGCTCACCCCGATCCAGCTGGCGACCGAGCGCCTCAGCCGCCGCTATCGCAAGCAGATCACCGACAACCCGGAACTGTTCGAGGACCTGACTCGCACGATCATCCGGCAGGTGGGGGACCTGCGCAAGATGGTCGACGAGTTCTCCTCCTTCGCACGGCTGCCCAAGCCGGTGTTCCGCACCGAAGACCCGGTCGCGCTAACACGTCAGGCCTTGTTCCTGCAGGAAGTGGCCCGGCCGGACATCGACTTCCGCTTCCTGGCGGAACGGGACGTCCGGGTGATCGACTGCGATCGTCACCAGTTCGGACAGGCAATGACCAATATTCTCAAGAATGCGGTCGAAGCCATTGAAGCAAAATCGAAAGATGCGGATGAGAATTATCGCGGCGCGGTTGGGGTGGAGGTTGTCGAGCAGGACGAATCGATCCTCGTGCGCGTTACCGACAACGGCATCGGTCTCTCGCACGACAAGGAGCGGCTGATCGAACCTTACGTCACCACGCGAGAAAAGGGCACCGGTCTGGGGCTCGCGATCGTCAACAAGATCATCGAGGAACATGGCGGCGAAATGACCTTCACCGCCGCACAAGGGGGGGGCACCACGGTCACCATGCGTTTCGCGCATGACCCGCTGGCCCAGGAAGCAACCAGCTCGGCACCCGCACGCAAGCCGGAAGCCGCGCAATGACCCGTTTTTCCAGCACGAAGAAGATGGCCCATGGCACTTGATATTCTGATCGTCGACGACGAGCGCGACATCCGCGAACTGGTCGCCGGCGTGCTGAGCGACGAAGGCTACGAATGCCGCACGGCGGGCGACAGCGACGCCGCGCTCGCGGCGGTCGATGCTCGGCGCCCTTCGCTCGTCCTGCTCGACGTGTGGCTGCATGGCAGTCCGATGGACGGGCTCGAAATTCTCGACGCGATCAAGGCGCGCGAGCCGGAACTGCCGGTCATCATCTTCTCCGGCCACGGGAATATCGACACGGCCGTCGCCGCGATCAGCCGCGGTGCCATGGACTTCATCGAGAAGCCCTTCGAAGCTGAGAAACTGCTGCACCTCGTCGGCCGCGCAACCGAGACCGAGCGCTTGCGGCGCGAGAATGCGCAGTTGCGCCAGGGCGTCTCGATGGGCGAGGAGTTCACCGGTTCCAGCGGCGTCATCAACCAGGTCCGCGCGACGCTCAAGCGCGTCGCGAACACCGGCAGCCGCCTGCTCATCACCGGGCCGGCCGGATCGGGCAAGGAAGTGGCGGCAAGGCTGCTCCACGCCTGGAGCCCGCGCGCGGGCAATGCCTTCGTCAGCGTCAACTCTGCCCGCATCACGCCGGAACGGTTCGAGCAGGAACTGTTCGGCGAGGAGGCCGACGGCACCCTGATCCGCTCCGGCCTACTGGAAAGTGCGGACGGCGGCACGCTCTACTTCGACGAAGTGGCGGACATGCCGCTTTCGACTCAGGCGCGCATCCTGCGCGTCCTGACCGACCAGGCCTTCGTGCGCGTCGGCGGCACCCGGCAGATTCGCGTCGACGTCCGCGTGGTTTCGTCGACCTCGCGGGATCTGGAAAAGGAAATTGCCGAGCGGCGCTTCCGTGAGGATCTGTTCTACCGCCTCAACGTCGTGCCGATCTCCATCCCGGCGCTGCGTGAGCGTCGCGACGACATCCCTGCGCTGGTCGATCATTTCTTCGCCCGCTACGCGAACGAGCAGGGCGTATCCCCTCCGCCGGTAAGCGGTGAGGCGATGACCGCGCTCCAGGCCTACGAATGGCCCGGCAACGTGCGCCAGCTGCGCAATGTCGTGGAGCGCACCGTGATCATGGCGCCGCGCGAAAAGCTCGCCAAGATCGAGGCGGACATGCTGCCGCCGGAAATCTTCAACAGCCGCGGAGGGGCCGACACAGGCGTCACCGTGATGATGAGCGCGCCTTTGCGCGAAGCGCGCGAGAGCTTCGAGCGGGAGTACCTTCGGGTGCAGATCCGGCGGTTTTCCGGGAATATCTCGAAGACAGCGGCCTTCATCGGGATGGAGCGTTCGGCGCTGCATCGCAAGCTCAAGTTGCTTGGCATGTCGGAACGGCGCGAGGACGAAACGGACCTCGACGAGACGATCTGAGTTTCGGTGTAACATTTCTGCTACAAAAACCCCGTTTACTGCATTGCAGCAAATGGGTAGTTTCCGATTCGAGAACGGCCCGTGCCAACGGCGGGACCAGATCGCGGACCGCATGGGCGGCCGCCAAAAAGAAGGAGCATACACATGGCTGGTCGTACCCTTTCCGCGCGCCCCAAAGCGACGCCGGAGCTCGAAACTGAAGAGGCCGCGCCTCCTGCCGTTGCCGCGCCTGCGGCTGCGCCCGCCCCGGCATCGACGGGCTCGTCAGCGGGCAAGAGTGGTCAGAACCTGCAGGACCAGTTCCTGAACCTGCTGCGCAAGAACAAGACCCCGGTCACCATGTTCCTAGTCAAGGGCGTGAAGCTGCAGGGTATCGTCACCTGGTTCGACAATTTCTCGATCCTGCTGCGCCGAGATGGCCAGTCGCAGCTCGTCTACAAGCACGCTATCTCGACGATCATGCCGTCAACCCCGGTCGATGCCCGTCAGTTTGGCAATGGTCCCGAGAACGCGAAGAAGCAGCGCGTGCTGCAGGACGTCTTCCTTTCCAGCATCCGCAACGCGGGTGTGCAGGTGACGATGTTCCTCATCAACGGCGTCATGCTCCAGGGTCGCGTCGCCGCTTACGACCTGTTCTGCATGCTGCTTGAGCGCGAAGGCTATGTGCAGCTGGCGTACAAGCATGCGGTTTCGACGATTCAGCCCGTGACTCCGGTCGATCTTCAGGCGCATGAAGAAGCCGACGACTGAGAGAAGCTGAACCAACTTGAACGATGAACTGAAGGGCGAGGTCACGCGCGGTGCGCGTGCCCTCGTCGTCTATCCGCAGATGAGGGGGCCAAGGGGCGATCGCAGCGACCTTGACCCCGAAGCCCGCCTCGAAGAGGCTAAAGGTCTGGCGCTCGCGATCGGCCTCGAAGTGGTCGAGGCGATGGCCATCGTCATCCGCGAGGCGCGCCCCGGCACGCTGTTCGGCGAAGGCCAGATCCAGAACATCGCGACTGCCTGCAACCTGAACGAGGCGGAACTGATCATCGTCGACGGTTCGCTCTCGGCGATCCAGCAGCGCAACCTCGAGGAAAAGCTAAAGCGCAAGGTCATCGACCGCACCGGGCTCATCCTCGAAATCTTCGGCGAGCGTGCTGCGACGGCCGAGGGCCGCCTGCAGGTCGAACTCGCGCACCTTGATTATCAGGCGGGGCGTCTGGTCCGCAGCTGGACTCACCTTGAACGCCAGCGCGGTGGCTTCGGCTTCCTCGGCGGCCCGGGCGAAACGCAGATCGAGGCGGATCGCCGCATGATCCGCGACCGCATGGCCAAGATCCGCCGTGAACTGGAGCAGGTGCGCCGCACCCGCGGTCTCCACCGCGACCGGCGCGAAAAGGCGCCGTGGCCGGTGATCGCGCTGGTCGGCTACACCAATGCGGGCAAATCGACGCTGTTCAACCGGCTGACCGGAGCAGGCGTCATGGCCGAGAACCTCCTGTTCGCCACGCTCGATCCGACCATGCGGGCGATTCGCATGCCGGGCCTCGAAAAGGCGATCCTGTCCGACACGGTGGGCTTCATCTCCGACCTGCCGACCGAACTGATCGCCGCGTTCCGTGCAACGCTCGAGGAAGTGACCGCCGCGGATGTCATCCTCCACGTGCGCGACATCGCCAACCCGGACACCGAGGCACAGAAGCGTCAGGTTCTCGACGTCCTGGCCGACCTCGGCGTGATCCAGCCCCCGCTCGACGATCGCAAGCAGCGTCAGGCTCCGGCCCTTGACTGGTCGGACGATGAGCCGGACGATGAGCCCGAGCCGCAGGTTCCGATCATCGAGGTCTGGAACAAGTGGGACTTGCTCGCCACCGATCAGGCGCACGAACTCCATGAGGTCGCGGCACACAGGGAAGGGGAAGTCATCGTTCCCGTCTCGGCGCTGACCGGGGAGGGCTGCGATGCCCTGCTCGAAATCGCGAGCCGCAACCTGACCCGGGATTCGAAGCTCTACAGCTTCGTCCTGCCGGTCGCTGACGGCCAACGCTTCGCGTTCCTTCACGCGCGCGGCGAAGTGGTATCCGAAGAGGATGCCGGCGAGGGGGAGCAGGGACCTCAGATGCGGCTGGAAGTGCGCTTGTCTGAACGGGAATTCGGGCGCTTCATGGCCCTTTGACTACCGTTATGGTGGCGTTGTGTGCCGTGATGCGCGCTTATTCGGCGCGCTTCACGGCCTGCCAGTAACCTTCCTGTTCTTCTAGGGAAAGTGCTGCAAAATCGCGGTTTTCCTGGGCTGAGAGGGTTTCCATCGCCCGGAACCGACGCTCGAACTTGGTGTTGGCGGCGCGCAGCGCATCTTCGGGCGCGATGCCGTTCATACGCACGAGATTGACCGCCGCGAACAGCAGATCGCCGGCTTCCTCCAGTCGTTCCGCAGCCCCGGCTTCGGCGAGTTCCTGCATTTCCTCGCGCACTTTGTCAGCGGCTCCGCTCGGATCGGGCCAGTCGAAACCAACCCGGGCCGCGCGTTTCTGCAGTTTTTCGGCCCGCATCAGCGCCGGAAGCGAGAGCGCCACACCGTCGATCGCGCTGGTCGCTCCCTTGGCGGCACGCTCGTTGGCCTTGAGCTTTTCCCAGCGATCGGTCTGGACATCGTCGGAAATGTCGTCACCGAAGATGTGCGGATGGCGGGCTTCGAGTTTGTCCGAGATCGCGGCGGCGACATCGCCAAAAGCGAAATGCCCGAGTTCTTCCGCCATGCGGGCGTGAAACACGACCTGGAGCAGCAGGTCGCCAAGTTCCTCGCGCAAGGATGGAAGATCGCCATGGGCGATGGCTTCGGCAACTTCGTAGGCTTCCTCGATCGTGTACGGTGCGATCGTCGCGAAAGTCTGCTCCTTGTCCCATTCGCAGCCGTCCTGCGGATCGCGCAGGCGGGCCATGATGCTCAGAAGGCGGTCGATCTGCTGGTGTCGGCTCTGGGTCATACCTGAAATGATAATGATGATTATGTAAAGCTAAGAACGGTGATCATGGGGCGATCCTCAGCCCGGACCACTGGATCACCATGACGAGTCCAATGATGATCGCGGCCCATATGGCTGCCAGGCGCAGTGCCTGTCCGCCACCGAGCCCGCGAATCTGTGGGTTGCGCAGCGCCAGGACCAGACAGCCGATGATTGAAATCAGCGATACGATCATGGCCGTCAAGTTCATGGCGCGATCACCAGCCCATCATAAGCGACCTGCACGTTCGCAGGCACCGAAGCGCTCAGTGTGGCATAGTCCATGCTCTTGTCGAGATGCGTCAGCACGGCCGTGCCGACTCGGCAGACTTCAGCAAGTTCCAGAGACATGGCCAGATGCGCATGAGTCGGATGCGGTTCGCGGCGAAGGCAATCGACGATCAGGACATCGCAACCGTAAAACAGGTCGATCATGTCGCGTGTAATCTGGTTGAAATCTGTCGCGTAACCAACTGATTTTCCATCGGCATCGAACAGAAATCCAGTTGAGTCCATGCCTCCATGGGGCATCTGGGTGTGGCTTACGCGAAAACCTTCGCAAAGGCGCAGCGTGTCCAGATTCTCCAAAGAAATCAGCGTTGGATAACCATGCTGACCGGCAAAGACATACCCGAAGCGCTGTCGGAGGCGCCGTACCGTTTCGGAGTCTGCGTAACCCGGGATCGGTCCGGCGCGGCCATAGCGCAGTGGGCGAAGGTCATCGATGCCGTGGCAGTGATCGGCGTGATCGTGCGTCCAGAATACCGCGTCTATGCGGTGTATGTCATTCGCGAGAAGCTGCGCGCGCAGATCGGTCGGTGTATCGACCAGGATGCGGGCTCCAGCATCGCTTTCAAGCAGGATCGCAACGCGCGTGCGGCGGTTCCGGGGCTCCTCAGGATCGCACAGCCCCCAATCGGCCCCTCCATTCTCGCCGCCGAGCCGGGGGACTCCGGTGGAGGTGCCGCTGCCAAGGATCGTCACCTTCATGCGTAGCGCGCCTTGGTGAACAGCGCGAAGAAATTGCGGGTCGTCACTTCGCCGAGATGCTCGACGCTGGTTCCGCGCAAATTCGCGACGAAGGCGGCGGTGTCGGCAGTGAACGCCGGCTCGCACTTGTGGCCGCGATGCGGAACTGGCGCGAGGAAAGGCGAATCCGTCTCTACGAGAAGACGATCCTCAGGAATGGTCTTCACGACTTCCTGCAAGTCCTTGGCATTCTTGAAAGTCACGATGCCGGAAATGCTGATCGTCAGACCGAGCTCGAGTACCTTGCGTCCAAAGTCCGCGCTGGCCGTGAAGCAGTGGATCAGCGCGGGGAAACCGCCCTTCCCCATCTCCTCCTCAAGAATACGCGCGGTGTCATCCTCGGCGTCGCGCGTATGGATGATGATCGGCAGGCCAGTCTCGCGCGCGACGGTGATATGGGTGCGGAACAGAGCCTGCTGCACGTCGCGGTCGGACTTGTCGTAATAATAGTCTAGCCCGGTTTCGCCGATGCCGATCACTCGCGGATGGGCTGCGGCTTCCAGCAAGGCGCCCTCGCCCAGATCGGCATGCTGGTCCGCCTCATGCGGATGGATGCCGATCGAAGCCCATACGTCCGGTTCACGGGCCGCCGTGCCGACGACGCGGTGCCATTCCCGCTGCCGGGTCGAGATATTGAGAAAGCCTTTGATCCCCGCCGCGCGTGCGCGGGCGAGCACGGCCTGCTGATCTTCGACCAGACCTTCGTATTCAAGATGGCAGTGGGAATCGATAAGCATCAGGCTGCCGCTTCCTCGGGCAATTCAAGGCGGGGGAATACACCCTGCGGCTTGTCGACCTTGAAGCCGGAAGCGATGAGAGTGTCGATCCACCCGGTATCCGCGAGCGCTGCATAATTCCGGGCATCGGCGGCTTGCCCCATCTGGTCGAGCAGTGCGTCGATTGCGGTCGGCACCACAGGCCTTACGGCAATGGCAAGATCGCGCACGACGCGGAAGAGCGTCATCAGCACGGCTTCCATGCGGGCGGGATCACTCTTGCGCAGTGCCCAGGGTGCCTGCTCGTCGACATATTGGTTGCAAGCGAAGACGCCGCGCATCCATGCTTCCAGGCCAGTGCTGAAATCGAGGGCGTCAAAGGCCTTGCGAAGACCGGAAATGCCCTCGGCTACGGCGGCGAACAACGCGGTGTCCGCTTCGCTTTGCTCAAGCCCGGACTTCAAATTCCCATCCATGTTCTTGTAAATCATGGAAAGACTACGCTGAGCCAGATTGCCAAAGCTGTTTGCGAGCTCCGCATTGGCGCGGGTCACGATGGCCTCGGCCGACCACGAACCGTCCTGTCCGAATGCAACCTCGCGCAGGAAGAAGTAGCGTAGCGTATCGACGCCGAAGGTTGCCGCCAGCCCGATCGGATCCGTGACGTTGCCCAGTGACTTCGATTCCTTCTGCCCGCGATTGAGCAGGAAGCCGTGTCCGAAGACCTGCCTTGGCAGATCCAGGCCTGCGCTCATCAGGAAGGCGGGCCAGTACACCGTGTGGAAGCGGACGATGTCCTTACCGATCAGGTGAACGTCGGCAGGCCAGAACTTCGCGAAGTCGCCCTGCTGTTCAGGAAAGCCGAGGCCGGTGATGTAGTTGGTCAGCGCATCGACCCACACGTACATGACGTGATTGTCGCTGCCGGGAACCTTGATGCCCCAGTCGAAGCTGGTGCGCGATACCGACAAGTCGCGCAGGCCGCCTTCGACGAAGCGCTGGATTTCATTGCGGCGGCTCTCGGGCCGGATGAAGTCGCCCGAGGCGTAGAGTTCCAGCAGTTTGTCCTGATACTTGGACAAGCGGAAGAACCACGATTCCTCTACCGTCCATTCCACCGGAGTGCCCTGCGGCGACAGCTTCGTACCGTCTTCTCCAGCGAGCAGTTCGCTTTCGTCGTAATAAGCTTCGTCGCGGACCGAATACCAGCCTTCGTAGCGATCGAGATAAAGGTCGCCGTTCGCTTCCATGCGACGCCACAGTTCCTGCGTAGCGGCGTGGTGGCGCGGCTCGGTAGTGCGAATGAAAACGTCGTAACCGACATTCAAAGTGTCGCACATTTCCTTGAAATATGACGACATTTCATCTGCAAGAGCAGCCGGTGTGGTATCGAGGTCGCGCGCCTTCTGGGCCATCTTCAACCCGTGCTCATCCGTACCGGTCTGGAACCGGACGTCGAAACCTTCCGCCTTCTTGAAACGGGCGATCACGTCGGCAGCGATGGCCTCGTAGGCATGGCCGATGTGGGGGCGCCCGTTGGGGTAGCTGATGGCAGTGGTGATGTAATAGGGCTCGCCCATGCGGCGTCGCGCTTTCCTGGCTGGTGTTTACAGGTCAATGTTCAAGCACGTTCCGAACTTCCTTTAGGAGTCCGGCAAACGCGCTAGCGTGCGGCTTCTCTAGGCATCGCGGCCGAGGCCAGCAACCCGCCAATTTCCATTATGAGGAGCCCGGCATCGAAATTGTAGGTTGGCGCTTGCGTCGCCAGCTTCGTCAGCGCGCCGTAAGCCTCGATAATGCCGAGTTGGCGACGACGCGGCGCGTCTCGCAACTGGTGGACGAGGACCGCCCGGGCCAGTTCAAGCGCAGCCAGTTGGCGGTCGCGCGCCGGTCGCCCGCCCATCTCGTCGGCAAGGGCTCCGCGAAGGAGGAAATCCGGGTCGCCGCGCTGGAGGATGCGCATCATCAGTTCGTGAACGGCGCCGAGGTCATGCTCGACGATGTCGAGCGCTACTCCGGGCGATCCCTGGGCAGCGGCGATCGCAGCGGAACGCGCGGCGGCATCGGACTGCGGTGCGTCGCGACGGATCACAGCGTCGAGTTCGTTCCGATCCAGCGCCGCGAAGCGCAGGACCCGGCATCGGGAACGGATGGTCGGCAGCAGGCGCCCGGGCTGGTGCGTGACGAGCAGGAAATAAGTCCCCGCCGGCGGCTCCTCCAAGGCCTTCAAAACCGCGTTGACCGCGCCCTTTTCCATGTCGTCGGCAGGGTCGATGATGATGGCGCGGCGATCGCCCAGCGTCGGCTTGGTCGCGAGGCGGCGGATCATGCCGCGTACCTGGTCGACGGTGATGTTGCGCTTGGTCTGGTAGGGCTTGCCCTCGGCCTTCTTTTTCGCTTCGTCGTCGTTGGCGGGAAGGTGATCGAGGATGTGGATGTCGGGATGGCTCTCGACATCGGGAACCGGAGCGCTGGGCTGGCGAACCAGTTCGGCAGCGGCGGCCCGGGCGAAAGCGCGTTTTCCGAGGCCTTTGCCGCCACTCAGCAGCCAGGCATGGTGCATACGTTCGGACGCGATGGCAGCCAGCCATTCCTGCCACGCGGCGTCCTGACCGATAAAGGGCTTGTCCATGCTCACCGCAGCAACGACGCCAGCGCGGCGAGAACCAGCGCCTGTGTATCGTGCGGGCTTCCATCGCCGTCGATCCTGGCGAAGCGTGTAGGCTCTGCGTCGGCGAAGGAGGAGAACGCGCTGGCGACGCGGGCATGGTAGGCGGCATCCCGGCCACCGATGCGATCGCTGCCGTCGGTGTCGCGCAGGGCAAGCCTCTGGACGGCCACCATCGGCGTCACCTCGATCAGCAGGGTCAGATCGGGCAGCAGGCCTTCGCTGCCGATGGCGTGAAGAGCGGCGATGTCGCTGTCGGACAACCCGCCGCCACCGCCCTGATAAGCGCGGCTCGAATCGAGATAGCGATCGCAGATGACCCATGCCCCGCGTGACAGTGCCGGACGGATCAGGCGATGGACGTGGTCGGAGCGTGCGGCGGCGAACAGCAGCGCTTCGGCACGCGGGTTCCAGCTTTCGCCACCATCGCCCTCGACTCCGTTGAGCAACAGGGCGCGTATCGCCTCCGCGCCCGGCGTTCCGCCCGGCTCGCGCGTGGTGACCACTTCGAGGCCGCGTGCGCGCAGTGCTTCGGCCAGCAGGCGGGCCTGAGTGGACTTGCCTGCCCCTTCTCCACCCTCGAGCGCGATGAATCGACCCTGCGTCATGTGAACAGGTTGATAAGCCCGTTCAGCAGTCTGTCCAGCCACCCCGCCGGTCCCACGTCGCGACCGGCGTAAAGCGGAACGCGGCCGGGAGCGAGACCGGCGACGCGGATTTCCAGTTCGCCGACCTGCTCACCCTTGCGAATCGGCGCCTTGATCGGGCCGCTGTAATGGACGGCGAGCGTGATGCCCGGCTGCGTGCCACGCGGGATGGTGGCGTGAACCTCGCGGTTGGCCACCAGCGGCAGCGAGCGGGCATCGCCCCCCTGCACTCTGGCCTGCGCGATCGTCTGGCCCTGATCGAAGAGATGCCGCGTGTCCCAGGCGGCGAAACCCCATTCGAGCAGCGCCTTGGCTGCGTCGTCGCGCAGCTTGGGCTGCGGCGAACCCGCCAGGACCATGACGAGACGGCGTCCACCGCGCTCGGCCGTACCAAGGAAGTTGTAGCCTGCCTCGCGCGTGTAACCGGTCTTGATGCCGTCCGCGCCCGGCACGACGCCCACCGTGGGATCATGGCTGCGCATGTGGACGTCGCGCCAGACCCAGTGCTTGTGGCCGGAAAATTCCCGATAGAGGTCCGGATAGCGGGTGATCATCGCATCGGCCAGCCGCACGAGGTCGCTGGCGGTGACGTAGGTATTTCCTTCATCCATCCAGCCGTTCGGCGTGTTGTAATGGCTGCGCGTCATGCCGAGGCGGCGTGCGGCGTCATTCATCTTCGCGGCCCAGCCCTGTACGCTGCCCGCATAGCCCTCGCCCAGCACTACGGCGGCATCGTTCGCCGAAGCGGTCATGATGCCATGGAGCAGGTCGCGCGTGGTCGGCCTGTCCTTGGTCGTGATGTACATGTTGGTGCCCTTGGCGAACCATTCCTTCTCGGTCTCAGGTCGCTCCTGGAACTGACGATCCATGCTGAGACGGCCCGCACCGATCTCCTCGAAAGCTACGAAGGCGGTCATCACCTTGGTCACCGAAGCGGGCAGGAAGGGCGTGTCAGGATGCTTCTGCGCCAGCACCTGACCCGAGCCGAGATCGACCAGCAGACTGACCGGGATCGGCGCGACCTGCGGTGGCGGGGCTGGAATGGACGCTGCTGAGGCACTCGCCGGGACCGTGAGGGCCAGCACCAGCTTGAGCATATTGGAAAACGACTTCAAGACCCGACTTCTCCCGCGCGCCTGTAGGCGTCTGGCTGCGCGCGGGAGATGGTTGAGGATCAGTCCGCGCCGAGGATTCGGGCATCCCTATAGCCCGCGCTCCTGGCCTTCTCCAGCGCCGAGGCAGCTTTTGCACGGTTGGCGTAGGGGCCAAGGCGCACGCGCCAGAACTTGCCTGCCGGGGAGACGCTGCCGCCAAGTTGCGCCGCGACCTTGCGTGCTGAGGATTCCGAAGAAAATGCGGCGACCTGCACGAAAGTCGAGCCCTTCGCTTCCGGCCTGGCGGCCTCCGTTGCGGGCTTCGGATTGGCTACCCTGGGCGGCGAAGGGGGCACCGTTTGCGACGGACGGGGAGCCGCCGGAGCGGAAGGGGCTGCGACTTTCGGTTTCGCTGCCAGCGGCGCCGGTGCCTGTTGGGCAGTCGGAGCCTTGGCTGCGAGAGGCGGCTCGCCGGTCGGCATGGCAGGCGGCGTCGAAGGCGGAGGGAGCAAGGGCGACTGGTCCGCCAGTTTGCGGCGAAGCACCTTGAGCAGCCCCTCGGGCGTCTCCATGCGTTCCGGCGCACGGCTCCCCGCGCGAAGGAGCGCCCGCTCCTGTTCCGGCGGGTTGACGCGGCGCACGCGCACCGGCGCCTTGCTGCCCGGTGCGATTCCGAGTTGTGCGGAGGCGTCGGACGAAAGTTCGATGAGCGCGTCATTCACCATCGGACCCCGGCGTTCGATCCGCACCAGGATGGTGCGCCCGGTTCCAAGCGCCGTCACCTCGACGTAGCATGGCAGCGGCAGCGTCTTGTGGGCGGCGGTGACCCCTGCGCCCTCCCCTGCGCCCTCCCCTGCGATCGCATTGCCGACCGCATCGTAGTTGAGCTGGTCGATCGGCGTCCACACTGTGCTGTCGATGGTAAACGGTTCGCCGACGACGACTGGGTAGTCGGCGGCAGGCCCGGTCGCGGGACCGGCCGGCTGCGGGGCGCGGGAGGCGGCGAACGCTCCCCCGGAACCGAGCAGGATCAGCGCCGCGAGCGGCAGGGCATGGTTAACGGGCAATCTCATCTGCAAGCAACCCCACGGACATGGCGTAGTAGTTCGAGCAGTTGTACTGGAGGATCACCCGATAATTACCGGTTAACAGATAAGCCGGTGTACCCGGCCCGTCTGGCTGGAACACCGAGGCGAGCACATCATTGCCGATCGCCCCCTGCGGCATCACGCCGAGAGCGCGCCATTGCGACACCGGCTTCCACTGGGAATGACGGGCGTGGACTGCGGCGCAGGAAGGCGACGACAGCTTTGTCGCATAGGCGTTGACGTTGAAACCGGAAGGCAGGCTGGCCTGCACGCCCCACGGCTGCCCGGGCCGCCACCCGGCGTCGCGGAAATAGTTCGCGATCGAGGCGAGAGTGTCGACCGAACTTGAAAAGATGTCCGCACGCCCGTCTCCATCGCCGTCCACGGCAAGGCGCAGGTAGACGCTAGGCAGGAACTGCGGATAGCCGAAGGCGCCTGCCCAGCTGCCCTTGAGCTGCGAACGTGGCACGCCCCGGTCGACCATTTTCATCAGCGCGATCAGTTCGCCCTCGAAGAGTTCACGGCGGCGGCCTTCCCATGCCAACGTCGCCAGCGAACGGGCAAGATCGAAATCACCGGTGTAGCTTCCGTAATTGGTCTCGTGCCCCCAGATCGCGAAGAGAATCGGTGCGGGCACGCCGTAGCGCCGCTCGATCTGAGGCAGGATGGAGCCTAGCGACGCATAACGCGCCTTGCCGCGCGCCACGATCGAACTGCCGACGTGCTGCGCGATGTAAGGCGCCAGTGGCGGCGGTGCTCCCCGACTGCCAGGCTGAGAGGTGTCGAGCGCGATGACCCGGTCGTTAGGCGTGAGGCCGCTCAGCACGCTGGTGATCGCGCCCTCGCTCACCCCTTGGGTGCGTGCATGGGACGCGACCGTGCGCAGGTAATCGGGGAAGGATTCCGGCTGTGCACAGGCCTGCGCAGCAGGAAGCGCAAGCACGATGGCGAAGACGGGAAGACGCAGGGATCGCATGAAGGTTGCAAGGGTCATTACGAGGAAACTTCGCACAAAGCGGCGCGGTTGCAAATGGCCCGCTGCGCCTCGTCGTGGACAGTCGCCGCAAGCCCGATGCTCTTCATCGAGCATCAACCCCTTGCGCCGCCGCTACTTTGGGCTATGCGCAGGAACAGAGCGGACAGGTGGCCGAGTGGTTTAAGGCAGCGGTCTTGAAAACCGCCGTGGGTGCAAGCTCACCGTGGGTTCGAATCCCACCCTGTCCGCCAATTTGCCGTTGTCATCCACCATTGCCGGCTTTGCTTTGCCTCTCGACACGCCATTTGTGACGGGCAAGGCGCATGATCGGTCGGGAACAGCGGCGGCAATCGCTGCGATAGTGCGAGCCGTCCCATTCAACCGAACGGCGAGGGCGATGGCGATTTAACAAACAGAAAAAGCGCCCGAAAGCCACGCTTAGCCCCCATACATGCGGAAAATTCGGACCAGATAATTCGCCACCCCCTTGAGTCTCAACGAAACAAATCCGTCGTATTTTTCCGTACATTCGCGGAGAAGCAAGGCGTCGCAAACAGCGAAAGCCCGCGCTTAATGGCGCGAGCTTTCATCGTGCCGTCCCAGTTCAGGCGCTGACGGGTTGGGGGCGGTTTGCCAGCAGGTTGTCGACCACCGACGGATCCGCGAGCGTGGACGTATCGCCGAGGTTGGAGATGTCGTTCTCGCCGATCTTGCGCAGGATACGACGCATGATCTTGCCGGAACGGGTCTTGGGCAGACCGGGCGCGAACTGGATCACGTCCGGGGTTGCGATCGGGCCGATCTCGTGACGGACCCATGCGATCAATTCCTTGCGCAGGGTGTCGTCAGGCTGGATCTCGGCGTTGCAAGTGACGAAGGCGTAGATGCCCTGCCCCTTGATCTCGTGCGGCATGCCCACGACCGCGGCTTCCGCCACCTTGGGGTGCGCGACGAGGGCGCTCTCGATCTCGGCGGTGCCCATGCGGTGACCCGAGACATTGATCACATCGTCGATGCGGCCGGTGATCCAGTAGTAGCCGTCCTCGTCCCGGCGGCAGCCATCGCCGGTGAAATAGGTGCCCTTGAAGGTGCTGAAGTAAGTCTGGAAGAAGCGCTCGTGATCGCCCCAGACCGTGCGCATCTGGCCAGGCCAGCTATCGACGATGACGAGGCAGCCGTCGCCGGGGCCTTCGATCTCCTTGCCGTCGTTGTCGAGCAGCTTCGGCTGCACGCCGAACATCGGGCGAGTGGCCGAACCGGGCTTGAGCGCGGTGGCGCCCGGCAGCGGCGAGATCATCACGCCGCCGGTTTCGGTCTGCCACCAGGTGTCAACGATCGGGCAACGCCCCTCGCCTACGACCTCGTGATACCACGACCACGCCTCGGGGTTGATGGGCTCGCCGACCGAGCCAAGCAGGCGCAGCGACTGACGGCAGGTCTTCTTCACCCAGTCGTCACCCTCGCGCATGAGCGCACGCAGGGCCGTAGGGGCACCGTAGAAGATCTCGACGCCGAATTTATCCACGACCTGCCAGAAGCGGCTGGGATCGGGGAAGTTGGGCACGCCCTCGAACATCACGGTGGTCGCGCCGTTCATCAGCGGGCCGTAGACGACGTAGCTGTGGCCCGTGACCCAGCCGATGTCCGCCGCGCACCAGTAGATCTGGCCGGGGCGGTAGTCGAAGACGTACTCGTGCGTCATCGAGGCCCAGACCGAATAGCCGCCGGTCGTATGGAGAACGCCCTTGGGCTTTCCGGTCGAGCCGGAGGTGTAAAGGATGAAGAGCGGGTCTTCCGCGTTCATTTCCACCGGTTCGCACTCGACGGCCTGATCGGCGATGGCAGAGGCCCAGTCGATATCGCGTCCCTCGGTCATCGGAACGCCGGACTTCGTGTGCGTCAGCACGATCACGCTATCGACGCCGGGACAGGCCTTGAGCGCCTCATCCACATTGGCCTTGAGCGGGACTTTCTTGCCGCCGCGCAGGCCCTCGTCAGCGGTGAGGACGATGCGGCTGTCACAATCCTGAATGCGACCCGCCAGAGCGTCGGGCGAGAATCCGGCGAAGACGATCGAGTGGATCGCACCGATCCGCGCGCAGGCCAGCATGGCGACGGCGGCTTCGGGCACCATCGGCAGATAGATTGTGACGCGCTCGCCCTTCTTCACGCCCCGTGCCTTGAGAACGTTGGCGAAGCGGCAGACCTGCTCGTGCAGTTCGCGATAGGTGATGCGGCGTTCGGGAGTTGCAGGGCTATCCGGCTCCCACAGGATCGCGATCTGGTCGCCGCGCTCCGCGAGATGGCGATCGAGGCAGTTGGCCGAGAGGTTCAGCGTGCCGTCGGTGAACCACGAGATACCGAAGTCCTCTTCGTGGAAACTCGTCTGCTTGACCACGCTGAACGGCTTGATCCAGTCGATCCGCTGCGCTTCCTCGCGCCAGAAGGCTTCGGGCTCGGAAACCGACCTTGCGTACATCTCCTGATAGCGGGCATCGTCGATCAGGGCGTTCCGGCTCCACTCGGCGGGAACGGGATAGACGGCCTCGGCCATGCGGTTTCTCCTCTCGTATCGTCAGGCCGGGCTCTTCCGGCTTTGCATGTTGCATAGCACAACGAACCGGGGCCGTTCCCATTGGACAATGGTAGAACGGGCATGCGGGATTCTTGTACTCTTTTGCCGAAGATGGCGGGCGATCTGATCTCGATCAAGGTGCATCGCGCAGGTGTGGCGTAGAGAATCGGCATTCCATCGAAAGGTATGCCTGCCATGATCGTCACCCTTTCCACCCGTTCGGGAATCGACCTCGACGTGCGTCCGGCGACTGAGACGGATGCTCCTGCGCTGAGCGATTTCTTCAGCCGTGTGACTGACGAAGATCGCCGCTTCCGCTTTCTGTCAGCGACCGAGCATGTCGGGCCGGTCCTGCTCGAACCGTTGATCCATACCGACCACTTCCGCAGCGAATCTTGGGTGGGGATCAATCAGGCAAGCGGGCAGATCGTCGCTTCGGGGCTGCTCGCGTGCGATGGGCCGTTCGATACCGGTGAAATCGCGATTTCGGTCTGTGGCAACCACCGCGGCAAGGGAATCGGCTGGGCCATGCTCGATTATCTGTCGGCGCAGGCCAAAGCTCGCGGTTGCCGCCGCGCCATCTCGATCGAAAGCCGCGACAATCATGCGGCTGTCGATCTCGAACGCGAGAAGGGCTTCGTTCCGGCACCTTTCGGCAGTGACGCAGGGTTGGTCGTGCTGGAAAAGACCTTCCGTTAAACACGAAGGCAGTGCGCTAGTTGCCGAATGCTAACGCGCTGGTAACCCTTTTTGCGGCATGGGGTTCTCCCCCCAAGGAGACCCCATGCGCGATTCCCTCAAGCCCGGCCCGACCGCCAGTCGGACGCCTCGTTCCGCGCGCGTCGGCGTGTCGATCCTGTGCGAGGTGCGTCAGGGAACTCGTCCGTGGAAGCCGGCGCGATTGGAGGATCTTTCGCCAGGAGGCTTCCGTATCGGCCAATTGCCCGATGCCCGGATGGAAGTACCGCTGCGCATCCGTATTCCCGGCCTGCAGTTGCTAAGCGCACGCATCTGCTGGGTGCGTGAGGGCGCTGTAGGTTGCGAATTCGCCGAACCGCTGCACGTGGCCGTGTTCGAGCACATCGTCCGGGCCGCAGGCTGACACGAAAAAGGGCGGCCTCTTGCGGGGCCGCCCTCTTCGTTTGCGAGACCTACGCGATCAGATGTGGATCGCGCGACCATAGGCGGCGAGAGTCGCCTCGTGCATCGTCTCCGAGATCGTCGGATGCGGGAACACGGTGCTCATCAGTTCCGCCTCGGTGGTCTCCAGCGTCTTGCCGACGACGTAGCCCTGGATCATCTCGGTCACTTCCGCGCCGATCATGTGAGCGCCGAGCAGTTCGCCGGTCTTGGCGTCGAACACGGTCTTCACGAAGCCTTCCGGCTCGCCCAGCGCGATCGCCTTGCCATTGCCGATGAACGGGAAAGTGCCGGCCTTGACCTCGTAGCCCTCTTCCTTGGCCTTGGCTTCGGTGAGGCCGACCGAGGCGATCTGCGGGTGGCAGTAGGTGCAGCCCGGGATGTTGCGGCGGTCCAGAGCGTGCGGATGCACCTCCTTGTTGCCCAGTTCCTTGGCGATCGATTCGGCGGTGGTGACGCCTTCATGGCTGGCCTTGTGCGCCAGCCACGGGCCCTTCACGCAGTCGCCGATCGCCCATACGCCCGGGACGTTGGTGCGGCCATAATCGTCCACCTTGACGAAGAACTTCTCGTCCGGCTCGATCTTGAGTTCTTCCAGACCGATGTTCTCGACGTTCGGGACGATGCCGATGGCGACGATGACGTGGCTGAATTCCTGCGTCTCTTCCTTGCCGCCCTTCGGGGTGATCTTGACCGAGACGCTCTTGTCCGAAGCCTTGACGTCGCTCGCCTTGGCACCGGTGAGGATCTTCATACCCTGCTTGGTCAGTGCCTTTTCGAGGAAGGCCGAGACGTCCTTGTCCTCGACCGGCACGATGCGGTCCATCATCTCCACGACCGTCACGTCGACGCCCATGTCGTTGTAGAAGCTGGCGAACTCGATGCCGATCGCGCCCGAGCCGAGAACCAGCAGCTTCGTCGGCATTTCCTTGGGCGTCATCGCATGGCGGTAGGTCCAGATGCGGTTGCCGTCCGACTTGGCGCCGGGCAGTTCGCGCGCACGGGCGCCGGTGGCGATGATGATGTGCTTGGCCGAGAGGGTTTCCGAACCCTTCTCGCCGGCCACTTCCAGCTTGCCCGGAGCGACCAGCTTGCCGGTGCCCATGTGGACGGTGATCTTGTTCTTCTTCATCAGGTGCGTGACGCCCTGATTGAGCTGCTTGGCCACGCCGCGCGAGCGCTTGACGATCGCGTCGAGGTCGGCGGTGATGTTCTCCGCAGCCAGACCGTAGTCCTTGGCATGCTTCATGTGGTGCAGGATCTCGGCCGAGCGCAGCAGCGCCTTGGTCGGGATGCAGCCCCAGTTGAGGCAGATGCCGCCGAGCAGCTCGCGCTCGACGATGGCGGTCTTGAGGCCAAGCTGCGCGCTGCGGATCGCCGCGACATAGCCGCCGGGGCCGGAACCGAGAACGATGACGTCGTAAGAATCAGCCACTCTTAACTCTCCTGTTCGATCGCGCGGGGGCGGCCCGCGTCGTCGATTGCCACGAAGGTGAAGACCGCTTCGGTCACCTTCACCTGTTCTTCTTCATGCCGGTGGCGCCGCCAGGCCTCGATGCCGATGGTCATCGAGGAGCGGCCCACTTTCCTGAGTTCACCGTAGACGCTGACTTCGTCGCCCACCTTGACCGGCTTGTGGAACTGCATGCCGTCCATCGCGATGGTGACGGCGCGGCCATGCGAGTGGCGGGCGGCGATCAGCCCTGCGCCCATGTCCATCAGGCTCATCAGCCAGCCGCCGAAGATGTCGCCATAAGCATTGGCATCGGCAGGCATCGCGGTGATGCGGATGACGGGTTCGCGGTATTCTTCCGCCATTTCAGACGATCTCCGAAGTCGCGGCAATGGCCCTGGGGCGGTCGTTTTCATCCAGCGTCACGAAGGTGAACAGCCCGGTGGCGACTTCGACCTGATGCTCGCTCGCCCGCGCCCGGCCAAAGCCGCGCGTGGCGATCGTCATCGAAGTGCGCCCCGTCCGCTGCACGCTCGCATAGACGTTGAGTTCGTCGCCCACGAGCATGACGCCGGGAAAGGTGAAGTCGGTCGCCCCCACCACCACGGCCTTGTGGCCGGTGCGGCGGGTGACCAGCGAGGCGGCGCCCAGCGCAAGCTGGCTCATCAGCCAGCCACCGAAAACGCCGCCATACGGGTTGAGGTCGGTGGGCATCGCGGTGACACGGATGACCAGCTCACCACTTTCATGTCCCCCGGCCTCATGCTTCATATCAGGCGATCATGCTCAGCGGGTTCTCGACGAACTCGCGGAACGCGGCCATCAGGCGCGCGCCGTCGGCGCCGTCTACCGCACGATGATCGAAGCTGCCCGTCGCACTCATCACAGTCGCCACTCCCAGCGACCCGTCTGGCATGACCCAGGGACGCTTGTCGCCTGCACCAATGGCGAGGATGGTCGACTGCGGCGGGTTGATGACGGCCGAGAACGACTTGATGCCCATCATGCCCATGTTCGAGATCGAGGCGGTGCCGCCCTGGTACTCGTCAGGCTTGAGCTTGCCTTCCTTGGCGCGGCTCGCGAGATCCTTGGTCGCCTTGGCGATGGCCGAGAACGACTTCTCGTTGGCGGCAGTAACGATCGGAGTGATCAGGCCGCCCGGGATCGAAACGGCGACCGAGATGTCGGCGCGCTCGTACTTGATCAGTTCGTTGCCCGCGAACGTCACGTTGCACTCCGGCACCGCGACCAGCGCCATGCCGAGTGCCTTGACCAGCATGTCGTTGACCGAGACCTTCACGCCCTGCTTCTCGAGCGTGGCGTTAATCTGCGAGCGCAGTTCGAGCAGCTTGTCGAGCTGAACGTCGACGCTGAGGTAGATGTGCGGCGCTTCCTGCTTCGACTGGGCGAGGCGGCGGGCGATGGTCTTGCGCATACCCGAAAGCTTCTCGACCGAGTGCGGCACGCGGGCATCGAGCAGCGCGCGGGTCTCGTCGGCCATCTCGACCGAGGAGGTCGCGGCGGCGGCAGGCGCAGCGGCCGGAGCCGAAGCTGCGGGCGCCGGAGCGGCCTTCTTTGCGGAACCACCCTGTGCGGCTTCGACGTCAGCCTTGACGATGCGACCGTTCGGACCGGAACCGGCGACGCCGGAGAGGTCCACGCCCTTGGCATCGGCGATGCGCTTGGCGAGCGGAGTGGCGACGACGCGGTCACCGGAAGCGGCAGCCTTGGGCGCGGCTGCGGGAGCGGGCTTGGTTTCAGCCTTCGCTTCGGCCTTCGGAGCCTCTTCCTTCGCGGCGGCCTTCGGGGCTGCGGCCTTGGGGGCGTCGATCGCCGAGGCGTCCTCGCCCTCTTCGACCAGCACGGCGATGACGGTGCCGACCTTGACGCCTTCGGTGCCCTCGGCGACGCTGATCTTGCCGATCACACCTTCATCGACGGCTTCGAATTCCATGGTGGCCTTGTCGGTCTCGATCTCGGCCATGATGTCGCCGGAGGACACGGTGTCGCCTTCCTTCACCAGCCATTTGGCCAGCTTACCCTCTTCCATGGTGGGCGACAGGGCGGGCATCTTGATCTCGATGGGCATGGAAACTGTACGTTCCTTATTGTCCGTAGGGAGGCCGCTTTCGGGCGTTGGGCCCTTCCTTGGACGCCTTGAGCGTTGCGTTCAAGAACCTTGCAGTTTCTTTTTTCGCAACAGTGGTGGCTTGTCTTGCAGGCTTCGCGTATCGATAAGCCGGATGGAGAGGGAACAGCCCATGCGCATCTATCTGGTGATCGTCGACGAGAGCGAGGAAGCGCTCGTCGCCCTGCAGTTCGCGGCCCGCCGCGCGGCCAAGACTGACGGTGCGTTGCATCTTCTGGCGCTCGTCCCGCCGCAGCCGTTCAACGCCTTCGCCGGGGTTCAGGCGACCATCGAGGAAGAAGCCCGCGCCCGTGCCGAGACGCTGGTGACGGCGGCTGCTGGAAACCTTTTGTCGCAAGGCGCAAAGATGCCGGTCATCTCCGTTCACATGGGAGAAGACATTAAAATCGTTCGGAAATATCTGGAGGAGCATCCGGAGGTTTCGGCGCTGGTGCTGGGCGCTGCGAAGGAAGGCGGGCCGGGGGCGCTGGTCGCGCACTTTACCGGGCCGGGCATGGCGCATATGACCTGCCCGGTGTTCGTGGTGCCCGGCGGGCTCGATGCCGAGGCGATCGAACGGTTGAGTTGAGCGGCACTCAATGGCACCTAACGGCACTCAAAGGTGCCACAACCACTCCACCGCCCTACCTAACTTCGTCATTGCGAGCGTAGCAAAGCAATCCAGGGGGGTTTGCGTTGCCCTGGATTGCTTTGCTACGCTCGCAATGACGAAGAGGGGTTGGAGGCGGCGGTGTTACCGCTTGCCCCGCCCTTGATGCCGGATATTCTTCGGACGCCCGCGCGCGCCGACAGCGTACTTGCCTTTGTGCTTGAGCATCGGCTTGTTCCCGCGCGGCTCGATCCGGCCGCCGCCTTCGGGCAGCTCGTACTTGAGCGCGCCGGTCAGCGGATTCGCCTCCGCCAGCCGCAGCTTGAGGATTTGGCCGATCGCGAAGGTGGTGCCCGTCTCGTCGCCGACCAAGACCTGCGCCTTCTCGTCATAAGTGAACCGCTCGTCCCCCAGCGTCGAGACCGGTACCAGACCGTCGCCGCCAAGGCCGACGATGGTGGCGAAGAATCCGAACTTCTGGACGCCGGTGATGCGCGTATCGAACACCTCGCCCACCCGGCTCGCCAGCCAGGCGGCGACGTAGCGGTCGATGGTCTCGCGCTCGGCCTCCATGGCGCGGCGCTCGGCCTGGCTGATGGCGTCGCTGATGCGGCCAAGGTCTTCGCGGTCGCGCTCCGACAGGCCCGACAGCGCCGGAATGTCTGCCTTGGGCTTCGGTTGCTCCAGTCCGTAGGCATCGACCAGCGCGCGGTGCACCAGAAGGTCCGCATAACGCCGGATCGGCGAGGTGAAGTGCGCGTAGGACGCCAGCGCCAGGCCGAAGTGCCCGGCATTGGCGGGGCCGTAGTACGCCTGCGTCTGGCTGCGCAGGACCGCTTCCATGATCAGCGCCTTCTCGGTCTCGTCGGTCACGTCCTTGAGCATCCGGTTGAACAGGCTCGGCGTGATGACCTGCCCCATCGCCAGCTTCTTGCCGAACGTCGCGAGGTAGTCCTTGAGCGCCATCAGCTTCTCGCGGCTCGGCGTCTCGTGGATGCGGTAGACGACGGGTGCGGTCTTCGCCTCCAGCGCCTTGGCCGCGGCGACGTTGGCGGCGATCATGAAGTCCTCGACCACGCGGTGCGCATCGAGCCTTTCGCGGATGGCGATCTCGGTGATGCGGCCCTTCTCGTCCAGCTTCACGCGGCGCTCGGGCAGTTCGAGTTCGAGCGGGTCGCGGTTGGCGCGCGCGGTGGCGAGCGCCTTCCATGCGGCCCACAGGTTCGTCAGGTGTTCCTGAGCGCGGCCTTCGTCGATGCGCGCCTGCGCTTCTTCATAGGCGATGACCTCGTCGATCCGCACGATCGCGCGGGTGAAGCGCCAGTCGGTGATCTTGCCCTCGGCGTCGATCTTCATGTGGCAGGCCATCGCCGCGCGGTCCTCGCCCGAGCGCAGCGAACACACGTCGGCGCTAAGCACTTCGGGCAGCATCGGCACGACGCGGTCGGGGAAATAGACCGAGTTGCCGCGCCGCCGCGCCTCGCGGTCGATCTGGCCACCGGGGCGCACGTAGAACGAAACGTCGGCGATGGCGACGAGCGCGTCGAACCCGCCCTGCCCGTCCGGCGCCGCCCAGATCGCGTCGTCGTGATCTCGCGCGTCGGACGGATCGATGGCGACGATCGGCAGGTGCCGGAGGTCTTCGCGATGATCGGCGCTGAGCGGCAGCCTGGCGGAAACCTGCGCCTCTTCCAGCACTTCCTCGATGAAGTGGTTGGGAATGCCGTGCTTGTGGATCGCGATCAGGCTGAACGACTTGGGCGCCAGCGGCTCGCCCAGCACTTCGGTCACCTTCACCGAAGGCCGCGCCGAACGGCCGATCGGCACGCCCAGCACCAGTTCGCCCGCCTTCGCCTCGCCGAGGTCCGAGATCGGCGAGGAATTGCGGATCCGCTTGTCGACCGGCGCCAGCCATGGCTTGCCGCCGCCGTCGATCTCGACGACGCCAAGGATCTGGTCGGCGCGCAGTTCCAGCTTCTTCATCGGGAAGGCGCGCCAGCCGGTAGCGCTTTCCTCGGTGCGTGACAGCACGCGGTCGCCCTTGCGCAGCGCAGAGCCGCGCCCCTTCTCGATCAGGCGAATGCGCGGCGGCGGAGTGGCGTCGTCGGGCTGCCAGGTATCGGGGACGGCGATCGCCTCACCCTCGTCGATGTCGATCACGCGCAGGACGGTGACCTTGGGCAGCCCGCCCATCTTGTGAAAGGCGGTGCGCTTGCCGTCGATCAGGCCCTCTTCGGCCATGTCCTTGAGAAGCGCCTTGAGCTGGATCTTCTCATTGCCCTTGAGCCCGAAATGGCGTGAGATCTCGCGCTTGCCCGCAGGCTCGGTGGAGTTCTGGATGAAATCGAGGATCTGCTTGCGGGTGGGCAAGCCCGGGGTCGGGCGGTCCTTTACCGGACGGCTGCCGGATGGGCGATTGCCTGAGAGACGATCGCCTGAGGGACGATTGCTGGCGGAACGGTTGTTTGCGGGCATCCTGCGCAAATGCCCCCTGCCGGCCCGCAATGCAATCATCGAGCGTGGATTGCTCCCGAAACGTCATACGAGCGGCGTGTGCTTGAGCATCCCTTCGCCGTCATCCCCGCCTTCGCGGGGACGACAATGCAGGAAGGGTGCTCAGATGTGATCGGGTTCGGGGCCGTAGCGGTTGGTGCCGTCGCTCGAAGGCCAGACGCCGAAGACCACGACCAGCAGAAGCGGCACCCAGGCAAGCATGCCGTTGATCATCAACTGACCCTGCGCCGCCTGGAGCTTCGCCATGTCCCCGCTCTGCGCGACGATCATCATGTTCGCCATGGCGTCGATCGAGGAAATCTGCATGCCGAGCGCGGCGACCTGGATCACTACCGCCAGCGCCGCGATCCAGCCGGGCTTGTTGGAATCGTGCAGGCGCCGGGTGAACGAGGCGACGAGCAGGCCGGTCATGACAAGCGTCACCACGACCGACACCCACACCGAAGTGCGCATCATGCCCGAAAGTCGTTCGAACATCCGCTTCTGGATCTCGACCTCGCCCATGCCCTGCTGCGCGGCCGAAAAGACGTCCGCCATCATCGGCCCGGTCAGCGCGATCGAGATCACGAAGGAAATGACGATCTGGATGATCGCCAGGAACAGAAAATAGAACCAGAAGGCCGAGCGACCCTCGCGTCCCTTGAAGTTGGTCAGGTTCGCGAGGTTGTACTTGATAGCTGCGATCATCCGGTGCCCCCCGTTTGAAATCAGTAGGATCGGGCCACGTATATCTTCTCCACAGCCGCGCGTCCCGTGAAAATGCAGTTACCGGCAGCCGGTTCCGCATCCAGCGGCGTGTTGCGGATGGTCAGCTTCAGACCCTTGAGCTTCTGGACCACGGCTTCCAGCTCGTTGCCGGTCGGGCGCGCCCACTCAACTTCGACCCAGCCCGGATAGCGCTTGTCGTCCGAGAAAAACGCGGCGACTTCCTCGAACGTCGAAGCCTGGACGATGTTTGCATCGCGCTTCGCCTTCGCCTCGGCATAGAGCGAGGTCTGGATGTCCTCGATCTCGGCGACGGCACGGGCGAGGAATTCGTCCTTGCCCTGCCCGACGAAGTTGGCCTTGCCTGTCTCGGTCCACAGCTTGTCGCGGCGCAGCACGGAGACCTGGCCGCCGGCCGCATCGCGCCCGCCGATCTCGAGGATAAGCGGCACGCCCTTCTTGACCCAGGCCCAGCGCTTCTGCGTGGCCTTGCCGGGGCGCTTGTCGAGCAGCACGCGCACCTTCTCGCCCAGCGCCGATTGCTGGCTGAGCGCCTTGCGCAGTTCTTCGCAGTATTCGAGCAGCGCGTCGTCCTCGGGAGTATCGCGCAGCATCGGCAGGATGACGATCTGGTGCGGCGCCACCATCGGCGGCACGCGCAGCCCGTCGTCGTCGCCGTGCGTCATGATGAGGCCGCCGATCATGCGGGTCGAGGTGCCCCAGCTGGTCGTGTGGGCGTACTGCTGCGTGCCCTCGCGATCCTGGAAGGTGATGCCCGCCGCATGGGCGAAACCGGTGCCGAGATAGTGCGAGGTGCCCGCCTGAAGCGCCTTGCCGTCCTGCATCATCGCCTCAATCGAGTACGTGGCGACAGCGCCGGGGAAGCGCTCGTTCTCGGGCTTCTCGCCGGCGATGACGGGCATCGCCAGCTCGGTCTCGGCGAAGTCGCGGTACATTTCGAGCGCGCGCAGCGTTTCGGTCATCGCATCGTCGCGGTCGGCGTGGGCGGTGTGGCCCTCCTGCCAGAGGAACTCGCTGGTGCGCAGGAACATGCGGGTGCGCATTTCCCAGCGCACGACGTTGGCCCACTGGTTGACCATCAGCGGCAGGTCGCGCCACGACTGGACCCAGCGCGCCATGGCGGCGCCGATCACGGTTTCGGAGGTCGGGCGCACGATCAGCGGCTCTTCCAGCTTCGCCTCGGGATCGGGCACGAGGCCGCCCTTGCCGTCACCGACGAGGCGGTGGTGCGTGACGACCGCCATTTCCTTGGCGAATCCCTCCACGTGCTCGGCTTCCTTGGCGAAGTAGGAGAGCGGGATGAACAGCGGGAAGTAGCAGTTCTGCACGCCCGCGGCCTTGATGCGGTCGTCCATCAGGCGCTGGATGCGTTCCCACACGCCGTAGCCCCACGGCTTGATGACCATGCAGCCGCGCACGCCCGATTCCTCGGCCATTTCGGCTTCGGAGATGACTTCCTGATACCACTGGGCGAAGTCGTCTTCGCGCTTGGTGGAGAGGGCGTGGCGGATCGCGGTCTTCTGATTCATGGCGCGCCTGTTAGCGGGACTTGGCGCAAGGTTCAAATGAATGGCGATGCGCCCGGCATGACCCTTCGACAAGCTCAGGGTGAGCGGAGGTAGGCAATCTCCAAACTCCGCTCAGGCTGAGCCTGTCGAAGCCCCGGAAGGCGAAAGCGACCTCAGAACATCTCGGCAAGATCCTCGGGGAAATACGGTTCTTCCAGCGCCGCCAGCGCCTCGCGGTCGAACCAGCGCCAACTGCGCATGACCGAGCGCTCCAGTTCGGTGTGGCCGCCGGTGTCGATCGCCTCGGGGTCGGCGCCCGCCGGAGTGCGGACGCGAAAGTACCGTTCGTCCGCCGCGACGGGCACGCCTTCGATGGTGATGAAGTCGGCGATTCGCTGCGCCACCTGCGGCCCCGGCTCGGCCACGAAGCCGGTTTCCTCGAGCAGTTCGCGCCTTGCCGCGTCCTCGTAGCTTTCACCGGGATCGACCGCCCCGCCCGGCGTGCACCAGAACGGCGGACGGTCGGGCGGGTCGAAGCGGAACAGCAGCACGCGCTCCGCCGGATCGAGCAGGATGATGCGCGCGGCAGGACGGGCGACGCGGGAGGTCATCGCTTCGCCCCTTAGGTTTGCTTACTTACCCAGCGCGTCGAGGCGCTTCTGGATCTCGGCCATCTGGTCGCGCAGCGCGGACAGGTCGCCATTGCCTTCGGTCGCGGCTGGCGGTGCCTTGGTTTCCGGCTGCTTTTCCGCGCCCGGCATGAACGCGGCGGAAGCGGCGCGGAACATCGCCATGTTCTGTTCCGCCAGCTTGGCGAGCGGATTGTTGCCCAGGCTGTCCTCGAACGCCTTGGCGAGCTTCGCCTGGTTGGCGCGGAAGTTCTCCATCGAGGCTTCGAGATAGTGCGGGATCAGCGACTGCATCTGGTTGCCGTACATGCTGATGAGTTCGCGCAGGAAGTTGACGGGCAGCATCTGCTCGCCATTCGATTCCTCTTCCATGATGATCTGCGTGAGGATCGTATGCGTGATATCCGCACCGCTCTTCGCGTCGAGAACCTTGTAGTCCACGCCTTCGCGCGTCATCTTTGCGAGGTGTTCCAGCGTGATGTAGCTGGAGGATCGCGTGTTGTAGAGACGCCGGTTGGCGTATTTTTTTATGATTACGGTGTTGTCTTCGCCAGACGCCGTTTCAGCCATTTCCAGTCCCCATTTGCCGGATAGCTAAGTTACCATTCCGGAATATCGCATTGCAACACAAATTGCTGCGCAGCAAAAGAGGAAATCGGCAGAAATTCTGCCTTTTCAGCGCCCGAACCGCCTGCCGAGCAACGTCAGCAACTCGTACTGTGACAGCCCCGTAGCTGCCGCAGCCTCCGGAAGGGCATAGTCCGCCATTATCCAGTCGCCCTCACCCAGATGCGGGGAATCGGTGAGATCGACGACGGTCAGGTCCATGCTGACCCGGCCGAGCACCGGCAGTATCACGTCTCCTGAGAAAAAGCGTCCCTTGTCCGACCAGCAGCGCAGATAGCCGTCGGCATAACCAAGCGCGATCGTCCCGACCCGCATCGCGGCGTGCGCGGTGAAGGTCGCGTTGTAGCCGATGGTCTCGCCCGCGGCGACATGCCGGACTTGCAGGATCGCCGTCTGCGGGCGGACGACCTGACGCAGCATGGATGCCATCTCCGGCCGGGGTACGCCGCCGTATAGCGCGATGCCGGGCCGCGTCAGGTCACCGTGATAGGCCTCGCCGAGTGCGATGCCGCCGCTGTTGGCAAGGCTGGCCCGGGCGTGGTGGACCTGCGTGCGAGCATGATTCCAGCGCGCTTGCTGCACGGCGTTGAGCGGCGTGTCTTCCTCGGCTGCGACAAGATGCGAGAGCAGGACGTCGACCTCGAGCTGCGCCAGCACCGGTTCGCCGAGTTCGGCGAGCGTCACGCCGAGGCGGTTCATCCCGGTATCGACCATCAGGTCGCATCGCCCGCCGCCGGCATCGAGCCAGCGCCGTGCCTGCTCGATCGAATTGATGACAGGCTTCACGCCCGTCACCCGCGCGTAGGCGGCGTCCTCCCCGGTGAGCGGGCCGTGCAGCACGGACAGCGAGCCGGGGCTCGCCACGTCGAGGACCGCGCGAACCTCCGACCAGTGGGCCACGAAGAAATCGTCGCATCCTGCTGCCTGCAGCAACGGAACGACCTTGCGCACGCCGAGCCCGTAGGCATCGGCCTTGACTGCCGCTCCGGCACGCGCGCGACCCGACATGCGATCGAGCGCGCGCCAGTTGGCCTGCAGCGCATCGTGGTCGAGGTCCAGGCGGAGAGCCGGGGCGGGCAGGTCGGGGAACGAAGTCACGCGGTGGCCCATAGCCTTACCGGCCGTGCGGGGGCAACTCGGCTGAGTTCGCTGGAAATTCGCGACAGGCGAATTACCGGCAGGTGCCGCAATGCAGGCGCCCCTTCGTGCATTTTCCAAGCAGACCTTCAGATGTGGCCAAGTGCCTCGACCGCCGCATCCCACGGCAGCATCACCGCGCCGTGCCGCGCGGGATAGTCGCGCGCGGCGGCGATCGCGGCGAAACCGGGCCACTCCGGCAAGGCGCCCTCGCCCGCCAGCCATGCGGCGACGGCGGCGCGTGTCGCCCGGACATCCCCGACGGTCACGCCCGCAGCATTCGCAGCGAAGATCGCGGCGGAGGCCTGCCCGATCGCGCAGGCATGACTGCGCAGCCCGACGCGCGCGATTGCCCCATCAGCATCGAAGGCGAGACCCAGGGCTATGGTGCTGCCACAGCTTCGCGAACGGGCTTCGCCGCGCAGGGGCAGATCGTCGGTCAGAGGATGGCGGGCAAGCTCGATCGCCAGCGCCAGGACTTCCGGCGTGTAGAGTACGGTCGTGGACACGCCGGTTTACTCCGCCTCGCGCGCCGTTTCGGCCGCTCGGGCCTCGGCGCGGCGTTTGGCGATGAGCTGGACGAGCGCTTCGCTGCTGGCATTGATGAAGGGATAGGTGCGGGCCTGGGTGATCCATTCAGGTCGGCCGCCGATGCCCCAGATCGTGTCGTAGCCCAGCACCAGCACCGAAAAGCCGAGCACGATGACGATCACGCCCTTCACCGCGCCGAAACCGAAGCCCAGCACACGGTCGATCGGGCCAAGGACGGAGGCGCGGCTCTTGGCGCCGGCCCACTTGGCCACCAGTTTCACTGCAAGGAATGGAATGCCCAGCAGCAGCGCGAAGGCCAGCACCGCCGCTGCCGAATCCGAACTGATGTAGCTCCCCAGCATAACGGTGGCGGGGGTATGGAACAGCCGGATCGCGAAGATGGCGAATATCCACGCGGCCAGCGCCAGGATCTCCTGCACGAATCCGCGAATGAAGCCGGTAATGGCGCCGAGTCCCACGAAGAGGAGAACGGCAATGTCGAAGCCAGTCATAGACCGGCAGAATTAGGCATCGGACAGGATGCGGTCAACGAGGTTGGGAAGCATCGTCAGCCCGGAAAACGACAGGCCCTTTTCAGGAGCGGGGCCATTGGACGGTCCGAACGCCTTCGAGAACCCCAGTTTGGCCGATTCGCGCTGCCGGATGGAGGCATGAGCCACCGGCCGGATCTCTCCTGCCAGCGACACTTCGCCGAACCACACCGCGTCGGTGGACAGCGGCTTGTCGCCCAGCGCCGATACCAGCGCCGCCGCAACCGCGAGGTCTGCCGCGGGATCGCCGAGCCGATAGCCGCCCGCGACGTTGAGGTAGACTTCGCAGTTCGAGAAACTCAGCCCGCAGCGCGCCTCCAGCACCGCCAGCAGCATCGCCATGCGGCCCGAGTCCCATCCGACGACGGCGCGGCGGGGTGTGGCGCCGCTTTGCAGCCGCACGATCAATGCCTGGACCTCGACCAGCACGGGGCGTGTGCCTTCCATCGCCGGGAACACCGCGCTGCCCGCCATGGGCTCCTCGCGGCCCGAAAGGAACAGCATCGAAGGGTTGCCGACTTCCGCCAGTCCCGAGCCTTCCATCGAGAAGACGCCGATCTCGTCCACCGGCCCGAAGCGGTTCTTGATCGAGCGCAGGATGCGGTACTGGTGGCTGCGCTCTCCCTCGAAGCTCATCACCACGTCGACCATGTGCTCCAGCACGCGGGGGCCGGCGATGGTGCCGTCCTTGGTGACGTGCCCGACCAGGACAAGGGTGACGCCGTTCTCCTTTGCGTAGCGGATCAGTTCGAACGCGCAGCCGCGCACCTGACTGACGGTTCCGGGCGCGCCCTCGATCTGGTCCGAATGCATGGTCTGGATCGAATCGATCACCAGCAGCGCGGGCTTGTCCATCATCCCCAGCGTAGTGAGGATATCGCGCACGGAGGTCGCCGCCGCCAGCTGGATCGGCGCCTTGGACAGGCCGAGCCGCTCCGCCCGCAAGCGCACCTGCCCGGCGGCCTCCTCGCCACTGACGTAGACGGAAAGGCCGCCCGCCTTGGCGACATTGGCCGAGACCTGCAGCAGCAGGGTGGATTTACCGATGCCCGGGTCGCCGCCCATCAGGATCGCGGAGCCGGGGACCAGCCCGCCGCCGAGCGCGCGATCGAACTCCGAAATGCCGCTGGTCTGGCGCCTGGGCACTTCGCCGGGCTGGTCGAGCGGGGTGAACTGGATCGGCCGACCACCGGAGGACAAGTCGTGCTTGGCGGAGAACACCGTCTGCGGCGCATCTTCGACAAGCGTATTCCACTCGCCGCAATCGGCGCACTGGCCCTGCCAGCGGGCCGAGACTCCCCCGCAGGACTGGCAGACATATCGACGTTTGGGTTTCGCCATTGCGTTCGCCTAACGGGAACGGAATGAGAACGCAATTGCCAATCCCGTAACCCTGCGTAAGATAACTCGAATGCAGCAAAAAGAACTGCGGATCGCTCTGGTCTGTTATGGGGGCGTCAGCCTCGCCGTCTACATGCACGGCGTCACCAAGGAGCTTTGGAAGGCCCTTCAGGCGAGCCGTGCGGCGTGGGCGGATGCCACGGACCAGGAAGATGCGCCGCAAGGCAGTGCGGCGGTCTATCTCGACCTCCTGAGGCGGCTGGAAACCATGGGCAACGTGCGCCTGAGGGTGCTGACCGACATCGTGGCGGGTGCCAGCGCGGGAGGGATCAACTCGATCTTCCTCGCCCAGGCGATCCATTCCGGGCAATCGCTGGAGCCGCTGACCGATCTGTGGCTCGAAACGGCCGACGTCGATGTGCTGCTCGATCCGGAGGCCAAGCCCTGGTCGAAAGCCGCGAAGTTCTGGGCAAGCCCGCTCGTTACCTACCTGCTCCATCGCCCGGGCAATGCCGTCAGCGAGAGCGTGGCGCCGGAAACGCGGGCGGAAGTGCGTGAAAAGCTGTCACGCCTCGTGCGCTCGCGCTGGTTCGAGCCGCCGTTCGGGGGCATCGGTTTCTCGCGCCTGTTGCATCGTGCGCTTACGGCCATGGGGAAAGTTCCGGCTGGCAGGCCGCTGCTGCCGGCGGGGCACCCCATCGACCTCTTCGTGACGGCGACCGACTTCAAGGGGCATCTGGAGACGCTGCGCCTCCATTCACCGCAGATGGTGCTGGAGAGCGAGCATCGCCTGACCTTCAGCTTTCATGCGAAAGTCGGGGCGCAAGGTACTGCGCTTGCAGCGATTCCGGAGCTGGTCATGGCCGCACGCGCCTCGGCCAGTTTTCCCGGTGCGTTCCCGCCGCTGCAGATCAGTGAGATCGACCGACTCGTAAAGGAACAGGGAACGGCCTGGCCGACGCGCGACGCTTTCCTTGCCCGTATCATGCCCGAGCACGCCCGGCGCGGCGATCTGGATTGCGTATCGCTGATCGATGGCTCGGTGCTGGTCAATGCACCCTTTGCCGACGCCATGGAGGCGCTGCGAGATCGGCCGGCGTCACGCGAGGTGGATCGGCGCTTCGTCTACATCGATCCGACACCGGACCATCTCGGTGCGGATATGCGCGGGGATCACGCCCTGCCGGGGTTTTTCCCGGTGATCTTCGGCTCGCTCTCGGCCATCCCGCGAGAGCAACCGATCCGGGACAACCTCGAGGCGCTGGAGCAGCGCTCGCGCGAGATGGCGGCTCTGCGCGAGATCGTCGTCGCGCTGCGTCCCGAGATCGAGGAGACGGTGGAGAAGCTGTTCGGCGGCACCTTCTTCCTCGATCGACCGACGCCCAAGCGGCTCGCGGCATGGCGAACGAAAGCGCAGTTCGCGGCCTTCGAGCAGGCAGGCTTCGCCTATCACGGCTACGCGCAAGTGAAGTTCAGCGGCATCACCGCGATGCTCGCCCGGATGGTCTTCGAGGCCGCGCCGGAGCTTGACCTGCACTCATCCGATCCGGTCCGTGAACGATTGATCGCGCATCTGGCGGCGAACGGACTCGACCGCGCGCAGGGTCTGCGGGATGCACATTCTCCGGGGATGATCGAGTTCTTCCGGACGCATGACCTGCCCTTCCGGGTAAGGCGGCTGCGGCTTCTGGCCCGCCGCGTGACGCAGGAATGGGAGGCGGAGCCCGGCGTAAGCGAGCATGATCGCGATGCGGCAAGAACGGCAATCTACCGCGCGCTGGCGCTATACATCGATCGGGAGCCGCTGGTCGCGCTGGGCGACGATTTCCCGGCGCTGGCCCGCGCTTTCTTCGTGGACCCACAGCCCGTCGTCGATCACATGGCACGGGCGCGCCGCCTGCTGGAAACCGATGCGGCGGTCGACGAACTGCTGGCCGAGGCGCTTGCCGCAATGCCGCAGGCGCTGAGGCGACGGGTGCTGCTGGCCTACCTGGGGTTCCCATTCTACGATACGGTCACCCTGCCCCTGCTGCGCGGCGAGGGCCTGACCGAGTTCGATCCCGTACTGGTCGATCGTATCTCGCCCGAGGATTGCCACGCCATCCGCAACGGACTTCGCGAGGAAACCGTGCGCGGCAAGGAGTTCTTCAACTTCGGCGCCTTCTTCAGCCGGAGTTATCGGGAGAACGATTATCTGTGGGGCCGCCTGCACGGTGCGGAGCGAATGATGGACCTCATGGCATCCACTCTTTCGGCAGACCATGCGATGACGGCGCCTGAACTCCTGGGTTTCAAGCGGCGTGCCTTTCTGGCCATCCTCGACGAGGAAAAGCAGAGGCTGCGCGCCGATCCGGGGCTCGTCCAGCGGATCCGGCGTGAGGTGCTGGCAGGGAAGTAGGATGCCACATTTCGTGATCGCGAGAATAGCGAAGCAATCATGAGGCTGGAATGGGAAGCGGGTGAGCCAAAATTGGCCCTACCCGCTCACCCCTACTCCGTCAGGTCGCTCCAAGCGTCCTTGATACGGTCGAAGAAGCCCTTCGACTGCGGGCATTCCTCGCCGGTCTCGGTCGACTGCAGTTCGCGCAGGATTTCCTTCTGGCGCGCCGTCAACTTGGTCGGTGTCTCCACCGCTATCTCGATCACGAGATCGCCGCGGCCGCGGCCCTGCAGCACCGGCATGCCCTCGCCGCGCTTGCGCAGCTGCTTGCCGGACTGGATGCCCGCCGGGATGTCGAGCGCGATCGTCTCGCCGTCGATGCCGGGAATCTCGATCGAGCCGCCCAGCGCCGCCGTGGTGAAGGTGATCGGCACCTTGGTCACCAGCGTCGTTCCGTCACGTTCGAACACGCGGTGGCGCTTGACGTGAAGGAAGATATAGAGATCGCCCGGAGGCGAGCCGAACGGCCCGGCCTCGCCCTTGCCGGAGAGGCGGATGCGCGTGCCCGAATCGACGCCCGGCGGAATATCCACCTGCAGCGTCTGGGGCTTGTCCACCCGGCCTTCGCCGCCGCACGAACGGCAGGGCTTTTCGATGACCTCGCCGCGACCGTGGCAGGTCGGGCAGGTGCGCTCGACCACGAAGAAGCCCTGCTGCGCGCGCACCTTGCCGTGGCCACCGCACATCGAGCAGCCGCGCTTGCCGGTGCCGGGCTGCGCGCCCGAACCGTTGCACGGCTCGCACGATTGCGAGACTTCGATGGTGATCTCGGTGCTCTTGCCACGGAACGCCTCGTCGAGGCTGACTTCCATGTCGTAGCGCAAGTCAGCGCCGCGACGCTGCTGCTGGCGACCACCGCCACCGAAGGCGCTGCCGAAAATGGATTCGAAGATGTCGCCAATGTCGCCGAATTCGGCGCCCTGACCGCCGCCACCACCGCCCATGCCCTGCTGGAACGCGGCATGGCCATAACGATCGTAGGCCGCGCGCTTCTGCGGGTCCTTGAGGCAGTCGTAAGCCTCGTTGATCTGCTTGAAGCGCGCCTCGGAATCGCCGCAGCCCGGGTTCTTGTCCGGGTGATAGCGCATGGCGAGCTTGCGGTAGGCCGACTTGAGGACCTTGTCGTCCGCCGTGCGCTCTACCTCGAGCAGTTCGTAATAATCGATTTCAGTCGCTGACACGTGATATTTCCCCGTCGGAATACCTTAACCGCCACCGGCGCGGTTTGCACCGGTGGCGGTCAGGGTTTTCATCAGGACTTGTCAGCCCTTGTTTTCGTCGACTTCCGAGAACTCGGCATCGACCACATCGTCGTCAGCCTTCGGAGCGGCTTCCGGCGAAGCGGCAGAGGCCTGCTCCTTCTCGTAGATCGCCTGACCGACCTTCATCGCCACCTGGGTCAGTTCCTGAGCCTTGGCGTTGATTTCGGCCGCGTCATTGCCTTCCAGAGCGGTCTTGGTCGCGGCGATCGCGGCCTCGACTTCAGCCTTGAGCGAGGCGTCGATCTTGTCGGCGTGCTCGGCCAGCTGCTGCTCCGTCGCGTGGACGAGGCTGTCGGCCTGATTGCGGGCTTCGGCCGATTCGCGGCGCTTCTTGTCCTCTTCGGCGAACTTCTCGGCGTCACGGACCATCTGGTCGATGTCGCTGTCCGAAAGGCCGCCCGAGGCCTGGATGCGGATCTGCTGTTCCTTGCCGGTGCCCTTGTCCTTGGCGGACACGTTGACGAGGCCGTTGGCGTCGATGTCGAAGGTCACCTCGATCTGCGGGACGCCGCGACGCGCCGCCGGGATGCCGACGAGGTCGAACTGGCCGAGCAGCTTGTTGTCCTGCGCCATCTCGCGCTCGCCCTGGAACACGCGGATCGTCACCGCCTGCTGGTTGTCCTCGGCGGTCGAGTAGACCTGGCTCTTCTTGGTCGGGATCGTCGTGTTGCGGTCGATCATCTTGGTCATGATGCCGCCCAGCGTTTCGATGCCCAGCGACAGCGGGGTCACGTCGAGCAGCAGCACGTCCTTGACGTCGCCCTGAAGAACGCCGGCCTGGATCGCCGCGCCCATGGCGACGACTTCGTCCGGGTTCACGCCGGTGTGCGGTTCCTTGCCGAAGAAGTCCTTCACGACTTCACGCACCTTGGGCATGCGGGTCATGCCGCCCACGAGCACGACTTCGTCGATGTCCTTGGCCGAAAGACCGGCATCGGCGATCGCCTTGCGGCAGGGCTCAAGCGTGCGCTGGATCAGGTCGGCGACCATCTTTTCGAGGTCCGAGCGGCTGATCGTCTCGACCAGGTGCAGCGGAGTGGTGGCGCCGCCTTCCATGCGCGCGGTGATGAAGGGCAGGTTGACCTCGGTCGTCGCGGTGGACGAGAGTTCGATCTTCGCCTTCTCGGCCGCTTCCTTCAGGCGTTGCAGGGCGAGCTTGTCGGTCCGCAGGTCCATGCCTTCCTTGGCCTTGAACTTGTCGGCCAGCCATTCGACCACCTTGGTGTCGAAGTCTTCACCGCCGAGGAACGTGTCGCCGTTGGTGGACTTCACCTCGAACACGCCGTCGCCGATTTCCAGAACCGAGACGTCGAAGGTGCCGCCGCCAAGGTCGTAGACCGCGATCGTCTTGCCGTCCTGCTTGTCGAGGCCATAGGCCAGCGCCGCCGCGGTCGGCTCGTTGATGATGCGCAGGACTTCGAGACCGGCGATCTGGCCGGCGTCCTTGGTCGCCTGACGCTGGGCGTCGTTGAAGTACGCGGGAACGGTGATGACCGCCTGCGTGACCGACTCGCCCAGATACGATTCGGCGGTTTCCTTCATCTTCTGAAGGGTGAAGGCCGAGATCTGCGAGGGCGAATAGTCTTCGCCGCCAGCCTGGACCCAGGCGTCGCCGTTCTTGCCCTTGACGATGTGGTACGGAACCAGCTCGGTGTCCTTCTTGGTCACCGGGTCGTCGAAGCGGCGGCCGATGAGGCGCTTCACCGCGAAGATCGTGTTGTCGCCGTTGGTCACGGCCTGGCGCTTTGCAGGCTGCCCGATCAGGCGCTCACCATCACGGGTGAAAGCGACGATCGAGGGCGTGGTGCGCGCACCTTCGGAATTCTCGATGACCTTGGGCTTGCCGCCGTCCATGACGGCGACGCAGCTGTTGGTGGTGCCAAGGTCGATACCAATTACTTTACCCATTATCCCCATTCCTCACGTCAGTGGGTGACACCGGGCGGATCGCCTCCCTTCCATCAAGGCAAGGCGGCTTGTCCGGCTCTGTGACGTTCAAAGTCGTCGAGGCCGGATATAGGTGACCTTTCGCTTGGAACAAGCCTGTGCGAATGGCATTAGCCGCAACGATTCAGAAACGGGGCACAACAAAGGGAAATGCCTGTGATCAAACGCAACCTGCCTGTCGCCCTGATCTGCTCCGTGGCGTTGATTTCCCTGGTTGCCGGTTGCGGCAAGACGCCGGACAGTCCGACCGAATCGAACGACGCCACCCTCTCCGGCCCTGACGCCAAGCCCGGCATGGTGGCGAGCGACGGCAAGCTGGTCCTGCCGATCGTGGCGGGTCGTCCCGGCGCGGTCTACTTCACCGTGCGCAACGACGGCGCCGAGCCGGTGACGCTGGCGGGCGTCCATGTCTCGGGCGCGGCGAAGGCGGAAATGCACCAGAGCAACGGCGGCACCATGGCCAAGGTGGACAGCCTGCCGATCGATCCGGGTGCGTCCATGGTCTTCGCGCCGGGCGGGCTGCACGTGATGGTCTTCGACGTCTCGCCCGATCTCAAGCCGGGCGGCAAGGCGGAACTGACGCTGACATTCTCGGACGGCGACAAGCTCTCGATGCCGCTTAAGGTCGAGGAGATGGGCGGCGGCATGGACCATGAAGGCATGGACCACGGCAATATGGAAGGAATGCAGCACTGATCCTCGGCCCGACCGTAGATCAGGGCGGCGAGCGGGCGCTGACGGCGGGCGAGGTCGATCTCGTCCGCGCGGTGTTCGGGGATGCGGTGGACTGTGCGCCGGTTCGGGTGCGTCGTCGTCGTTGGTTTCCGTTCCAGCCGGTGAATACGGTGATGGCGCCGTGCGGGCACCTCCATTTCCATCCTCGCAGCGATCTCTATCTCGATGACTTCGCGCTTGGCCCGCCGGGACTGCAGGGGCTGTTCATCCATGAGATGACGCATGTGTGGCAGGCCCAGTGCAAGGGGCACTGGTATCTGCCGCTGATGCGTCACCCGTTTTGCCGCTATGACTATGCGCTAAGGCCGGGCTGGACGCTCGATCGCTATGGCATCGAGCAGCAGGCAGAGATCGTCCGGCACGTGTTTCTGTTGCGCGAAGGGCTGCACTTCCCCGGAGCCCCGGAACTGTCGGCCTATCGCGGAATACTGCCGTTCGACGAGGTATGAAAGAAAGGCGCGGACACCGCCGTGCCCGCGCCTTTCTTGAGTTCAAACCCCCGAAAGGATCAGCAATCGCGATCCCAGTAGCGGTCGCCGCGACGATCGTAGCGATAGCAGCCGCGGTCGTTCTTCTTGGCCTGCGAGCCGGCCACGGCACCCGCCGCAGCACCGATCGCCGCGCCGGTGCCGACGTCACCGCCCGCGATCGCGCCGACGCCCGCACCGAGTGCGCCACCGGCAAGGGCGCCCTCGCCCGCATAGTTGCTTGCACAGCCACCGATGCTCAGCGCACCGGCGGCCAGAATAGGAAGGATGAGCTTGCGCATCGATGTTCTCCGAAAATTCTGTAGCCTATGCACAAGTGAACGGAACGCGGCGCGAGCGGTTCCCCGGCAACAATACGACACGGCCCGCCTCCGGTTTTTCCGAAGGCGGGCCGCATGTTCGATGCTGAGGGCAAGTCCCGATCAGTCCGGCTTCTTGGCCACCGCGACCATGGCGGGGCGCAGCAGGCGGTCCTTGATCATGTAACCGGCCTGCATTTCCTGCACGACGGTGCCCGGCTCGGCGTCGGCCGAGGGAATCTCGATCATCGCCTGATGCTGGTTGGGGTCGAGCGGCAGGCCCATCGCCGCGATGCGGGTGATGCCGTGGCTGGCGAAGACCTTGTCGATTTCACGCCCGGTCGCCTCGATACCCGCGACGATGCCCTTGAGCTTGTCGTCTTCGCGCAGGTCAGCGGGGATCGCGGTCAGCGCGCGGGCGAGGTTGTCCGACACCGACAGGATGTCACGCGCGAAGCCGGTCGCGGCGTAGGCGCGGGTGTCGGCGATGTCCTTTTCAAGGCGGCGGCGCACGTTCTGCGTTTCCGCACGGGCGTAGAGCACGTCCTGCTCGGCCGTCGCCAGCTTCTCGCGCAGCTTCGCGATTTCCTCGTTCTCGCCCCTGGTGTCCACGAAGTCCTCCGGCACGCCCTGAAGTTCTTCCGCCACTGCGGGATCGCCATTAAATCTATCAGGGGCGGGCGACTGCGTCTTGTCGTCGGTCATGTGTTCTATCTGTTCCAGCTATCCGATGAGCTTGCCCAGGCTCTGGGCAGTGAAGTCCACCATGGGGACGACGCGCGCATAATTCAACCGAGTCGGGCCGATTACCCCCACCACGCCGACCACCCTGCCCTCGCGGTCGCGATAGGGCGAAGCGATGACCGAGGACCCGGAAAGCGCGAAAAGCCGGTTCTCCGAGCCGATGAAGATGCGCGTGGACTGCGCCTCGCGCGCGGTGTCGAGGAGGTCGGCGACCGACTGCTTGTTCTCGAGATCGTCGAGCAGTGAACGCACCCGTTCGAGATCGGTCAGCGCCGCCTCGTCGAGCAGGTTCGCCTGTCCGCGCACGATCAGCACCGGCCGTGCGGTGGCATCTTCGCTCCACACGGCAAGGCCCCGCTCGACGAGATCACTGCTGGCGGCATCGAGGGCGGACTTGCCCGAGGCGATCTCCGCGCGCATCGCCCGGGCGGCCTGTGCCAGCGTGCGACCGCCCAGATGCGCGGAAATGTAGTTGGATGCCTCCTCCAGCGCGCCGGGCGGCAGACCGAGCGGCAGGTCCAGCACGCGGTTCTCGATCGCGCCGTCCTCGCCCACCAGCACCGCCAGCGCGCGGCCCGGAGCCAGCGGCACGAGTTGCAGGTGCATCAGGCGCGGCTCGCGCCGAGGCACCATCACCACGCCTGCGCCGGAGGAGAGGTTCGAAAGCAGAGCGCTGGTCGCCTCCAACGCCGCCTCGATCGGACCGGGCGCGGCGATGCGACGTTCGATCGCCTGACGTTCCTCGACCGTGGGTTCTGCGACTTGCATGATGCCATCGACGAACAGGCGCAGCCCTGCCTCGGTCGGCAGTCTTCCGGCGCTGGTATGCGGCGCCGCGAGGAGGCCCAGCCCTTCGAGGTCGGCCAGCACAGAGCGAATGGAGGCCGACGAGAGGCTCACGCCGCCCGGCCCCGCCAGCGTCTTCGAGCCCACCGGCGCTCCGGTTGCCAGATACCCCTCCACCACGAGGCGGAAGATGTCGCGGGCGCGGGTGGTCAGTTCGGTGATCGGGGGCGTGGGCATATCGTCTTTCAATTTAGCCATCGCTCTTGAACCCTCAACCCCAATGCGCCTAGGGCGAGCGGGTATTTTCCAGAGACAAACACAATCTAAGGATTCCCCAGAATGCGCCCTTCCGGCCGTGCACCTGACGAAATGCGTGCCATCGACATCCAGACCGGCTTCACCAAGCACGCGGAAGGCTCTGTCCTGATCTCCTTCGGCGATACCCGCGTGCTGGTCACCGCCTCGGTCGAGGAGAAGGTGCCGCCGTTCCTGCGCGGCAAGGGCGAAGGCTGGGTGACGGCCGAATACTCGATGCTGCCGCGCGCCACGCATACCCGTGGCAGCCGTGAAGCCGCCAAGGGCAAGCAGTCGGGCCGCACGCAGGAAATCCAGCGCCTGATCGGCCGCTCGCTTCGCGCCGTGGTGGACATGAAGAAGCTCGGCGAGCGCCAGATCGTGCTCGACTGCGACGTGCTGCAGGCCGACGGCGGCACCCGCACTGCCTCGATCTCGGGCGCCTGGGTGGCGCTGCGCCTCGCGGTCGACAAGCTGATGGCCGAGGGCAAGATCAAGGAAGACCCGATCACCGCCCGCGTAGCGGCGATCTCCTGCGGCATCCATCAGGGCACCCCGGTGCTCGACCTCGACTACATCGAGGACAGCGGTGCGGATGCCGACGCCAACTTCGTGCTAATCGAGGGCGGTCTGATCGCCGAGGCACAGGCCACCGCCGAGGGCGCGAGCTACGACGAAGAGGGCCTGCTGCGCCTCCTGCGCCTCGCCCGCATCGGCTGCGAGGGCATCTTCGCCGCGCAGGCCAAGGCGGTCGGCCGCTGATGACCCGCAAGCTCGACGCAACGAAGCTGGTCATCGCCACCCACAACGCGGGCAAACTGCGCGAGATATCCGCGTTGCTCGCCCCGTTCGGGGTGGACTGCGTCTCGGCGGGCGATCTCGGCCTGCCGGAGCCGGAGGAGACCGGCACCACGTTCGTCGAGAATGCACTGCTCAAGGCCCATGCCGCCGCGAAGGCGGCAGGGCTGCCCGCTCTGGCAGATGACAGCGGCCTGTCGGTGACAGCGCTCGGCGGTCGGCCGGGCGTCTACACTGCCGACTGGGCCGAACGGCAGTGGTTCGAAGGCGAGCCTGGCAAGGACTACAAGGGCCGCGACTGGTACATGGCGATGGGCAAGGTCGAGGGCCTGCTCTCCCAGCAGGGGCCGGAGGTGGACCGCTCGTGCTGGTTCACAAGCGTCCTTGCGATCGCCTGGCCCGAAGGCGACGAGGCTGTCTACGAGGGCCGCGTCGACGGTACGTTCTCGTGGCCTCCGCGCGGAACCATGGGCTTCGGCTACGATCCCGTCTTCGTGCCGCAGGGGCACAACGTCAGCTTTGCCGAACTCACCGTCGCGGAAAAACAGGCCATGAGTCACCGCGCGGACGCTTTCGCGAAGCTGGTGGCCGATCAGTTCGGCGATGCCGTCGCCGGCTGAGGCCATACGCCTCGGCCGGGAGGCGGCCGCGAAGGGGCAACTCGACGCGGCCATCCGGCATTTTCGGGCAGCGCTGCGGCAGGCGCCCGGCGATCCCGCGATCAGCCTGTGGCTCGGACAGTCGCTCTGCGCTGCGGGCAGGCTTCACGAAGGCGTTCCCCGCTTGCGCGACGCCGGACTGGCGCGTCTCTCCGATGGCGCGGCGCCGGCGGACATGCTGCCGGTCGCGCACCTGCTGCAGAAGCTGGGGGATCCCGCTGCGTCTCTGGCTTTGCTGGACGACCTCGCCGCGCGCGGGCTCGATTCGTTTCCATTGTGGCATGCAATCGCCACGGCCGCGGCGCAGTTGTCCCGTCACGATCTGGCGCTGGACGCCTGCCATCGCGCCTCGCACCGTGCCCCCGACGAGCCCGGCCTTGCCGTCCTGACCGCCAGCATCGAGATCGACGCAGGCAGCGCGCTCGACGCCGCTGCCCGGCTGGACGCGGCCCTCGGTTGCGAGATGCCGCCCCGCGAAAGGATGCGCGCCCACCGCGAGCGCGCTCGCGCCAGGGACAAGCTCGGCCGCTGGGCGGAAGTGTTTCCCGATATCGAAGCCGGTGCCCTGCTCGCTGCCCAAGTGCCGGAATATGCCGCGCAGGATGCCGGTCTGGTTGCCCGCATCATCCGGCAGGACGCCGAAGCGTTCGATGCCGTCATGGTCCGGCGCTGGCGCGATGCGGCTCCTGCCGACGATCACCCCGCCCCGGTTTTCCTGATCGGCTACCTTCGTTCGGGCACCACGCTGATGCAGGAGGTGCTGGCCTGTGCACCCGGCGTCACGGTGGCGGACGAAGTGCCGCTGCTCTCCGGCACGCAGGCGGCGATACGGCCCGGCCGATCGCGCCTCGATGCCCTCGATGCGCTGGATCGCACCGCAATCGCGTCGCTGAGGGCACGCTATCGCCAGCTTGCGAGCATGCGCCTTGGACCTGCTGCGGTCACCGGGTGCCTCGTCGACAAGTTCGCGCTCAACGTGATCGACCTGCCGGTGATCCTGCGCCTTTTCCCGGACGCGCGGATCGTCTTCATGGTCCGGAATCCGCGCGATGCCTGCCTGTCGAGCGTGCTGCAGATGATGCCGCCCTCGCCCTCGACGGTGAACCTGTTGCGCTGGGAGGATGCGGTGCGTTTCCACGCCCTCGTCACCGGTGCATGGCGGCGCTGGCGCGACGCGCTGGGACTGAACGCCTGCGAAGTGCGCTACGAAGCCCTTGTCGACGATCTGGAAGGGACCATGCGCGGGATGCTTCCTGCCCTCGGCCTGTCATGGACCGATGCGATGCGCGAGTTCCACAAGAGCGCCGCCACCCGCGCCATCAGCACCCCCAGCCGCAGCCAGGTGACACGCCCGCTCAACCGCGCCTCGGTGGAACGCTGGCGCCATTACGAAGCCGAGTTCGCGGCCGTCGGACACTTGCTCGTCCCCGCTCTCGACGATTGGGGCTATTGACTTCGCGCGCCTATCCGCGCCTGAGAGGATGATGGCCCGCGCCCTCTACATCCATTGGCCGTTCTGTCTCGCCAAGTGCCCGTACTGCGACTTCAACAGTCATGTCCGCGACCGTGTCGACCATGCCCGCTGGCAGGAGACGCTGCTGGCCGACATGCGCCACGAGCATGGGCTGACCGGGGGAGAGCCGCTCGAATCGATCTTCTTCGGTGGCGGAACGCCCTCGTTGATGCCGCCCACGCTGGTCGCGCGGCTGCTTGAGGAGGCCGAGGCGCTCTGGGGCTTCGCGCCGGGCATCGAGATCACGCTGGAAGGCAATCCTTCGTCGGTCGAGGCGGCCAACTATGCGGCGCTGGCGAGCGTCGGCGTCAACCGCGTCTCACTGGGCCTGCAGGCCCTGGACGATGCAACGCTGCGCTTCCTCGGCCGGTTGCATGACGCGCGCGAAGGGCTCAAGGCGCTCGAAGTGGCGCAGCAACACTTCGAGCGCGTCAGCTTCGACCTGATCTATGCTCGGCCCGGCCAGTCGCTGAAGGACTGGCGCGCCGAACTGGATCGCGCTCTGGCTTACGGCACCGGACATCTCTCGCTCTACCAGCTGACCATCGAGCCGGGCACGCGCTTCGAGACGATGGTGCGCAAGGGAGACTTCGCCCCGCTCGACGAGGACGCCTGTGCAGACATGTTCGCCCTCACCCGCGAAGTCACCGCCGCCGCCGGACTTCCCGCCTACGAGATCAGCAACCATGCCCGCCCCGGCGAGGAAAGCCGTCATAATCTGACCTACTGGCGCTATCAGGACTATTGCGGCATCGGCCCCGGCGCGCATGGCCGGCGCGGCGGGATCGCCACGGTGCGCCATCGCAAGCCGGAGAACTGGCTGGCCGAAATGGCGCGTTCCTCGCACGGCATCGCCGAAGAAAGACCGCTCGGCATCCCGGAGCAGGCGAGCGAGGCCATGCTGATGGGCCTGCGCCTGCGTGAAGGCGTGGACCTTGCCGCGATGGCCGCGCGCTTTGCCATGGAGGAGCGGCAGCTTTGCGATCCGGCCAAGGCCGGGTTCTACGAGGGACAGGGCCTCGTCTGGCGTGACGGGGCGCGGATCGGCGTCACCGTCGAGGGCATGGTCCTGCTCGACGCATTGCTCAGCGAACTTGTTCCCGAACAGCTGGTCGAGGGCTGATGGCGCAGAAGGCCGACCTGCTCGAAGCGTGGGGGACGCATCTGGCGCAAGGTCGGCGGCGCAGCCCACACACCGTGCGCGCTTATGTGGCGACGGCGGGGCGGCTTCTCGACAGCCTGGGAGACTGCGACTGGCACCGGCTGGCGGTGCTCGATGCAGCGGCACTGCGCACGCATCTCGCGGCGCGGCGGCAGGACGGGATCGGCAATGTTTCCGCTGCACGGGAGCTTTCGGCGCTCAGGGCGTTCCTGATCTTCGCGCGGGGAAAGGCCGGGACGCCGCAAGCCTCGGCGCCCCGCGTAAAGGGGCCGCGCGTCAAGAAGGGCCTGCCGCGGCCAGTTACCCCCGACGAGGCGGTGGGCCTTGCGGAAGGGGTCAGGGACGATGCATCGGAGCCCTGGATCGGTACGCGGGACCGGGCGGTGCTGATGCTGCTCTACGGCTCAGGCCTGCGTATCGCTGAAGCGCTGTCGCTGACCGGCGCCGCGCTGCCGCTGGGCGAGACGTTGACGGTCACCGGCAAAGGCGGAAAGCCTCGGGTCGTGCCCCTGCTGCCTGTCGTGCGCAACGCGGTGACGGATTATCTCGCCCTGTCGCCGTGGCCGGTCGAGCGTGACAAGGCGCTGTTCCGGGGCGCCAAGGGTGGGCCGCTGTCGCAAGGGATGGTGCAGAAGGCCATGGCGAAAGCGCGCGTCTGGCTAGGCCTTCCGGCGAGCGCGACCCCTCATGCGCTGCGGCACAGCTTCGCTACGCATCTGCTTGGGGCGGGTGCGGACTTGCGTTCGCTGCAGGAACTGTTGGGCCATGCCTCGCTGGGATCGACGCAGATCTACACCAAGGTGGATGCCGCGACCCTGCTGGACGTCTATCGCAACGCCCACCCACGCGAGCGCGACTGATCTACTCTGAACGCGGTTTCCAGCGCAGCACCCGCCAGACGTAGAACACCACGGTCACCACCGCGACCGCGAGCGTCGCCCAGCCGAGCCATTGCTCTGCCTGTGCCAGCGTATTGCCGAGCCACTTGCCGCCGAGAATCAGCACCACGTTCCAGATCGCCGCGCCGAAAAAGGTGAAGGCGAAGAACTTCACGTGGCCCATGTGCGCCAGCCCGGCGGGGATCGAGATTACCGAGCGGAACATCGGCATGAAGCGGAACACGAAGACCACCCAGTGCCCGTGCCTGCGCAGAAAGCGTCCGGCCACTTCGACGTCGTGCCATTCCAGCGTCAGCCAGCGGCCCCAACGGTCGATGAACGGCCGCAGCCGCTCGTAGCCGAGACGATCGGCAATGAGGAACAACACGTAGTTGCCAAGCGCGGAGCCGAGCGTGCCCCAGAACAGAAGCGGCCAGAACTGCATGTCCCCGCGCGCGACGGCGATCCCGCCAAGGCCCATGATGACCTCGGACGGGATTGGCGGGATGATGTTCTCCAGCGCCATGAGGAACATGATGCCGAGATAACCGCCCTGTCGGACGATCTCGTAGATCCACTCACCCATTCGGTCGATTCCTGCGGGGTGCGCTAAGCGCATCCATCACATAAGCGCGTGGCGAGCCTCGATCGCATCCCAGATGCGCGCGGCCGTATCGGTGCCGTTGAACCGGTCGATCGCCACGATGCCGGTGGGCGAAGTCACGTTGATTTCCGTCAGCCATTTTCCGCCAATCACGTCGATACCGACGAAAACCAGCCCCCGCGCCTTGAGTTCCGGCCCAAGCGCCGCGCAGATTTCCTCTTCCGCCGAAGTGAGCGTGCTGGCCTCGGCCGAGCCCCCTACCGCGAGGTTGGAACGGAACTCGCCCTCGCCCGGCTTGCGGTTGATGGCGCCCGCGAACTCGCCATCGACAAGGACGATGCGCTTGTCGCCCTCGGACACGTCGGGGAGAAATGGCTGGACCATGAACGGCTCGACCCAGGCGTTCTCGAACATCTCGATCAGCGCGCCGAGGTTGGAGCCGTCGGCAGGCACGCGGAACACCGCCTTGCCGCCGTTGCCGTGCAGCGGCTTGATCACGAGGTCGCCGGGATGGCGCGCGTTGAACGCCTTCACGTCCTCGATGCGGCGGGCGATGAAGGTCGGCGGCATGAACCGCGCGTAGTCGAGCACGAAGACCTTCTCCGGCGCATTGCGCACCGAAGCGGGATCGTTGACCACCAGCGTCTTGCCCGCCAGCCGCTCCAGCAGGTGCGTTGCGGTGATGTAGCCGAGGTCGAACGGCGGGTCCTGCCGCATCAGCACCACGTCGATGTCTTCGCCGAGGTCGATCAGGTGATACTCGCCGCGCGTGAAGTGATTGCCTTCGACGCGCTGGACGGTGACCGGCGCACCCCAGCAGGTCAGGCGACCGGCAGCGCCGTGCGCGGTATCGTAGGCCAGCGTGCGCACGTCGTAGTGATAGAGGGTGTGCCCCCTCGCCTGCGCGGCGAGCATCAGGGCGAAGCTCGAATCGCCCGCGATCTTGATCGTTTCGAGCGGGTCCATCTGAACGGCGACGCGCAAAGTCATGGCGGATTCGGGCCTTTCGGAGTCGGGGGTACTTTGGTCGGCGGCGGTCTAGCCGCGTTCGCGCCTAGGTGCGACCTCAATCGCGAGTTTCAAGTCCGCGTCAGGCTCCTGGCTGCCAGGCATTGACGATTCGACGCGGCCAAACCCAAGGCGTGATCAGGATCACGTCGATGCGCTGGTCGTCGCCGGGACGGGCATAGCGGCTGGCTATCAATTGCGCCGCGTCGGCCACGCGCCTGAGTCGCCGCTCGTCGATGGCCGTTGCGAGTTCCGCTTGCGAGGCGCGCCACTTCACCTCGACGAAGCAGACCGTGCGGCCGCGCCGCGCGACGATGTCCACCTCGCCCTTGCGGGTCTTCACCCGCTGCCCGACCACGCGCCAGCCGGTGAGCCACAGGTAAAGCGCAGCGATCCATTCCCCGCGCCGCCCGTGGCGTTCGGCCCGCTTGCGCCGCTCGCTCATTTGAGTTCGAGTGCCCGGGCATAGAGCGTCTTGCGGTCGAGCCCGGTTGCCTTCGCCACCGCCGCCGCCGCCTGCGACGCCTTCGCAGTGGCCAGCGCCTCGCGCAGCAGCGCATCGACATCCACCTCGCCCAGCGGCTCCTCTCCCGGCGGTGCGATCAGCAGCACGATTTCGCCCTTGGGCGGATGCGCGGCGTAGTATTCCGACAGTTCCTGTGGAGAACCGCTGCGGCATTCCTCGAATTTCTTGGTGAGTTCCCGCCCCACCGCGACCTCTCGCCCCGGCAGCACCGAGGCGATCGCGGCGAGCGATGCCTCGAGGCGCGGCGCGGTGTCGTAGAAGATCAGCGTCGCCGGAACGCTCGCCAGTTCGGCCAACATGTCCTCGCGCGCCTTGGCCTTGTTGGGGAGGAACCCGGCGAAAAGGAAGCTGTCGTTCGGCAGCCCCGAAAGCGTCATCGCCAGCACGGCCGCATTCGGCCCCGGCAGGCTGGTTACCGCGATTCCCCGCTCCCTCGCGGTACGCACCAGACGATACCCGGGGTCCGAGATCAGCGGCGTCCCCGCATCGCTGACCAGCGCCACCGGCTCGGCCTCCATCAGCGCCAGAAGGCGTTCGCGATCGCCCTCCCCGGCGTGGTCGTCGTAGCGCACCAGCTTCTTCTTCAAACCGAGGTGATGCAACAGCTTGCCCGTCACGCGAGTGTCCTCGCAGGCGACTGCGGAGACGCCGCGCAGGGTCTCGATTGCCCTCAGGGTAATGTCCCCCAGGTTGCCAATCGGGGTTGCGACTATGTAAAGGCCCGGCAAGAGTGTGTTTTCCATCGGCCAGACTCATGGCCCAGATACCGAGGGAGCGGCAAGCTATGTTCGACCTTAAAGGGAACGGGCGCCTCAATCGTCGCAGTCTTCTCGCCGCAGCCGCCATGGCTCTGGTCGCCGGTTGCGCCGTCGTGCCCAAGGCGCCGCAGCCCGGCCCGCCGCCCGCGCCCACGCCTCCTCCCTCGCAGAGCGAACTGCCGGTGGACAAGGACCGCCACAGCATCGCGCTGCTGGTGCCCATGACCGGCGCCAATGCGGGCGTCGGCCAGGCGATCGCCAATGCCGCGAACATGGCCCTGCTCGACACCGCCGCCAAGAACCTGCGCGTGACGACTTACGACACCAGCGCCAACCCCGCCGATGCCGCCCGCCGCGCGGTTACGGACGGCAACCAGTTGATCCTCGGCCCGCTGCTGGCCGACGACATTCCCGCCGTCTCGGGCATCGCCAAGGCGGCGAAGGTGCCCGTCATCTCGTTCTCCAACGACGAGCAGGCGGCGAACCGCGATGTCCTCATCATGGGCAACCTGCCCGGCCAGTCGGTGACCCGCACGGTGCAGTACGCCCGTTCGCAGGGCATCTCCACGTTCGGCGCGCTCGTCCCGCGCGGCGACTATGGCGACCGCACCAGCGCGGCGCTGCTGCAGGCGGTGCGCGCCAGCGGCGGCTCGGTGATCGCGCTGGAACCCTACGAGCGCAGCGCCACCTCGATCGCCTCGGCCGCCCAGCGGGTGAAGACCAAGGGCGGTTTCGACGCCCTGCTGATCGCCGACAGCGGCTCGCTCTCGGTCCGTGCGGCCAGCGCCTTCAAGGGCGCGGCGAAGACGCCCGGCGTGAAGATCCTCGGCACCGAACTGTGGAGCGGCGAGCGTGACGTCAACGCCTCGGCCGCACTTGCCGGTGCGTGGTATTCGACCGTGTCGGACCAGCGCTTCGCCCAGTTCTCCAAGAGCTACCGTGCCCGCTTCGGCACCCAGCCGTTCCGCATCGCCACGCTCGGCTACGACGCGGTGCTGCTGACCTTGCGCGTCGCGCGCGACTGGAAGCCGGGCACCCGCTTCCCGGCCGATACCCTGCGCGATACCAAGGCGTTCCCCGGCGGCTTCCTCGGCGTGGACGGCGCGTTCCGTTTTACCAAGGGCGGCCTGATCGAGCGTGCGCTGGAAGTGCGCGAGGTCGGTGCGGGTACGGTGAAGGTGGTCAGCCCGGCGCCGGTGAAGTTCGGGGAGTAAGGCTGGGGCTTAGCCCCTTCGACAAGCTCAGGGTGAGCGGAGGTGAGTAGTAACCTCAAGATACCGCTCAGGCTGAGCTTGTCGAAGCCCCCGCCGTCCAAAACCGTCGTTCTCCCTTTGAACCGGCCCTGCGGATAAAGCGCAAACCCCTGCTTGCCCCCACGATTCCGCGCGCCCTATAGTGGCCGCCATGTCCGACGACCTCTTCGACAAGCTCCCCGCCGCCACCGGCGAGTCCTATGACGGTTCCGCGATCGAGGTGCTGGAGGGTCTCGAACCCGTCCGCCGCCGCCCGGGCATGTACATCGGCGGCACGGATGAGCGTGCGCTGCACCACCTTGCGGCCGAAGTCCTCGACAACGCGATGGACGAGGCCGTCGCCGGTCACGCCAACCGCATCGAGGTGACGCTGGAGGAGGAACCCGGCACCGCCGGACGCATCACCATCACCGACAACGGCCGCGGCATCCCGGTCGACGAGCATCCCAAGTTCCCGGGCAAGTCGGCGCTTGAGGTCATCCTTTCCACCCTGCACTCGGGCGGCAAGTTCTCCGGCAAGGCCTACGCCACTTCGGGCGGCCTGCACGGCGTCGGCATCTCGGTGGTCAATGCGCTGTCGGTGAAGACGCGCGTGGAAGTGGCGCGCAACAAGGAACTCTACGCGCAGGAATTCTCGCGCGGCGTGACGCTCGGGCCGATCCAGCGCGTCGGCGCGGCGCCCAACCGGCGCGGGACGGCGGTGACCTTCACGCCCGATACCGAGATATTCGGCGACCAGAAGTTCAAGCCCGCCCGCCTGTTCAAGCTGGTGCGCTCGAAAGCGTACCTCTTCGCTGGCGTCGAAATCCGCTGGAAGTGCGCGCCCGCACTGGCGGTGGACGGCGTTCCGGCCGAAGCGACCTTCCAGTTCCCCGGCGGCCTTGCCGACCACCTCGCCGAGCAGATCGGCAGCCGCGAATGCGTGACCACGCAGTTCTTCTCGGGCTCGCAGGATTTCCCGCGCGGAGAGGACGGTTCGGAACAGGGCCGCGTCGAATGGGCGATCGCCTGGCCGCTCTATTCCGACGGTTCGTATTCCTGGTACTGCAACACCATCCCTACGCCCGACGGCGGCACCCATGAGCAGGGCCTGCGCGGCGCGCTGACCAAGGGCATCCGCGCTTTCGCCGATCTCGTCGGACAGGCCAAGAAGGCCAAGGACATCACGCCGGACGACGTGGTGACCGGCAGCGAAGTCATGCTTTCGGTCTTCATCCGCGACCCGCAGTTCCAGAGCCAGACCAAGGACCGCCTGACCTCTCCGGAGGCCGCGCGCATGGTCGAGGCTGCGGTGCGCGATCACTTCGATCACTTCCTCACCGACAACCTCGATCGCGGCAAGGCGCTGCTGGGCTCCGTCATGGAGCGCATGGACGAACGCCTGCGCCGCAAGGCGGAGCGCGAGGTCAAGCGCAAGACCGCCACCAACGCCCGCAAGCTGCGCCTTCCCGGCAAGCTGACCGACTGTTCGGGCGAAGGTCACGGCGAAACCGAACTGTTCATCGTCGAGGGCGATTCGGCAGGCGGTTCGGCCAAGCAGGCGCGCGATCGCAAGACGCAGGCGATCCTGCCGATCCGCGGTAAGATCCTCAACGTCGCATCGGCCACGGCCGACAAGATCCGCGCCAACCAGGAAATCGCCGACCTCGGCCTCGCGCTCGGCTGCGGCACGCGCAAGGACTGCAACGCCGACAACCTGCGCTACGACCGCATCGTCATCATGACCGACGCGGACGTGGACGGCGCGCACATCGCGACGCTGCTGATGACTTTCTTCTTTCAGGAGATGCCGGACATCGTGCGGCGCGGGCACCTCTACCTCGCCCAGCCGCCGCTCTACCGCCTGACCTCGGGCGCGACCTCGGCCTATGCGCGCGACGATGCCCACCGGGCGGAACTGGAAGCGACCAAGTTCAAGGGCAAGAAGGTCGAAGTCGGCCGCTTCAAGGGCCTTGGCGAAATGAACCCGCAGCAGCTGCGCGAAACGACGATGAGCCCGGACAGTCGCTCGCTGATCCGCATCACCCTCCCGCAGGAGAACGAGGGCCGCTTCGCCGTGAAGGATCTCGTCGATCGCCTGATGGGCCGCAATCCCGAACACCGCTTCCACTTCATCCAGAACCGGGCAGGCGACGTCGATCGCGAACTGATCGACGCCTGACGAAGGCCAGTCGATCAAGGTCGGTTGACCTTGGGTTCGCCTGCGGTCAGCCTGCCGTGATGGTCAAAGCCGAGGGGCAGGCAATGAGCGGATGGCGCGGCTTTCTAAAAGGCGTACTGTTTCTTGCGATGGGGTGCGCCGTCGGCGATACGGCAAAAGCTCAGGATACAACCGAAGCACTCCTCAAGGAGCGCGTCGGGCAGGTCGTCGCAGTCATGCAAGGCACGCGCGATGCAACCGAAACCTTCGACGCGCGCTTCCTGAACGAAGTCCCGGTCGAACGGCTGCGCGCCCTCACCTCGCAAATCGCGGCCCAGGGCGGCGCAGTGGAAGGCTACGCCGATTTCCGGCGCGAGCAGCAGCGCTCGGCCACGTTCACGCTGAGACTTGCCAACGCGACGGCGCCCGCCCGGATCGAGTTGGGGCCGGGCGACAAGGCTCTGGTGGCGGGCTTTCGCATCTTCGCGGTGACCCCTTCAGGCGACAGTTTCGACAAGCTGGAAGCGGACTTCGCTAGTCTGCCCGGAAAGGCCGGGTTCGCGGTCTATCGGCTAGGCAATGGTGCGCCCGTGCTCATGAAGGGACGCGAGGCGGCGACGCCCTTCGCCGTTGGTTCCTCATTCAAGCTCTACGTCCTTGCGGCGCTGGCGCGGCAGGTGAAGGAAGGCAAACGGCGCTGGAGCGACGTCGTGCCGGTGTCTGGCAAGTCCTTCCCCAGCGGCACAATCCATTCATTGCCCGAAGGCGCGCCGGTGACGGTGCATACCCTCGCGAGCCTGATGATTGCGATCAGCGACAATACCGCGACCGACATGCTGGTGCGCCTCGTCGGGCAGGAGGCGCTGGCCCGCGAGGTGCGTCTGGCCGGTCATGCAAGACCAGAAGCGATGGCGCCGATGATGACGACTGCGCAGCTCTTCGCCCTGAAGCGCGGCGGCGCGGCGGTCGCCGAGCGGTACGCCGGTGCGTCCCCGCAGGAGCGGCAGCGGCAGCTTGCCGGGCTCGACATGTCACGGATAGCCGAAGCAGATCCCGGCGAAGTCTTCGGGCATGGCCCCGTGGCGATCGATCGGATCGAATGGTTCGCTTCTCCCACCGACCTCGCCGGGGTGATGGACGACCTGCGCCGCCTCGACAGCCGGGAGGTCTTCGACATCCTCGCCATCAACCCGGCGATGGACGATTCCACCGCCCGCGCGCGGGGCTACGTGGGCTACAAGGGCGGTTCGGAAGACGGCGTGATCAGCATGACCTGGCTGCTGCGCGACAAGGCGGGCTCGTGGTCGGTGGTGACGGGGAGCTGGAACGATCCAACGGCCCCGGTCGATGGCAAGCGCTTCGAATTGCTCATGCTGCGGCTGGCGAAGGTCGCCGGCTGACCCGTCGCCACAACACCGCGAAGAGCAGGCCCAGCACCATCGGCATGACCGGCAGGGTGAGGTTCATCGCCAGCGGCCGCGCGAAGGCGGGCGCGGCGAAGGCGAGGAAGATCGCCAGTTTTTCCCAGCTGGCGAAACCCCGGCGCAGTCCCTCCCCCGTCAGCCAGAGCAGCGGGAACGCCAGCAGGACCATGTCGTAGTCGAGCACGAAAGGCGTCACCAGCGGCGCCCCGGCAAGGGACAGGGCCGCCAATCCGTCCGACCAGCCCTCCTTCCACGCGGCGAGCGCCAGAGCACCGGCAACCGCCAGCGACGCCGCCACCTGCACCGCGTAAGCCGCCGGAGTCGGAGCGCCCAGAAGCCTCAGCGCTGCGAATGGGCTCATCATCTTGGCATACCCGACCGCGCCTGCCGCCATGGCGCCCTCGGCGCGGACGCTGGCGGCGAGCCACCCTGCCCAGACCTCACCTCCGAACAGCAGCGCCGAGGCGCCGGCGAGCAGCGCCGCGGTCAAGCAAGCGGCGAAGATCGTGCGCCATTGCCCGGTCAACACCAGGACGATCGGCAGGAGCAGCCCGAACTGCGGCTTGATCGTTGCCAGACCCAGCAGCGCGCCTGCCATCACGGGCCGCGAAGGCACCAGCCACAGCCCGGCTCCGAGCAGCCCCGCGACGAGGAACGCCGTCTGGCCGTGCGTCAGCACGATCGGCACCGCCGGGAATGCGAGGAGCAGCAACCACAGCGGCGCGGGCACTTCGGCCTTGCTCCACCATGCCCGCACGCTCGCGACATAGACCGCGCCTGTCGTCACCAGCCACGCGGTGAGCGCAGGGAAATAGCCCAGCGCGCCCAGGGGCCGGCAGAACGGCAGGAACGAGGGCGGGTAGAAGAAGGCGGTGTAACCGCCCTCGGATGCAAAGAAGGCCCTTTGGGCGGCGATATGCGCGGCGGCGTCGTACACGTCCGCACCTGCCCGGAGCATGTGCCCGACCGTCCAGAAGCTGATGAAATCGCTCCCCAGCAGGAAGCCGTTGCGGTCTATGCCGCCGTGCGAGCCCGCCACCAGCCAGACGAGCATCGCGACATTGAGCACCGCGAGAATCCGCAGGTAGGCGCGACAACGCGCCGCGCCCAGCCAGTCCATCTTTCGCAGGATATCGAGCCCCATGCGTTCTGCTCTGCAACGCGCTGATGGGGAAGTCCATCGCCTCGCCGTCGTATCCGGATCGATATTGCCTTGCTGCGCCGCACCACATAGGGCTTAATCAACCAGTTAAAACGAGCAGGACGAGCCGATGCAGCGTTTCGAAGGCACCAGCAACTATGTCGCCACCGAAGACCTGAAGGTCGCGGTCAACGCCGCCGTGCTGCTGCGCCGCCCGCTTCTGGTGAAGGGCGAGCCGGGCACCGGCAAGACCGTGCTGGCCGAGCAGATCGCCGAGGCACTGGGCGCCCCGCTGATCACCTGGAACGTCAAGTCCACCACCAAGGCGCATCAGGGACTCTACGAATACGATGCCGTCGCCCGCCTGCGCGACGGCCAGCTTGGCGACGCGCGCGTCCACGACATTTCCAACTACATCCGCAAGGGCAAGCTGTGGGAGGCGTTCACCGCACCGCGCCTGCCGGTGCTGCTGATCGACGAGATCGACAAGGCCGACATCGAGTTCCCCAACGACTTGCTCGCCGAACTCGATCGTATGGCCTTCGACGTCTACGAGACCGGGGAGCACGTCGCCGCCGTCGAACGTCCGATCGTCGTCATCACCTCCAACAACGAGAAGGACCTGCCCGACGCCTTCCTGCGCCGCTGTTTCTTCCACTACATCAAGTTTCCGGATCGCGGGACGATGGAGGCCATAGTCGATGTCCACTTCCCCGGCATCCAGAAGACGCTGGTGCGCAAGGCGATGGAAATCTTCTACGAATTGCGCGAAGTGCCCGGCCTCAAGAAGAAGCCCTCGACCAGTGAACTGCTTGACTGGCTCAAGCTGCTGATGAACGAGGACATGCCGCTCGAGGTGTTGCAGAACAAGGATCCCGGCAAGGCGATTCCGCCGCTGCACGGGGCGCTGCTCAAGAACGAGCAGGACGTGATGATGTTCGAAAGGCTCGCCTTCATGGCCCGGGGAAACCGCTGAGATGACCGCACCCTATTCCGGCCGCTGCAACTGCGGCGCCGTCACCGTCGAGATCACCGCCGAACCGGTCGCCACGCGCCAGTGCTGGTGTCGCCAGTGCCAGAAGGCGGCGGGCGGCGGTCCGACTCACAATGCGATGTTTCCGACCGAGGCAGTTGTTCTGACCGGCGACCGCGGCGAATTCGTTTACGTCGCAGCCAGCGGCAATACGCTGACGCAGGAATTCTGCGTGGCCTGCGGCAGTCCCGTACTCGGTCGGTCGAGCGCGCGCCCGCAGTTCCGCACGATCCGCATCGGTATGCTTGAAGGCGATCATGGCGTGAGGCCAGCGATGGCGATCTGGACGGACGATGCACCGGACTGGGCCGTGATCGACCCCGCGCTGGAGCGTTGGCCGCAGCAGCCTCCCGCACCGGCGCCAGCGCCGAACTGAGCGACAGCACCGGGGCATGACAGCAGGACCGGCCACCCACACCCGCTTCGCCGCCATTCGTGCGCGGCTGGAGGGTTTCACGCCGCGTCCGGGCTGGCGTGCGTGGGTCTATGAATTCCTCCTCTTCGGCTTCAAGCAGGGCTGGGCCTGCCTGTTCGGCGCTTTGCTGCTGGTGCTGCTGCTCGGCACGTACCTGTTCTATCCGGCCGGTGCGGTGCTGGCGCGCTACGATTTCCTGACGATCAGCGCGCTGGCGATCCAGCTGGGCATGCTTGCCCTGCGGCTGGAGACGCTGGAAGAGGCCAAGGTCATCCTTGCCTTCCATGTCGTCGGCACGGTGATGGAACTGTTCAAGACCTCCGTGGGATCGTGGGAATATCCCGAGGCAGCGATGCTGCGCGTCGGTGGAGTGCCGCTGTTCTCGGGCTTCATGTATGCCGCCGTCGGCAGCTACATCGCGCGGATATGGCGGATTTTCGACTTCCGCTTCACCGGCTACCCGCGCGAGGGGCTGTCAGTGGTTCTCGCGATCGCGATATACGTCAATTTCTTCGCGCATCACTGGCTGACGGACTTGCGCATCGCGCTGTTTGCCGCGCTGGCGCTGTGCTTCGCGCGCACGCGCATCTGGTTTCGCGTCTGGCGCGAGGATCGCTGGATGCCGCTGCTGCTGGGCTGGTTCCTCGTCGCGCTGTTCATCTGGTTCGCGGAGAACCTGGCCACCTTCTCGCACGCCTGGATCTACCCCAGCCAGCGCAGCGGGTGGGCGATGGTCCACTTCGGCAAGCTGGGCGCGTGGTATCTGCTGATGTATATCTCCTTCGTGCTGGTCGCGGCCGTGCATCGGCCTAAGGCGCGGGTGACCGCTGCGGCATTTTCCTACAGTTCGCAGGACCGATAGGATGCGCCGCATGACCAATCCGCCGCCTCTCGCCAGCCTGTCACCTTGCGGTTCTCCCAAAGGTCACACCGCATTTTCGGAAAGTCGCGGAAATCCGGGCGTTTCGAACGTAAGGTTACACATTTTCACCGTGCATTCCGTGTCAACCCGCCGAGGCAGCGCGCCATGTTCCTGAACTTCATCGACGAGCTGCGCAGCGCCGGCATTCCGGCATCGCTCAAAGAGCATCTCGTGCTTCTGGAGGCGCTCGACAAGGATGTGATCGAGCAGACGCCCGAGGCGTTCTACTACCTCAGCCGCGCCACTTTCGTGAAGGACGAGGGACTGCTCGACCGCTTCGACCAGGTGTTTCGCAAGGTCTTCGAGGGCATCTTCAGCGACTACGGCCAGCAGCCGGTGGAGATACCCGAGGACTGGCTCAGGAAGCTCGCGGAACGTTATTTCTCGGCCGAGGAGATGGAGGCGGTAAAGTCCCTCGGCTCGTGGGACGAGATCATGGAAACCCTGAAGCAGCGCCTGGAAGAGCAGGAAAAGCGCCATCAGGGCGGTAACAAGTGGATCGGCACCAACGGCACTTCGCCCTTCGGCCACTCGGGCTACAACCCCGAAGGGGTGCGCATCGGCGGAGAAGGCAAGCACGGCCGCGCCATCAAGGTCTGGGAAAAGCGCGAGTTCGCCAATCTGGACAACACGCGCGAACTGGGCACCCGTAACATCAAGGTGGCGCTGCGCCGCCTGCGCCGCTTCGCCCGCGAAGGCGCGGCGGAGGAACTGGACCTTGACGCCACGATCACCGGGACCGCCAAGCAGGGCTGGCTCGACGTCGTCATGCGGCCGGAGCGGCACAATGCGGTGAAGGTCCTGCTGTTCCTTGACGTCGGCGGTTCGATGGACCCGTTCATCCGGCTCGTCGAGGAACTGTTCAGCGCGGCCACGGCGGAATTCAAGAACATGGAGTTCTTCTACTTCCACAACTGCCTCTACGAAGGCGTGTGGAAGGACAACCGCCGCCGCTGGTCGCAGCGCACGCCGACATGGGACGTGCTCCACAAGTACGGCCACGACTACAAGGTCATCTTCGTCGGCGATGCGGCGATGAGCCCCTACGAGATCAGCCATCCCGGCGGCTCTGTCGAGCATATGAACGAGGAAGCCGGCGCTGTCTGGATGAACCGGGTGGTGCAGACTTATCCGGCGACGGTTTGGCTCAATCCCACGCCCGAGCGGCAGTGGGGCTATTCGAGTTCCACCCGCATGTTGCGTGAAATCATGGGCGGGGCGATGTACTCGCTGACGCTCGACGGCCTCGATGCCGCCATGCGCGAACTGACGCGCAAGAAGGGATGACCGGCCGGCGGCTGCGCGCGAGTGCAGCCCGGACGCAATGGGATCAACAAGCAAAGGAGAAGGCCGATGACGACATTCCTGCTCATGCTCGCCGCGGGTCTCGCCGCCCAGGGTGACGCCAATGCCGCCGGTGCCCAGACGCGCAAGTGCGCATACAAGGCCGAGCGGGTGGCGGCGGCCGGTCCTGCCAGATACCGGCAGGGCAAAGGCGACCCCATGCACCTGCGAGCGGTCGAAACCCGGATCAACGGCTGCGCTGTCCTGACCGATGCAGGCAGCGGCCGGATGATCGAGCCGCCGGTGTTCGATGGCCGGGATGCGAAAGTCATTCCGGCGCGCTGACGAAGCATGTTACGAAGTCTGTTTGCTGCGGACCTCGTCCAGGCTTCAGTAGAGCAGGAGGTCCGCCACTTCGGCCCGCCAGGCGGCTTCGTCTCGGCCCGAGATCGCGTCGAGATCCGCAGCCGTGGCCGCCGGATCATCGACCCATTCGCGAAGTGCCGGGCCGCCGTTGATGACGTCGATCGCCAGACGCTCGAACTCATACTCGTAAGGGAAGTCGCGCCAGAGCGGATAGTCCGGGTAGAGGCGGCGGATCGCCTTGAAGGCCAGCGCCTGCAGGCGCCAGGGACGGAAGGCGTGGTGGTCGTAGAAACCGCCCTCTGCGTGGATCATCAAGCCGTTGCACAGCAGGCCGGCGTGCTTGTGGAAGGTCGGTGTGAACCAGCACTCGCGGATCGCGCAGCCGGCCAACCACTCGGGCGCGAAGTCGCGCATTTCCGCAAGCACGGCCTTGGCGTCGATGTCTGGCGCGCCGAACAGGACTTCGAGCGGGCGGGTGGTGCCCCGGCCCTCGGAGACCGTCGCGCCCTCGATCATCACGGTTCCGGCATAAGCGCGGGCCATGTTGACATTTGCGGCATTGGGGCTGGGATTGATCCAGATGCGGTCCTGCGGCCACCCGTGGCCCGGCGCGGCATCGGGCTTCCAGCCTTCCATCGCGATGACGCGGTAATCGACGTCGAGGCCGAAATGGCGGATGAACCAGTGCCCCATTTCGCCGAGCGTCAGGCCGTGGCGCATCGGCATCGGGCCGGCCCCCACGAAGCTCTCCTGCCCCGGCAGCAGCGTGGTGCCCTCGACCGGGCGGCCCGCCGGGTTGGGACGGTCGAGCACCCAGACGCTCTTGCCCCGCACCGCCGCTTCCTCAAGCAGGTAGAGCAACGTCGTGACGAACGTGTAGATACGGCAGCCGAGGTCCTGCAGGTCGAACAGGAACACGTCGGCACTGTCCATCATCGCCGCGGTGGGCCGGCGCACTTCACCGTAGAGGCTGAACACCGGGATGCCATGGAGCGGATCGACCTCGTCCATGGTTTCGACCATGTTGTCTTGCTTGTCGCCCTTGAGTCCGTGCTGCGGACCGAAGGCGCTGGTCACGTTGACGCCCGCCGCGATCAGCGCGTCGAGCGAATGGACCAGCCCCTCGGTCACTGACGCGGGGTGCGCGACGAGCGAGACACGCTTGCCTTCGAGCGGCGCGCGCAGGGTGGGGTCCGCCAGCAGGCGGTCGATTCCGAACTTGATGGTGCCGAATTTCATGGCGCGGTGGGTGCCGCAATGGTCGCCGTGAAGCAAGCCGGATCATGGAAGTCCGGCGCATCGCCGCCGTGGATGAGCGACCAGTAGCTTTTGTGCCCGCCCTTCTCCTCGATCACCGCCGTGAACCCGCATTGCCATGGCGCGGAGGAAAGCCCGGCGACGGGGATCGCGGCATCGAAGATCGCCATGTCGGTGCCCTGCCGCATGGTGCACTCGGGTTCGCGCGGCATCGGCCGCTCGACCATGCCCTCGCGCCGGGCGGTGAAGTCGTAGACGTTCCAGCGCTCGGAGGGAGAGAGGTTGATCTCGGTGTAACCGGGGCCTTGCGCGTGCAGGAGGAACAGCTCGAAGCAGGTGGTCTGCCACAAGCCGTCCGCCCTGCCCTTGCCGGCGAAGGGAGGGACGACCAGCCGCGCCGCGCCCAAGATCTTCCATCGCGCCCGCAGCCACCGGGCATCATGCCCAATGATCCGCGCCTCCACGCTGCGAACGGTGAGTGGCGGATGTGCGGGGTGGAAGACGAGTTCGGTCATGATCACTCGCTAGGCGTTGAGCGGGCGGTGTGGCAATGCAGTTCCTCTCTGGGCGGAGAGGCTTCGACAAGCTCAGCCTGAGCGGGATTTAAAGGTCTGCTCTCAAAATCGCTCAAGCTGAGCTTGTCGAAGCCCCAGCTGCGCGCGCCGAGAGTTAGGCGGTTCACGGCCAGCGGTCCCGATCAAGTCCGGGACGACGGTGGAAGACCATCCATTTATTTCCCCCCCTCCCCGTGCTAGGCGCGCCGCTCCTACAACACGAAGCGGAACCGATGACCTACAATTCGACCCTGCTGCGCCTCCTCGAAGAGCGAGGCTACATCCACCAGCTCACCGACGCTGAGGGCCTTGACGCCTACGCCGAGAAGCAGGTGGTGCCGGGGTATATCGGCTTCGACCCGACCGCGCCTTCGCTGCACGTCGGCCACCTCGTCTCGATCATGATGCTGCGCCAGCTGCAGCGCGCAGGGCACAAGCCGATCGTCCTGATGGGCGGCGGCACCGGCAAGATCGGCGACCCCAGCTTCAAGGACGAAGCGCGCAAGCTGCTGACCGAGGACACGATCGCGCAGAACGTGGCCTCGATCCGCCGCGTGTTCGAACGCTTCCTGACCTTCGGCGACGGCCCCAGCGACGCCATCATGGTCGACAATGCCGACTGGCTCGACAAGCTGGAATACATTCCGTTCCTGCGCGATATCGGGCAGCACTTCTCGATCAACCGGATGCTCAGCTTCGACTCGGTCAAGCTGCGGCTCGATCGCGAACAGTCGCTGAGCTTCCTCGAATTCAACTACATGATCCTGCAGGCCTACGACTTCCTCGAACTGTCCCGCAAGGCCGGATGCCGCCTGCAGATGGGCGGGTCCGACCAGTGGGGCAACATCGTCAACGGCGTGGAGCTTGCCCGCCGCGTCGACGGCACGCAGGTCTTCGGCCTGACGACGCCCCTGCTCACCAATGCCGACGGCACCAAGATGGGCAAGACGGTCGGCGGTGCGGTATGGCTGAACGAGGACCAGCTTTCGCACTTCGACTACTGGCAGTTCTGGCGCAACACCGACGACCGTGACGTCGGCAAGCGCCTGCGCCTGTTCACCGACCTGCCGCTGGACGAGATCGAGCGCCTCGAAGCCCTTGAAGGTAACGAGATCAACGCCGCCAAGATCGTCCTCGCCAACGAGGCGACGAAGCTGTGCCGCGGCGAGGAAGCCTCGAAGTCGGCAGAGGCCACCGCGCAGACGACGTTCGCGGGCGGCGGCATGGGCGGCGACCTGCCGACCATCGAAGTCGGGCCTGAGGGCATTCGCCTTGGCGCCGCCTGCACCGTTCTCGGCTTCGTGGCCTCGAACGGCGAGGCCAAGCGCAAGATCGCCGAGGGCGCCGTGCGTCTCGACGACGTGGCGATGGACGATCCCGCCCTGCTCATCACGCTGGCCGGCGGTGAAAGCCGCAAGCTCAGCGTCGGCAAGAAAAAGCACGGCGTCATAAAAGGTATCTGACAACTCGGAGCCGCCGACTCCTGCCCGGGCTCCCTCGGGCTGTCCTCCCAGGCGGGGTCGGCGGAATTAACCGCTTGTTTGCCATTTGAGCCTAGAGTTCTTCGACGGCAAAAAGCAAAAGGCATGAAACCATGAGTGCAGGAGCGCAGCTCACTGTAACCGACAAACGGCGCGCAGCGCGTCATCCGGTCGATTACACCGTGATCGCCGAGCACCGCCAACTTGGCGACCTCGATCTGCACATCGTGAACATCTCCGCCCAGGGTTTCATGATTCAAGGCGAGATGGCGCTGGAGCGCGGTGAACGCCTTGTGATGCGGCTGCCGGTAGTGGGCCGGATCGAGGCACACATGATCTGGACTCACGAAGGCCGGTCCGGTTTTCAGTTCGAGCGCATCATCCGGGTCGATGACTTCCTGAAACTGGTCGATACGCTGCAGCCTAACCCCCGCCTGCGCCCTCGCCGATAAAAAGTTCGCAAGACCGGCCCCGCCGTGGGCCAAGTTCACCTATCGAGAAAATCAAAGAAGAAAAATCAATATAGGCCTGTCTTGGCAAGGGGAAGCCACGCTGCCATGCAGCACGGCGTGAGTCTCCCCCATTCTTCTCCTGACGGCGCCCCTGGCTCGCCGCTCCAGATCGCCGACTACCGCAAGTTCTGGCTGGCCCGCTTCTTCGCGGTGCTGGCGACGACGGGTACGGTCGTCATCATCGGCTACCAGCTCTACGACGTCGCCCGTGCCGACTACGGCATGTCGATCACCCAGGCTTCGTTCCAGTTGGGCCTGCTCGGATTCGCGCAGTTCCTGCCGGTGTTCCTGCTGACCCCCGTGGCCGGTGTCGTCGCCGACCGGTTCGACCGCCGCAAGGTGGCGGGCACCGCCGCCCTGCTCGACATGTGCGTCGCGCTGGGTCTCGGCATCGTCACGACGCTGGAAATCCGCAGCCTGCCGGTACTTTACGCCTTCGCGGTGATGCATGGCATGGTGCGTGTCTTCATCAGCCCGGCCATGTCGGCGATCGCGCCCAATATCGTGCCCTCGCAGCTGATCCCGCGTGCGATCGGCTTCAATTCGATTGCGATGCAGGCGGGCACGATCATCGGCCCTGCCGCCTACGGTTTCATGTTCGCGGCCCACCATGCCCTGCCCTACTGGTGCTCGGCGCTGTTCACGCTGGGCGCCTCGATCTCCATCCAGGCGATCCGCCACTTGCCCGCCATCCCGCGTGACCCGGCCAAGGCCCATCCGATCCGCCAGATCGTCGACGGCTTCAAATTCGTCTGGAGCGAGCGCTTCCTGTTCGGCTGCATCACGCTCGACCTCTTCGCCGTGCTGCTCGGCGGCGCGACCGCGCTGATGCCGGTCTTCGCCCGCGACCTGCTGCACGTCGGTCCCGAGGGTCTCGGCCAGATGCGCGCAGCGACGGCGGCAGGCGCGGCGGTGGTGGCGTTCTGGCTCTCGTTCCGCCCGCTGCAGTCGAACGTCGGCGTCAAGATGCTGGCGGCCGTCGTGGCTTATGGCGCCGCGACCATCGGCTTCGGTCTCTCGCGCCACTTCCTGCTGTCGCTCGCCTGCCTTGCCTGCCTCGGCGCCGCCGACATGATCTCGGTGTTCATCCGCAGCTCGCTCGTCCAGCTGCGCACGCCCGACACCGTGCGCGGGCGCGTCTCCGCCATTTCCGGCCTTGCCGTCTCCGCGTCGAACGAACTGGGCGAGTTCCAGTCCGGCTTTGCCGCAGCCCTTCTCGGGGCAACCGGAGCAGTTGTCTTCGGCGGCAGCGCTGCCATAGTCATCACCCTCGCCTGGGCCTGGTTCTTCCCGGAACTGCGCCGGGCGCGTACCTTCGAAGCCCGTTGGGAGCAGAAATCATGAAGGCCGACAGCATCCTCGCCACTATCGGCGACACCCCGCACATCCGCCTCTCGCGCCTGTTTCCGGACCATGAGGTCTGGGTGAAGGCAGAGCGTTCCAACCCCGGCGGTTCGATCAAGGACCGCATCGGCCTCGCCATGATCGAGGCGGCCGAGGCCGACGGCAGCCTCAAGCCCGGCGGCACCATCATCGAGCCGACATCGGGCAACACCGGCATCGGCCTTGCCATGGCGGCAGCGGTCAAGGGCTACACCCTTGTCCTTGTCATGCCCGAATCGATGTCGGTCGAGCGTCGCCGCCTGATGCTGGCCTACGGCGCCAGGTTCGACCTCACCCCGCGCGAAAAGGGCATGAAGGGCGCGATCGAGCGCGCCAAGGAGCTGATCGAGGCGACCCCGGGCGCCTGGATGCCCCAGCAGTTCGACAACCCCGCCAACGTCGACGTCCACGTGAAGACGACCGCGCAGGAAATCCTCAAGGACTTCGCCGATGAGCCGATCGACGTGCTCGTCACCGGCGTCGGCACCGGCGGCCACCTGACCGGCTGCGCCGAAACGCTAAAGGCAACCTGGCCTTCGATGAAGGCCTATGCGGTGGAGCCCACCCTTTCTCCGGTAATCTCGGGCGGCCAGCCCGGCCCTCACCCGATCCAGGGCATCGGTGCGGGCTTCATCCCGGGCAACCTGCATACCCAGTCGATCGACGGCGCCATCCAGGTCGATCCCGCCGACGCCAAGGACTGGGCGCGCCGCTGCGCCACCGAGGAAGGCATGCTCGTGGGCATCAGCTCGGGCGCGACGCTTGCCGCCATCGCCCAGAAGCTGAAGGACCTGCCCCCAGGCAGCCGCGTCCTCGGCTTCAATTACGACACCGGCGAGCGCTATCTCTCGGTGCCCGATTTCCTGCCGGAGTAATACAACCGTGACGACCACTCCCACGCTTGAACCCGTTTCCTACGAACACGCCGGTGTCGCCCTCACCGGCTGGCTCGCCCGCCCCGAAGGCGCAGCCCGCGCGGCCGTCGCCCTGTTCCCGACGATCGCCAACGTCATCCCGCTGATGGAGGAGCGCGCCAAGCGCCTTGCCGCAGAGGGCTATCTGGTGATGATCACCGACTTCTACGGAGAGCCGATCGAGAGCTTCGAGGCCTCGTTCCCCGTCGCCGAGAAGCTGCGCGCCGACAACGCCTACTACCGCGCCCGCATCATCGCCGGGATCGATGCGCTTCGCGGCATCGCAAATGGTCTCAAGGTCTTTGCGATCGGGCATTGCATGGGCGGTCAGGCAGTTCTCGAAGCGGCCCGTGCGGGTGAGGATCTGGCCGGCGTGGTCAGCTTCCACGGCACTTTGCCCACCACAGCGCCGGCCCGGCCCGGCGGCATCAAGCCCCGCATCCTCGTCTGCCACGGCGACGCCGACCCGCTCGTCCCGCGCGAGCACGTCGTCGCCTTCTGGGAGGAGATGGATGCGGCCGGGGCTAACTGGCACTTCCACAGCTACGGCAACGTGAAGCACGGCTTCACCGACCCGCACAGCCCGGACAAGGGCATGGCCTTCCTCGACTACAACGTCAGCGCCGATCGCCAGTCGTGGGCATCGATGCTGTCGTTCTTCGACGAAATCCTAGGCTGACCGCCAATTCCTCCCCGAGGCAAGCTCGGGGAGGAATTTCGCAAACAACCCCGTCATCCCAGCGAAAGCTGGGACCCTTCGACAAGCTCAGGGTGAGCGGGGGTGGCGTAATTCGTCCAAATTCCGCTCAGGCTGAGCGTGTCGAAGCCCGATGAGCAGAGCGCCGACCTTTGCGCCCCCAAAAAGACCCGTCATCCCAGCGAAAGCTGGGACCGCTGGCCTGTTGATGCCACCTATCGTCAGGGCACCCTGCCGAGGGTTGGGCTTTGCGCGGCCAGCGGTCCCGGCTTTCGCTGGGATGACGGGGCTGTGCGTGCAGCACATACGACAATACCCGCTGGCGAGTGCGGGCCGTAACGCCGGGGGAAGTCAACGCATCCGAAAGTGAACATCGGGTCGGCGCCGGGAGCGTCCACACCGGGACGCGGGGGTTCGTTGTCCACCTGCTCGGACGAGCGGCCGGGTAGCGGTGGTCAGCCCGGCTCGACC